>NZ_JABMIV010000005.1:0-376218 GCF_013332445.1 Brevibacillus sp. HB1.1 | reverse complement strand
GTAATGTCCGAAAGTCAGTCTAAAACATTATTTTCTTTGAACAAGAGTTGCCCCCTTTGTCTTTCATTTTGGCACAATTTCATCATGTTCTAACCTTGATCACGACATTCCCCTTCTTCCGCCCTGTCTCCACATACTTATGTGCCTCCGATACTTGTTCCAGCGAATAACGTCTATCAATAACCGCTTTTATCTGCCCTGCCTCCATCAGCTCTTTAAGAAAATCCAAATCCTCCGTTCGCACCTTTGCAATCCCTTGCCCATCCACTGTTAGGAATAACCCGTCCGGCGCCAGTGCTTTTATGCAATGGGACTTCGTTACTTTCCCAACCGCATCAAATACAATGTCATACCGCTCTTCTTTTTTCGTAAAATCTTCTTTCGTGTAATCGATGACGTTATCGGCTCCCAACGATTTCACCAAATCTAAATTGGCAGAACTACACACTGCTGTCACCTCAGCCCCAAAATACTTGGCAAGCTGTACCGCGGATGTCCCTACCGATCCAGAAGCCCCGTAGATCAGCACTTTTTGTCCCTTTTGCAGCTTTCCTTTTCGAAAAAAATGCAAGGCGGTCGTTCCCCCGAAAGGAATCGCGGCGGCTTCTTCATGTGTTACGTTTGTCGGTTTTAACCCCACGATTGCGTTTTCCTTCAGACTGATGTACTCCGCATGCGCCCCGCATCGCATCCCGCTTAATGCATAGACGTGGTCGCCTTTTTGAAATCGCGTTACATGTTTTCCGATCGCTTCGACTTCCCCAGATAGCTCGACACCGAGAATAGGATTTCGCGGTTTGGTGAGACCGAGCACAAGGCGCATGGGAATCCAGAGCAAGAACGGACTTTTGAAGGCTCGTATTCTACAGTCTCCAGATGTAACTGTTGTTGCATGAACTTTTATCAAGATTTCATTATCCTTAGGTCTAGGCTTCTCTACTTCTCTTAGCTCCAAAACATCTGGTGATCCGTATTTCGTGCATACCACGGCTCTCATTGACATCCTCCTAACCTGTACTTTGCCATGAGTATAGCGGGAGCACGGTATTGCTATACAGATACTTAAGTATTGTTTTGAAATTTACAGCAAGCCCAACTGGCGAGCCCGTGCAACTGCTTCCGTACGCCGCTGTACCTGCAGCTTGTCAAAGATATTCCGGTTGTGCCCTTTCACCGTACTGAGTGCGAGGAACAGCTGCTGGGCAATGTCACGATTCGATAATCCTTTTTCGATGAGCTGCAAAATTTCAAGCTCTCGCTCACTAAGTGGCTCGATCAGGGAATCAACATGGTGGGGCAGATTCGAATTGCCTCCTTCCCTTTTCGGCTCTTCCTCTTTCCACTCCGCAAGTAGCTTTTCTCTATAACGTGGCATCGTTTCATAGACTTCCGCATCACACAATAACCTTTTCATCGGGATACCTTCGTCGACAAATGTACGAATGAAGCCACCCGGCTCCGCTATTACCAAAGCGTCTTTCACCATTTGCGCAGCTTTTGCTTGATCACCATGCGTATGCAGAACAACCGCTAGTAAAAGCATGATCTTGAGTCGTTCATCCTCTAACTGTTTTGCCCTTGCCTGCTCGAGTAATGGTTCGAGCACCGCAAGTGCTGCGGACGTATTTCCCTGTGCCAGAAGTACACGGGCTTGGAGCAGGGGAAGGTCGTGCTTCTGTGCCAATCGGGCTGCCGCTGTCAGGTTGTCCTGCTGAAGTAATAGAAGGACTTGTGCTTCGGCAATAGGAGGCATCTGCATGATAAAGCCATGCTTGCGAGCAACATGCTCAGCATTTGCAATCATGGCAGCCGCTCCACTAACGTCTCCTTGTGCTAGCTTCAGTCTAGCGAGAAACACCTGCGTTGCCACGACTCTGTCCGTTTGTTCCAGCTGACGTGCTAATTGAATGGACTGTTGACCATGATGTTCCGCTGTACGCAGGTCGTTCCATTCATAAAAAATCCGGGCCAGGCCTAGATGCGATTCACAAGCAGCTGGTAAGGGAGGAGAACCAGCCAATTTTCGTACATGCTGATAAGTCTCAGCCGCCATATGGAGCTGATTATCTGCCTCTTGTAGCTTCGCTAGTCCAATCGTGGCCATCATGGTGATCATGACATGGCCAATCTTCTCACTGTTTGATAATGCCTCCTGGTAAGCCTTACTGGCTGCGATACGATTCCCTTGAAGGTGATAAGCATACCCCAGCGACCAAGTAGTGGCTGTGCGAACTGGCAAGTTGTCAGGATGCAGGTACTCTAAAGCTCGCTTGGCCTCGGCCATGATGTCCTCTGATTGATGCTTGCTCACAGCCAATGTGGCGCGTATAGCAGCGATATGCCCAAGAGTATCTCTGGACCTGGCCTCTTGTTTCAAACCTTGTAATGCTTTTTCAGCGGCTACCAATTTTGATTCAACGCCAGTCACTTGACCAGTCATCAGCAAGGCAGAGGCGTACATCACCCACAGCGCGGGTCTTGCATCCAACTCCTCGTGTGATAACGACTCCAGCCAGTTCCGTACTGGGATTACCCCTCCACGAAAGAGCAGCGGCATCCTCTCTCCCTCAACCAGTCGCGCTGCTCGTGATGTATCATTGGCGGCCACTGCATGGTAAAAAGCTTCCATCTCCAGACCAGTGTCTTCATACCAAATGCTTGCTCGGGTATGTAATTCTGCGAGAATACGTTCGCCCTCTCCTGTTGTCGATGAAAAACGCTGATGGAGCCTCTGCCGTAGTAAATCAGCAAAAAGATGGTGATAGCGGTACCAACGCCGCTCGCTGTCCAGCGGAACGATAAACAAATTGGCTCGTTCGAGGAATTCTAACGTTTCCTGGCCTGAACCTGAACCGATACCACTTTCGCCAAAAATGGCGTCACAAAGAGGACCGGACAATCGGGCGAGGATGGATGTATGCAGCAAGAATGCTTGAATGCTTGCAGATTGCTGGGTAAGTACTTCTTCCACCAGATAGTCAAGGATAAAATGGTGACTGCCGGAAAAAGATCGAAGGTAGGTTGCGATATCTATTTGTTCTTTCATGGAAAGAGCCGCTAACTGTAGACCCGCAATCCAGCCTTCTGTGCGGGCTTCGAGCAGAGCGATGTTTTCCGGTGATAGCTCTAAACCCATCACTGTCTCCAGAAATTCTGCTGCTTCCGAGTAGGTAAAGCGCAAATCGGACGCGCGTACTTCATTCAATTGGTTCCGCACACGTAACCGAGCGATAGGCAGACGCGGTTCCTCACGGGTCGCAATTACCAGATGTATTTGCGGTGGCATGCGTTCAAGCAGGAATGAGATGACAGCATCGAGTGGCCCCGTTTTCAATACGTGGTAATCATCGAAGACTAGAACAAAAGGGTTGGGTACTGCGATTATTTCATGAAGCAGAGTCGTGATCATCGATTCGAGTGGTAGAGGTTGAGGGGAATGGAGCAAAGGAAATATGCCCGCTCCAATATTCGGGTCAATGTTTTGTAGAGCTGTGAAGAGATATGTAAGAAAACACGCAGGGTCATTATCCCCTTCATCCATGGAAATCCAGGCGAAGGGTCGATCACCGCTAGCGAGCCATTTACTGACAAGTGTCGTTTTCCCGGAGCCTGCTGGTGCTGAAATGACCGTCAGTTTACGGTTTAGCCCCTCGTTTAACTGCTCGATCAGTCGATGACGGGTAACGGTCTTCAACCGTGGCGGGGGCATATACAGTTTGGTGGTTACAATTGGAATTGTCATAAAGAAATTATAAGGATCGCCGTCTCTAAGCGTCAACTCCGCCGACTTTGTGATTTACTCTCTGCTTTTTTCAAGTTGCTCGATACTCGGTATTGGCCGATTTTCCTGATCAGATCATAAGGTAAAGGCTGATTGATCGGAAATGGCAATGTTCCTTTCGACTTGTGATAATCCTTCACTTCCTCTTTGAACTCCTTATTCCGCTTGAATGCCTTTATTATCTCCCAAAACGTGCATGACACAAAAAAACACGCCGAGCTGGCGTGTTTTCGTTTTGGTGGCAAGGATGCTATTTCGTTATACGTTTTCCAATAGCCTCCACGAGCTCCCTCGTTGTCTTCGGAAGATTGGATTTTAGAATGGAATTGATCATGGGGCCCTTCACACCATGGGCGGTGATATCCAGACACCCCGTCATTTTCGTCCGCGCCTCACCCAGTGCCTTCGCTTTGAAATAACCCTCTCCGGTAAAATTCCCGCTGATCCCTGTCAGGTTGAACCTCACCTCAGTTGGCGGAGTCCATTCAGTGATATCCACTTGCAGGCTGATCGTTTTCTTCATGATGCCGATTTCGCCTGTAAACGTCCAAGCGACACGACGTTCATTGATTACCTCGTGGCTGATGTAGCCAGGTACCAGTGGAACCCAATTCTCCACTATACTCACAAACTGCCATACCGCCCCGATGGGCAGGTTCAGCTCCACATCATGTATTCCTTGAGGCATGATTTGCTCATTCCTTCCCCCAGTGTTCTTTGGTATCTTGTTATGTTTATTGTAGGAACACGGGAGATATTTCAGGAATATGGCGAGCTAATCCCACCAAAAAAACCACACATCCTGTTTCATCAAATAATCGGCATAATGCCCTAAGGAAGGAAACTCATCCAAGACGTACTGACAAAAGATGAAATGCTCTTGTGCCAGCTTTAGGGCCTCCTGGTAGGTCTGTGGTCTTGAACCGGCTTGAAAAATCCAAGCGTCCTCTGTCACAGCGAGAATCCTGATCCCATATACCTCCTGCCAGTGCTTTACGATAACGGACTGGTAAACGGGCAATGGGCATTCATTAAAGCCGCCCATTGGAATCCACAACGGCGCTTCATAACCAGATGCTAGCGGCAATTCCAGGACAATCAAGGCGTCATCCTCTAATCGATCCTGTACCCATTCTTCACTGATTTGAAAGGACTCCGTCTCTGTTTCACTTAGTTGTTCATCGATTAGCTCCTGGCCTTCCCATATCAGAGAATATGCCCGATAGATATCTTCAAAGTTCTTTCCATCCAAATTTTGTAGCTCGGATGAAATGTCTGTATACAAAAGTCGAGATTTTACAATTCGCCGAAAGACATCCTCTACGGATAGATGATGAACTTCCTCTAGCTGGTTATGTACATAATCAGAGAGTGATCCTTCTTCATCCACAGCTTCTTCTATCATCTCTAATATATTAAAACTAGGTAGGACCAAGATACTGTGCTTATCTACCTTTGTAGCAGGTACCGTGAAATCCTCCGCAGCAACCACTTCTATGTCACATTTCTTTAGGTAATTCGACAACTCTTCTACCATCGTCACACCTCTTTTTTGTTGTTTTGTTCAAATCATAGGATTACTCCTCTATTTTACTTCAATTTCCATATACAGTGGAAATGAACAAAAAGCAAAAAGAAAAATGCTTGGATTCCCAAGCATTTATGTTTACTTGTCAATATTGGAAGCTTGACGGGGTTTTGCCTTCGCTAATTTGCGCAGCACATGAAAAAAGAGATAGTTCATCCCTTTTGCTTGATACGTAGTCTGATTGAAGCTCCCGATCAGATATACCTCCCTATTGGGAAAATAAAGCATGTAGCTGCCACTCGCCCCTAAGTGACCCCATCCCGTATACTTTTGCGTGAACGGAAGAAAACGCATCCGCATGAGTCCATAGCCATAATCCATGCCGATCCGCATGTTGTTCCACTGCTGCATGATCTCGAGCGTTTCTTTTTTAATCATCTGATTCTGGACGAGTGCTTTCATGAAACGCAGCTGATCTTCCATTGTACTTACGGTTTGCCCTCCCGCGTAAAAACTGCTGAAGCTGCGATAGTTTTCTACGTTTATTTTTATCCTGTCCAAATGTAGATGGGCTACCGGATGCTCACTTTTGCTGACGGGATTGGAATACTGAGATAAATAAGAGTGATTCATTTGAAGGGGGTTAAATATGTAGTCATGGAGAACTTCGTGGTATGGTTTGGCAGTAACCTTTTCAATCACGAGCCCTAACAGATTGTACCCTGTGTCTGTATAATGAACGCGTTTCCCGGGCTCAAAGTGCGGCTGTAAGTGCTTTTTCGACCATTGTATGGTTTCTTGCGACGTCCAATAGCGTGAAGAATCCTCCAGAATCTCTTCTAGGAATCCTTTCCCTCCCTTCGGCTTTTCTTCAAAGAAATCTGGTAATCCAGAAGTATTGTTGAGTAAATGCTTGATCTGAATTTCGTTTGTGTAATCTTTTCCTTTCCAGATGTGGAGATCTTTTCGAATCTCAGTCGGTAAATAGTTGGCAATGGGGTCGTCAAACGTAACGAGACCTTTTTCTGCTAGGATCGATACGATAACAGCCGTAAAAGCCTTGCCCACACTAGCCGTGTGATAGGGTTGATTCGGGTTGGCTGTCCCCCCATCAGTATTGCCAGCCGCTATTGGCCAGTGGATATCCAGCTTATCAGAATGGATTAATAAATAGACATTGTGCAGTTGTGGATCAGAAGCTACTTTGGCCTTCAGGTTGCTCTCTATTTCACTCCTTATGATTTCATTGCTCATTTGTCTCCCTCCCACCTCATTTATCAGCAAGGACTTATGCGCCCGCTATTGATAAGCTATGTGCATTCTCTTGCCAATTATGAGCATAGGAATGAATAAGCTCGGTATCGAATAACAATACCGAGCTTTCTTCCAAAATACTCTACGAATTTCTCCTTACTCTTTATTTATACTTTTCGCATAGGTTGGATAACTAACAAAGGTAAAGAAAAAAATTGGCTAATTTAGAAGTCTTTGAAGAATGAAAAAACACAGATCAGGAAATAACGATTCACTTCACTGGAAAATAAAGTGAGTGAGTGGTAGATTCTATTTATACTAATTCTTTAATTTGGGTGGGTCTATGAGAAAAAAATTGCAAATTTACATATCGTCTACTTACTACGATCTTATTGAGGAAAGACATACCGCTGTTGAAGCCGTACTTCAAGCTGGTCATATCCCTGCTGGAATCGAGCAATTTTTCAAGGAAAGTCCAATGAAAATTAGGAAGAGATGGATCGACGAGTCCGATGTATATATCCTGATTCTCGGAGGATTCTATGGTTTAACGCTTCCTGATGAATCCAAGAGCTATACACAGTGGGAATATGAGTATGCCGGAGAAGCGGGCAAACCTAGATTTGCTTTTG
Source organism: Brevibacillus sp. HB1.1 (assembly GCF_013332445.1). NCBI lineage: Bacteria > Bacillati > Bacillota > Bacilli > Caryophanales > Paenibacillaceae > Brevibacillus > Brevibacillus sp. HB1.1. The sequence continues at coordinate 369,023 of NZ_JABMIV010000005.1, read as the reverse complement.
TTGTCACAGATGAAGCATTAAGACAAAAGCCATACGACTTCGCAGCAATTGAGTACTATCAGAAGTTTCAAGAGTTTAAGCAATCTGTCATGGAACAAATTCCTACTTATTATGTTGAAGATGTACGGCACATTAAAATGGTACTTCGTGATCAATTGCCGGAGTATGCAGCAAGAGACGATTTGTACGGCTGGTTTTCCGGTAAGGATGTCCCGGACGTTCAAAAGCTGTTGGAAGAGAATGCAAGATTAAAGGCGGAGTTGGAGAAAAAGAAATGAAAGAGGGGCTGGCACAACCAGCCCCTTTCTTCCGTCTTCCATTAATATTCTAATGGTCCTCGCCAGCTTAGTGTTCTGCCTGGCAAACTTAAACGCCAACCATCTTTATTTGTAATGACCCATCGCCATATTCAAAGGATCGTTATCACAAACGATGTAACTTATACCAGCTCATCTGCGATTATTTTTGCCTTTTCCGCAAGCTCTCTCATATCATCGGCCGGAACAAGCTCGGCTAATTCGTAAGCCAGCGGATCACGTGAAAACTTATACAATTCATCCCGAAGCAGGTTCCTTTTTTCTTCAGAGGCATCTATATAAAGTTTGCACGGCTGCCTATCCTCATCCAAATCATGCAAATCGACATAGCCTGATTTTTGAGACTCCAACACAATGGCTGAAAGATCGATTAGAGCTGAGCAGGCAATATCAAGTTCTGCTCGAAACATGCCGTTAGCATTTTTTATATCAAATCCAATACTTCCGCCGTTTTTCAAGTCTCCCTCGGAAAGCAGAACATCCAGACCCAAGTCCTTTAAAATCTGATTGAGCGTCACATCCGTTGCGTCCAATTGTTCCAAATAGTCTATTAATGCCAGTGAATCATCGGAACCGCCAATTAAATCTCCCCACCATTTACTTATGTACATGTTCTTCTCCCCCTTTCTTTTATGCATTGTAATTATCCATTAAGCCTACGTTTCAATGCCGCTTTCACCGAGCCACCATCAGGCTATACCCGCTGCCTTTAGCAGACGAATGATAAGCTCCTTGCGCGTTCCCCGCGCCTTGCGAGCCAATGCAGCCAGCTTCTCCGCCTTGCCCCAGATCGGGTACAGTACCCGCTCTGCCTCGTCATCCGACAGAGTCTCTATTTGCTGTACGAATAGCGACAGCTTGTCTTCGCTTTCCAGCTCCGGCTGAATCTTCAGCTTTAGCGAATCATGGGAGCGTAGCAGGCAGGCGATCAAGGTCGGAGTCGAGCGTTCCGTTATGCCATAGGTTTCGGCAAAAACGACTGTGAACTTGTCATGCACCAGCTGATGCTCATCATCCACAGAGTCCATGTAAGCTTCAACAAGCGGAAAATACCGATCGGACGCAAGCCCCAGCCCGAACACAGCATAACTGCCCGGCATTACGCTTCTTTCGCTTTCCGTATCCTCGTACCATTCATACTCTTTCATCGCCTCTCGAGCGTATTCCTCCAATAAAGGATGTAGCTCGGAATAAGCCAGAGCATTTGCAAAAAATCGGTGCGTGTCCGATTTGGCTAGCCCCTTGATGGGTAAATTCTCTCTCACGCTAGATTTTAACTTGATTTTATAGCTTTTCGGGAAGTCCTTTCGGAGCAGGGAGAGAATAAACGAAATCGCCCGCTCGTACGCCCCGGCTTCTTCCTTGCGAATAACGATTGTGAAGAGGGAAAAAACATCGTTAGCCTTGCATTCGACCGATTCATGACGCATATGGACGTCTTCTTGCGAGAAGCTGTCGCTGCCCTCCTTCAGCATACGCGCGGCTTTACCGCTACCAAGCTGCTTCGCCAGCTCCAGAAAAGTCTGGCCCATGAATTTGTTGAAGTCCGGCTCGTAACGAATAATCATCACCGCTCCGTACAACAGAAGGTCGATAGGCTGATTCGGTTCATCCTTATTCTCAAAAACAGCATCCGGCTTGATCACATACTCATTGGTCCTGTATTCGGAACAGGTGACGTCATAGTAATGCGGCAAAAATACATTCTCGGCCCAGTCGGTCAAAGCCCTAATGATATCTCTTCGATGCTCCGCGAGAGTCTCAACCCGTTCTTTATTCAACTCCTGAATCCGGTCAAATATAGCTATCGTCTTTGCGACTTCCGGTTCGGGGAATAAATACGGATCCAGCAGATGGCGCGCCAAAAAGAAGGTTTCCCGCCTGTTTGTCGGGTAAGAGCCCTTCTCCAGTTTTTCCTCCATATAGGACTGAATTCGCTCCAGAAGCTGCCGCTTTTTCTCTTCATATACAGTTTCCAGCACCGTTAATTCCACAAGCCCGTCCATCGTTGCGAAGGTTCCTTGGAAGGTAAAACGGTAGTTGATCAACGCCGACGTTTCCAACTTGTCCAGCCTCTCCCTTACGATTTCCGCCAGCAGGGGCTGAACCTCATGCAATATCTGCTCCCGCGTAAAGGGTGAAGCTTTCATCGACTTTTTGCCTGCGGCACTCCCCACAGATTTCGAACTGTCAACCCTAGTCCTGCCCGGCCGATAATCCAGCATGACAAAGTTAAAGATGCCTACTTGCAGCGTGGTGCGTAAGACCACTTCCTCTGCGTCCTTTCGATTCTCCTGTTCGTCAAACCATTTATGAATGGCTGTTTTCATCTCTCCCAGCGCTTCTTTCTGCAATTCGTTCATTGTCTCCCGCCTTTTCGCTTGTTCCATCTTTTCTCAACATAATCATACTATGGAAATGGAAAATCTTGTTGAAACTATATACCTCTCCCTGAGATCGGCTAAAACTCAATCCTTAGTCCGTTCCTTTATATCAATAGCAAAAGGGAGAACGCCATAGAGGTCGTTCTCCCTGTTCAATCCAGTCAGCCCTACTTAAATTTGAGGAATATTCTGACCTACCTTTTTGGTGGTATGCCTGGCACATATAGTATCTTCGGTAAAAGGGCACATTTGAAGAAATGCCTGAAAGAAACGGCAAACACCCAGAAATTATTTCAATAGAATTATGGGAGAAAGTCCAAGCAATAAATGACCTGCACAAGAATAAAATCCGTGTGAGGTGCTTAAGCTGACACTCGGTAAAAGCATGCGTGCCGAAAGGAATGATTGCGTTCAATGTAAGTATAAGGCTATCACAACAATAGCTCCATGGCTGCGCGTTCTTTATCCGCAATCTCGAGCAACAGCTTAGACGCATGCACGAGCTCTTGGTGATCACCTGTTCTTCCTGCATGGTCGATTGAAGCAGAGACGCTAACCCACATGGGAGCGATCTCTGTAAACATACAGTGGGCTTGTTCGATCCTCGGGTCCTCCAGCCGATCAGCACAATCTCTCAAATAATCCCTATATAGATTCCGAAATAAAGCGCCGCCGGTTCCCGCCCGCTCCATTAGCGTCGCGGTAAGACATAAATCATGTTCGAAATTGTTGCTGCGAGAAGGCCACTTCAAGATTTCATTGCTCATTTTAACAATGCCCTCATTGCCAATATTCCGAATGGGTGGGTTCAGATAGTCATGCGCATTCATGGTCAAGGATTCGCGTATAGCAGGAACAAGCGGAAGCAATGCGTCTCTTGGCTCGATCGTAAAGGAACGATTCCGGGAGCTCATGGGTCCCTTTGCATTTCTGGCAGCGGCCAAGCTTGTCAAACGCGTCTTCACAAGTCCACCCTGTTGTCTGGTGTCCGCCATGTAGGCGTATTCGTCATCTAAACCGTAAAGTACCGCATAGTGACCGGCGAAGTGCACTTTGTTCTTAAAATAATCCAAGTAATAGGCATCTAATTTAAGCCCAACCGGAATGCCGTGTTCGATGCTGCTTCGGACGTTCTGCCACGCCTTATTGACGGACGAGGTTTCTTGATATCTGACGTTCAAGCCGAGTCGTTCGGCGAGATAAGCGGTCAGTTTATCCGGTTTTATCCTTCCTCCGATGAAGGGGAAGTCCATTCCCTTCGAATCCCAGTATATGAATCCAAGCCCTTGCCCGAGTCCGAACAACATCGGCTCAGACAAGCGGACTCCCGCATATTGCATTAAATTGCCCATGGCGGTTGTTTCGCAATGTTCGCCTTGATAAGGAATGAAACCTTCAATAAATTTGCCCATGTCTACTTGCCTCCTCCAATAATTCATGTATTAAACGGCTAACGAACGCTTGCTCGCTCTCGATTAAGCTGAATGGATGCAAGAACAACGCCCTTACGTTCAGCGGCAAGCTAGCTCCGCCTTGTGATTCGTACTTCTGTCTTATTTTTATCAAGGTTTGTCCAAGAAAATCCAGTCGTTTCCGTAAAGCAATGACGGCCTCTTCCTTCCCGATATGGGGCAAAGCGGCCAAACCGAGATCGAAGCGGTTGTCACGTTCCCGTGTAGACGACAGACTATCAAGAATTTCATTTCTCAGCTCACGTATACCCACTTCGGTGAGGGCAAACCGGGTAGGCGTTGGCCCCTTGCCGGATTTCTCGTCGGATGTCTCAGGCGAGATCCATCCTTTATCGCTAAGTTTCTTCAATCCTGCATAAATCGAAGTTGTACCGATATTCGCCCATTCTTTATAACCTCGCTGCTCGACTAACTTCATAATATCGTATCCGGAAGCTTGACGATGTTCCGCGATCATTTGCAGGAGCATGAATTCGACATTCGATAATGTATGCATAGAGAGACTCCTTATCTTGAGTATTTCATATATGGAATATAACGTAGGTGTAATAAAAATTCAATAACCGAATCTGCTAGAAAACTACAGCTTGAGAATGTTCAAATCAGGAACTGAAGAACTTCCGAATGTACGGGTCTTGAGGCGGCACTTGAGCTCGCGGCATTGACCGATCATGCCGATCTTTTTTTATACCCAGGTGATCAACACTACTTTGCGGAAAGACAGTTAACGGAGAACGTTAGTTCAACAAAACAGCGGCGAATAAAGGCTTTATTTTATAGCCTTTTTCCGCCGGACTACTATCACTATCGTCTTAATCTGCTGATATAACTACGATCAAACACTATTTTTTTTCTGATTGTGTGTACCATCAATTGTGATACGGCTCTCCGCGCTTGATCTCGTTAGCTTGTACCAGCGTCGCTGACACCACCCGCAAAGTATCAGAAGATGATAAGAGAAACTTATTGATAACCTCGTTATACACGAACTGCGCATCAGTGATCCCAGCTTTGAATATACCTCAAGTGATTTACGACTTTCATGGGGGATCGGATTGTTCCTTACACCAAACGAATATGAAAGCAGGTATCATCGATCGGCAGCTTTGACACACGGTGGCATTTACAGTGGACAAAAATTATGGAGGGGAAGGTGTGTATGGCTAACTATAATCGGCGTCAATACGAACGAATAATATCTGACAGATTAATGGAAAAGGGATACTTGATATCTAGATCTTCAAATGATGTACCCAAATACAGTATTCATGAAGAAGAAATACAGAAAGGGAAGCAACTCCTCCATTCTATAGTTGATCGACCCGGCCGTGCCTTGGGGACTCCCCCTCCGCCGTTCGAGGTGCGAGAATCTTCCTCGGGAGGGCCATGCCGATGAGGGATGCTACGGAGGGTCAGCAGGAGCACATCGAGACGCTGCCGCTGTTCTCCACCACGGACAAGGACGGACGGATGACTATGCTCCTGCCGGGACGTCGCGTCGGACGCGCGGCTCCGTTGCTGCCGTGGCTGCTCGCAGCCGCTGCACTGTGGGCGCTGACAGGCTCCGTGCCGTTCGGTGCCCTGCTCGGCCTGGCGCCAACACCGGCGATCAGCATGTTCCTCGGTCATCCGGTCACGGTGGGCGTCGCCGTGGTACTGTTGTTCTTCGCGATCGGTGCGACTGGCGGAGTGTACTCGCGAGCGGTCGAGCAGTTCGGACAGACCAGGGTCGCCGGCTTGTTCGTATCGCTCGCAGTCTCAGGAGGACTCGTCACAGACGCGGGAGTCCTCCTGCTCTGGACGCTGACAAGCGATCCGTCGCGACCATTCGACCTCGAGGCCATCGCAACGTCGCCGACGATCCCGCCAGAGCTCGGCGCCGTCGTCGGAGCCGGCTTCGCCCTCTGGGCCGCCATCACGCTCCTGCGGTTGCCCGGGTCGATCGCCCACGCCCGGCGGCGTCAGACGGACATCGCTCGCCTCCGCGTGGAGGGCTCGTCATTCACCGGGACGCTGACCGACGTGAGCTTCGCGAACCGCTGGCTCTTCGATCTCCCGATGTTCACGGTCGAGGTAGGTTACATTGTCGACGGTGCTCCTCGTGTCGTCTCAGCGCACATGCGCACCAGCGCCGACCGCGTCCCTGTCGTCGGCTCGCGCATACTCGTGCTGACCGACGATCGCGGAACCACACACTTGGAGCTGGACTCGTCCAATGGAGCGACATTCGAGCCAGACGTAAGGAAGTACGCCGCACCGGACGGCTGATGCTGCTGCCCTGACCCCTTCAACAATGGACGTCAGCGTCTATTCAAAAGTTTTTATTCCCTCTACATCAAAGAGACCTTTTGCCTGATTTCATTCAGAACTTCTTCCCAATGAAGCTTCATTTGCTCTCGTGTATTCTCATGATCCAAATTCTCTTGATGAAAACTAATTGTCGTTCGGTCAGCCTTGTCGGATAGCAGCCGGATTTGCAGGGTGGACGGCTTTTCCCAATCCTTCATCGACCACTTTAAACGAAACTGCTGGAGCGGCTTTACAACACGAAACTGACCCGATATTCCTTCGCTGGAAATAAAGGTCTCCCCCTCCCTAAAGGTAAGGTTCGATACATGACCAAGCCATAATCTCACCCCTTCGGACGAGGTTAAAAACGCCCATGCCTGCTCTCGGGTAATGGGCATCGTCCTGCGTACACCTACTTGGAAGCCTGTCGATGCCGTTTGACCAACAATTTTGCGTGATTCGGTATTTTGATCCTTCATCGGAACACCTCTTCGATCATATTTGTTAGCACTCATTTTTCATGAATGCAAAAATTGCGTTTTTTCACTCCGTACTTGGAACCAAACTTTTATTCTCGAATGGTTTCGAGAGAACAATTAAAGGCGTTGAAAATCCGTAAACGTGGCATGTATCCAAAAAGGCAGCCAGTGACTCGGTACTCTCAGTCAGCACCTTCATCAAATAATTGTACTCCCCGCTGATCCTGTAGAGATCGACAATCTCAGGTGCTAGTTCGCAGAATGCAATGAAATCCTTACACACACTCGTTTTAAACAGTACAAATGCAGTCGTGTGCTTGCCGAGCTTCTGGGGAGAAAGCTCCGTCCGATAAGCGGTTATGACGCCTTGCTCCTCCAACTTTCGCACTCTTTCCGTTACAGCTGGCTGCGACATCGCAATCATTCGGCTCAACTCGGAAATGGGAATCCGGGCATTATCGTGAAGCACTGTCAAAATTTTATGATCGATTTGGTCCATCCGCACAGCACCTCATTTTTCGAAAGTGGGATACCTAAAACAAATAAAAATGTAAGGTAAATGACTTGAAATCCCTTCAAAAACTTATGTAAATTGTAAGCATTCTCCCATAAAATGTCACTCATAAACAGAAGAGGAGAATGAGAACATGACATTTACCGTAAACGAACCCATAAACATTGGCAACTTGCGCTTAAAAAACCGACTCATCATGTCGCCCATGCAGCAGTATCGGGGAACTCCTGAAGGTTTTGCCACGGACCATCATATCGAATTTTACAGCCGTAGGGCCAAGCATGTGTCTCTGGTGATTGTGGAATCGACCGCCGTCTCAGCCAACGGCAGACTGTTTCTCAACGACATCGGCATTTTTACCGACCAACATGTGGAGCCTTTGCGCAAAATAACAGAAGCTGTTCACGCAGAGCACACCCCGATCTTCCTCCAGTTGTCGCATGGCGGAAGGAAGGCTTCGCCTGATGTAACAAAGCAATTGGTCGCTCCAAGTGCTATTGCGTACGATGATTACTACGGGACCCCTAAGTCGCTGTCTCTTGCCGAAATAAAGAGCATCGTCGAAGAATACCGTTTGGCTGCAAAGAGAAGTATCGAAGCAGGCTTTGATGGCATTGAACTTCACGCGGCGCACGGCTGTTTGCTTCACCAATTTTTATCGCCTTTGTCCAACACGCGGACGGATGCCTATGGTGGCACTTCCGAGAACAGGGCACGATTTTTGAAAGACGTACTTCTGGCGATTCGAGCCGAAGTGGGACGGGAATATCCAGTTATCATCCGTGTTTCTGCCACAGATTTTGTCCGAGGCGGTCTAACCCCAGAAGACTGGGTGCAAATGCTAAAGCCCATTGAGTCCGAATTGGATGCGATCGATGTCTCAACAGGGGGGCTGCTCCCGATCCAGCCTAGTGACGTCTATACGGCTTATCAGTTGCCTCATGCAGCTGCGATCAAACAACATGTCAGCATTCCGGTCATTGCCGTGGGAAAAATCTATAGCCGCAGTCTTGCCAATCGAATTCTCGAAGACCATCTCGTCGATAGTGTCGCGATTGGTCGCCCTCTCTTGGAAGACCCTGATTATGCAAAACGTCTTTTATTTGCCTAATCGACACAGGAATGACCCCAATTTGTTCACTTTCTTCATCAAAAAAAATGGTAGGATAGAGGCATCACTTCATAAAAAATGAGGAGAGTCTCAAGTGCGGGTACATCCAATTTATTTTTTACGTCTTACAGGCCTATTCGATGGCCTTTCCTTATTAGTATTGATGGGCATCGCGATGCCCTTGAAATACGTGTGGGGCTTAGACAAAGCCGTAACCATCATAGGAAGTATTCACGGCGGGATATTTTGCCTGTATGCTCTAGCGATACTCTATGCGGCCATTCGCGTGAGATGGAGCCTGCTCTGGTCTCTTGCTGCGTTACTCGCCGCTTTTGTACCGTTTGGGAACTTCTTTCTGGATCGCAGACTGAAAACGGCACAGGATGTGTATCCTCTGAAGCCGTTTAATAATGCCCTGCTTGTATACGGCATCGTTTTTTTCTCGTTCTTTGATTTGTTCTCGCAACTGCCGGTCATGAGTACCTTTGCTGCTTCCGTAGGTGCCAGCTCATTTGTTATAGGCTTTGTCATCGGTCTGTATTCGTTAGCCAATACCTTTGGCAATATTATCTCTGGCATGCTGACAGATAAGGTTGGTCCATCCAAACCACTATTGATCGGATTGGTTTTATCAAGCTGTGCCTTGCTGCTGTATCACATCGTCGATCAGCCGTTTCTGTTGATTATCGTGCGTATCATTCACGGATTTGTTGCCGGTTTGATCGTTCCTGCTGCTTTTACTTTCTCTGCGAATAACACTGCACATGAGCAGCAAGGACGAAAGGTTGCTTTCACCGGTACCTTTGTGGGACTCGCAGCGATTATCGGACCTGCATTCAGCGGCATTATGGCTAGCAAAACCACCGTGCCTTTTGTCTTTACATGTGTAGCTGTTATGGGCTTTTTCCTAGCCATCCTGTCCGTCATTTTTCTGCAATCCACTCAGGCCTGCAAGAAAGAGAAGCTCAAGAAGGATGTTCCAACCTCTGCCTTGATCTTCAATACGGGGATAATCAAGGCCTACGGCGGTGCCTTTTTGCTCATGTTTTCACAAGGTGTGATTGCTTACCTTTTGCCCTTGCACGTCCAATCGCTTGGATATGACTCGAAATTAAGCGGTACGTTATTGAGCACGTTTGGACTGATTGCTGTTCTGATTTTCGTGCTTCCGACCAATCGGATTTTCGATCGTGTGGCCCCTTCCAAAACGATGTCACTCGGAATTGGTTTCATGGGCGTGAGTCAGTTGCTTATTGGTCAATCCAACACGACATTGGCACTGTATTGCATGTTAGGACTATATGGGATAGGCTTTGCTCTCTTGTTTCCCTCTGTCAATACGATGCTCATTCAATCGACGCCGCAAGAATTGCGGGGGAAAGCACACGGTTACTTATACGCCTTCTTCTCTCTCGGTGTGGTCGTCGGCTCAGGCCTATTAGGGTGGCTGCCCTTCTCCATTAAGGAAGGGTTTCTGTTCACAGGAAGCCTGCTGCTCGTGTTTGCCGCTTTCATTGCCATGCATAAGCAACGAGAACGCTTGCTGAATCAACAAAATAATCGGTAGCAGCCGTCGTTTATAACAACAAAACCTCCTTAACCACTAAACTAGTGGCGAAGGAGGTTTTGTGCTAATGCTTTCAACCGTGGAATCACTATGAATCAGGCATGCAGCCAACAGACCAATACCAAGTACGATTGCAAGCAGTACAAAAGTAAGTCCATAGCTGCCAAAATTCATAAAACGGATGGACAAGATCGGCCCAAGACTTGTTCCCGAAAACAGGATAAACGTATACACCGAAACCGCAATTCCCCGCGATTTGCCCCCTAGCTGTCCAATAAGCGTGATCAGGGAAGGAACGGATAACGCAATTCCGGCAACGAAAAGCACACTCGTACCAATCAAAAGAACCAAGTTAGATATTATACCGAGGGAAGCCATACAGACCACTGCCAGAACTAATCCGCAGCGGAGCACGGTACGTAAGCCAAACCGTTTTGCCAGCCCGCCCGCCAGCGGAGAAATGAGCATGCCCACTACACCAATCATTCGAACAAGCAGAATCTCCTTGTTACTAAGCCCAAAATCGGGTCCCGCCAAATAACTCCCCAAAACCGTATACATATTAACGAATGACATAAGCAATACAAGAGCGATCATGTAGCTCAAGACGATATTTTTTTGTTTGAACAGGGAGGGGATTCGCTTAATCGGCTCCCAAATATTCACGGTAGCAAGAGAACTCTCTTCTTTTGGCAGCCACCTCATCACCACGAGCAGCGTCACGAAATAAATAGCAGCAAGCATATAAAATACGGCGTGCCAACTGTATTGCTGACTCATGAAGCTACTGATCACTTGACCAATGATCCCTGCCGCCAAAAATCCTGTGCTGATAAATCCGATTGCCGTTACCCGTTTTGCCGCAGGGAACATTTCCACAGCATAGGCGAGCGCAACTGGCGAGAACGTAGCTGCGGCAGCACCTTGCAAGCACCTAAGTACAATGATCCATGCGAAATCATTTGCACTACCAAGCAACAAAGAAAATAGAACCAGGGCAATCATCCCGATCACAATAACGTTCTTGCGGCCATACTTTTCGGACAACGGTCCATAAATCAGGCATCCTATGGCAAACCCAACCGAAAATGCACTGCCTACCGCTGCAGCCTGTGTCAACGTAATACGGAAAAGATCGGCAAAGATGGTCATAAGGGGAATCGTAACGTATAAGCTCGACATGACGACGATTCCAGACCAGCATAGGATTGCCGTCATGAGTGAGTAGTTTCGCTGTGACATCGCACACCTCTTTTTCAATTATTTACACCCATTATAGTTAGATTATCTAATTATATTCACAAAAAAATATGATCTTATCTTCCCACCCCCAGTTTTTCTTCCATGCTGCGATTCAACTTCATCAAGATTTTTTCCAGCAGCATCCGTTCTTCCTCTTCTAAGTCGCTCATAATGGAGGAGCAGGCAGACCAGAAAACTGGTAATGCTCTGGCTACGAATTCTCTGCCTTCCTGTGTTAGTTTGACATGAATCTTGCGACCATCCAGCGTGCTTTGCTCCCTGATTATCCAGTGCCTTTTTTCCAGCCAGTCCAGCAAAGCTGTAACAGAAGCACGCCGAATGCCCAGCCTGTCTGCAAGCGAAGAGGGGGTGATAAGCTCTCTGTCTTCATGTAACGTAAGCAACAGTAAAACGTCCCATTTACTCTCCGTTATGCCGAATGACTCCAAATTCAAATCAATAGTGTCTATGGCGTTATCCCCCAGCCATAGCATCAATAACCCCAAATGAGCCAATTTGCGATCCGTATTTTGCAGAGCTGTTTTTTCCATCAGATCCAAATACGGCTGAATACCTAGTTTTGGCAATTGATCGGATGTATGCTCTCTCTTGTTTTTTCTGCTCATGATCCACCTTGAATATAATTAGTTTATCTAACCAAAATCAATATAACGGATTCTTTTGGATTTTGCAACCCCCTACCTTACAGGGACCTGGCAAGACGAAAGCCGAGATCATCAATCCGAAACGTGGGGTGACTGCGACGGCGGCACGTCGCTCCACAGCCTCTGGCCTCTTCTGCCCAGCTGCCACCGCGAAAAATTCGGTAGGAGCCGTAAACGTTCACATCATAAAGGTCCCAGCACCACTCCCAAACATTGCCCAGCATGTCATAGAGTCCCCACGAATTCGGTAGCTTTTGTCCTACCACATGTGCTGTACCCTCAGCGTTCTCTTGGTACCATGCGATCTCATCCAGCTCGCCGTACCGATAACCACCCGTCCCTGCTTTGCACGCGTACTGCCATTCCGCCTCTGTCGGCAGACGATAGCCATCCGCTTCGACGTTCCATACGACACGCTCACCATCTTCACTCATCGAGTAGCATTCCGTGAGACCCGCTTGCTGAGACAGCAGATTGCAAAACGAAATCGCATCGTTCCACGAGACATTTACAACGGGAGCCTCGGAGTGGTCATTCTGACCAGCTGATTTTTGTACAACCGAGAAGTATAACGCGTTCGTAACAGGAACCGGTGCGAGTAAAAAAGCGTTCACCTCGGCTGTCCATGTCGCCTTGATTCGATCGTCCCGTAATTCGCTCTTCCCTGCTGGGATGTTCACCATGGGGTACGCCTGATCCATTTCTATTTCACCTGGCTTAACTTCTCGATCGCCTGCTCTTCGGTCGGTAAGAAAAAGATGTCGTTTCCGTTGTTGGATTCATAGATGAAGTCTTTTAGACTTTTACTTGTGTACACCGAAAAATCTCCTACAATCGCTACTTTCACGCGATAATTGATGAACTTTTGCAGGATCTCGCCAGCAAGGCGTGTTTTCAAATCGAAAAAGCTTTCGTTAATCAATGATTTGTTTATAATGATACGATTACTGTCTGCCTCATAGTGTACGGTTGCAATCAGATCCAGAGCTGACTGCACATCAATAATCAATACCTCGCTTCCGCTCACGATCGCAATGTTTCCCACGGCTGCTTCTACCTTTGTAATATTCATGTGTTTCCTCCTCATCTTCTACTGGTAATCTGCCTCACATAATCCTCACAAATATATCGGTTGTCTTCGCCGTTTGCTGGCTGAACGCTCGCCACTCGAAAAAAGCTCAAACCCACAACCATCGCCATGAGTCCGTAGGCAGCGCTTTGCGAATCCTCTACGGACATAAGCCCGGTTTGATTCCCGTAATCAAAAATCTTGGTGATGCCCTGCAAATCTCTCGTATAACTCTTCGCAACCACTTCTTGGAGCTTGGGGTCCAATGCGGCTTTGGAGAAGAATTGTACAAAGAGTCTTGCTTGATCTTCATGCGGGATGTACATGTCAGCGATGCCATCCAGCTGCGAAACATTGATCCCTTTTTCCTTGTCGTTCACGTATGGTGGCAAGATATGCTTCAGCGTAACGTCCATCATTTCCTGGGCTGTCATGGTCTTCTCAATGTCAGATTCGATTTTCAAGCCATAATAGGCCAAGAATGCCTGAAAGGCTTCACTCGTCAAATTATCCTTATTCTTAAAATAATACGTGACGACACCTTTTGAGCAGTCCGCATAGTCTGCCACCTTATCTAGTGTCATGCCATCAATCCCGTGATTGCTAATACACGTTAGGGTCGCATTGATGACATCTGCTCGGCGCTTTGGTTCCATTCCTAATTTGGGCATGATCTTACCTCATTTATTTATACTGTACGGTCGGAATAAAAAAAGTGTACACAATTATTTTCCAGTTTGTCAAACGAATAGGTTCGACACCACAAAAAAACACGCTTACTCAGCGTGTTCCATCCTAACCTTACATGGCAAGTGCTTGGCGACTGATCCGATATTGCCCCGGTGTCAACCCCGTCCATTTCTTGAAAGCATTTTGAAAGGCGCTTGGATCTGAAAAATGCAGCAAATACGCAATCTCTCCAATGGAATGCTCCGCTTGCTGTAAATACCCCATCGCCATTTCTTTACGAACATTCGTGGACAATTCATGATAGGAAGTGTCCTCTGCCTTTAGTTTCGCTTGCAGGGATCTCGTACTCATATGAAAAGCAGCGGCAGTCTGCTGTAAGGTCGGAAAAGCCGCAGGCATACATCCCACCATCCATTGAAACACACGGTCCGAAAATTCCCGTCCTCTGATCAGCTTCTCTCTAATTTCTTCCGCGATTGGTTCAAAAGCTTTACGCAGCCGGACATCTGAATACAGAATCGGGTATTGCAAAACTTCTTTGCCTACCAAGAGCCCATTTTCTGCTCCACCAAATTGAGGCTCCATTCCGAACAAATTCAAATAAGGTGCGATATCGGCCGTAGCGTCGTGTGTGAATTGTATCGCCTGTAACGGAATAGACCGATGACTCATACGGACGATCAAGTGGTACAAGGAGCTGACCATATCCTCCATGCAATGTCGAGAAACGCTCCCAGGACTTTGTCTATGAAACCGCAGGAAAACATCGTTCCCCCGCTCTTCCCAATCCAGCTCGTACCCGCTGCAAAGGATCACGTGATACCGCTGATAAGCCTTCAATGCATCGACGATTTTTTCCGAATGCATCATGACATAGCCAAGAATGCCCAGATCGGCAATATCGGTTAACTGTCCTTGATGCAGTCCGAAATGATCATCCTGCGTGTATATGGCAGCTTCTTTCATCAAGCGCTCAAGCTCCGCTTCGTCAATGCGAGCCTCCACATCCTGCAACAAAGCACCGTCGAAAGAAACATGATCACAAAAACGCTCAAAATCAAGCTTCTTGTGAGTAATTGTTTTCATAATCGGATACACCATCGAAATCGCAAACCCATGCGCATTTTCCAAGTACGGAACCTCCTTTGCGTGAATCCACAACATTTATGCGCTTTCGATCATTCATCTGTTCCATTCCACACGATATGCTGAATACAGTTCAGTTTACCACGATCTGTCCGTTATGGAATCAACTCAACAGGGGGTATGAAAATGAACATTCTCGTTATCATCGGACATCCAGATCCCGAGAGCTATTGCTCTGCGTTGGCGCACGCCTATATGAAAGGAGCTAAAGGCAAAGCAGCACAAATTCGCACGATTGATTTGAGCCAAATCTCTTTCGACCCAAATTTGAAGTACGGATATCGGAAAAGAACGGAGCTGGAGGATGACTTAAAAGAAGCGCAGGACCTCATCCGTTGGGCGGATCATCTGGTTATTGTCTATCCGACTTGGTGGGGCACGATGCCTGCTATCTTGAAGGGATTTTTCGATCGTGTCTTATTACCCGGATTCGCCTATAAATATCGGGAGGGTTCGTCACTCTGGGATAAGCTGTTAACGGGCAAAACCGCACATGTAATTGTGACCATGGATACCCCATCTTGGTACAATCGATTGATCTACTGGCGAGCCGGACATCTCGTGATGAAACGCAACATTTTGAAGTTTTGCGGGATCAAGCCTGTGAAGGTTACGGAAATCAGTGGAGTGAATGCCTCGGCGGATGAACAGCGCAAGAAGTGGCTGGGGAAAGTGACACTACTTGGGGAGAGGCTAGCCTAAGCGTACGGTGAACCAGAGTGACAAAACAAAAACTCAAGCCCTCTTTCAGCTTGAGTTTTTCCTGTTGCCTTACTTATCGAGGTGCTTTTGCACACTTTCCAAAAACTTGCCCCTACTGGATGAATGCCGAGGATTCCTGCATCTTCCATCGCTTTCATCGCCCCAGAAATCACGATTTTTTCTCCCTTTTTCTCCTGAACCCCTTTTCAAACGGCTTATCGTTTTATCCAATCCTTAAATGCTCGCGCAAGGTGACACCCGCATATTCGCTTCTGAATAAGCCTCTTTCAACCAATTGCGGCATCAGCTTTTCAAAAAATAGTTCCATCGATTTTTCTGAACCGCCTGGAAGGGCAATAAACCCGTCCATAGCTCCAGCCTCAAACCGCTCCATGATATCGTTCAACACGTCCTCAACCGTCCCAATGGAAACCCAGTGAGCAGACCCGACAACCTCTGGCCTTGCCAACACCTCTTCTACTGTAGGCTGATGATTGATGATATACCGGCGCAACAGATCAGCGTGTGTACGGCTGCGCACTGGCTGATTCGGATCAGGGAGCATATCGACAGTTACGGGATGATCCAGAGTAAAGCTGCGCAAATCAAGGCCCAGTACGGATTGAAGCGATGCATGTCTGCGTTCCAAACTCAAATGTGCGTGTGCTTCTTTATGTAACCCATGCGCTTCCTCACGGGTATCGGCCAAGAAAAAATATAATCCAGGCAAAACTTTGATCGCATCCGGACTACGCCCCTGTTCCTCGGCTCTTCTTCTCAAGTCGTTTCGCAATTCCACTCCTGATTCAAGGTCTGGCATCGCCGCAAAGATCGCATCCGCTACTTTAGCAGCAAAGCTCCGTCCCGTATCCGACGCTCCTGCTTGAAAGAAGGGAATGGAGCCAGATGGATGGGCAGGCAACGTAAGCGGCCCCTTAACACTGAAAAACTCACCCGAATGATCAATGGCGGTAACCTTCTCCCTATCAGAAAACATGCCTGTCTCACGGTCCATCACAATTGCTTCGGACGGAAAACTGTCCCACAGCTTTTTTACGACCTCCGTAAATTCCGCTGCTCTCGCATATCTTTCTTGGGGAGAAGGCATAGGGGAATCACCGAAATTTTCCGCGCCTTCAATAGATGTGACAATATTCCAGCCAGCGCGACCATTGCTTAGCCAATGCAAAGATTGAAGCTGTCTGGCAACAACATACGGCGGATTAAACGTCGTAGAAATCGTCGTAACCAGTCCGATCCGCTCGGTTTCCCTGGCAATCGCTGCGAATATCATCGTAGGATCAGGACTCCCGAAATGAGCGGCATCACCTAGCGTCTGCGGGTGGACACACAAATAATCCGCCCTGAAAAGAAAATCGAGCTTTGCCTTCTCAGCCATTTTAGCCAAATCCATGTAATAGTCGATGGAGCCCATTTTTTCCACATTGCTGTCTGGACGTCGCCAGCCTTCCCCTTTCATCCAGGTTGCGTTTATGGACAATCCGATGCACAATTGTTTGTCTTCCATCATTTTTCTCTACCTTTCCTACACGAATGTTAATAACGATTATCATTATCGACGAGTAGTGTAGCAAGGTCTGGCACAAATGCAAATACACATATCCCTAATGTGATATGCATCATTATTGAAACTGGCGACGAAAGGAGCTCTCATTGACTTGTGTAAGCAGAAGGAGAAACCCCGAATTTCTTTTTAAAAACTCTACTGAAATATAGCGGATTATCGTACCCCACACTGAAGGCTACATCACGGATGGAATAATTGCCTGCTAGAAGTAATTCGCTCGCTCTCTCCATACGGTACTGGATGACATAATCGATTGGACGAACTCCCGTATATTTGTGAAAGAAGTACGAGAAGCTCTTGGGACTCATTCCATGCAACTCTGCCAATTCATCGAGCGTCAGTGGATTCATATAATGTCCGTTTATGTAAGCAATGGCTTGCTGTATCACCATTTTACTAGGAGAACTCTCACTCTCTCGAAGCCTGCACCCCACCAGAACTTGATGCATGATCCCCAGGAATAATTCCTTGCTACGAAGCTTCCCGATTCCGTCAACGGTGTGGGCACTCTGATGAAGCAACATCAGTAATTCGGTCACTCTTGGAATAGCTCCCGGTTCCAGCATGAAATGTGCGTCGCATTCGTGGACGCTAGCTCCATCACGTATGTTGTCCAATCGATACGTAAGCAAATAGTACTCGAACTCTGAATCGCCAATGACTCGCGTGTCCAGCAGCATGTCTGGCGCCGCATGAAATACGGTTCCTGGATGTAATTCGTAGACAGTTCCATTCACACACATTCTGGCTGCTCCGCGAATGGTAAAAAGAAAACCGTGCCATACCGTCCTGAATTCACGCAATACACTGTTCGGCTGGATGAATAAACGGTAGGTACCTACTATCTCAGAGGAACCACTAGCAAATACTTCGGCTAGTTTATCCAAATCTGTCACTGTCTTTGCACCTGCTTCCTGTCCAAGATGTATGGGTCCTTTTTTACAGCCATATTTTATCACAGGCCATGATCAGCGGATCTCTTTTCCCGAAATCCGAAGAGCGGGCAGTTATTTTTATTGAAATTGATATGGTAAAATAAAGAAACAAATGGTAATAGAAGACGGCATCCTGATGATAGATCATACAAATAAAGAGATAGGTGTGGAGCATCGTATGGAAGATAAATTAACATTGATTAAGGTTTTTGCTGGCACAAGTTCACAGGGAACAGTTTTAGAAGAGCTTCCTGCAGAATACCTAAGCGATCAAACATTCAAATTATGCGCATCTCCAGGGCTAGCTCTAGGCCTTGCGAAAGGAGATACCATAAAACTCCATCCCAACGGAGATTTTGATTTAATCGAGCATGGTGGAAATTTCTGTATTCAAATTTACAAAGAGCAGCCTAGCAAAGAAAAGATAGAAGCAGTTGAATCTATCGTCAAAAAAGAACTTTCAGGCTCTCTAGATGGATTTCATAATGGTTCACTCGCGTTTACTGCTCCAATCAGTAATGGATTTGATGCAACCAATCATACGTTCAATAAAATTCGAGACGTACTAGAAGCAGAGTACTATTACTCTAATATTTACAAGAATCCACATAATTTCGAAGATGAAGAGTTAGTTAGTTGGGCTAGAGATCTGGATTAATCTTTGAGAAGGTCAGTTCTTCGGCTATGGAGCATCCTTCTTGGAATGATTTACCTAAGCAAAGAATTCGTGCAAAGTGTATTTATTATGTAGCTGATTCTGAGTATGATAATAGTAAAAATAATAAGAAAGAGGCTATCAAATGGATTCTACTTTTTCATCAAGAAAAGCAACAAAGACGAAAACCCTCGTTATCAATGCACTATTTATCGCTTTTACTCTCGCAGCCACCATGTTTATTAACCTAAGACTCCCGATCATGGGTAACGGTGGCCTCATTCATCTCGGGAACGTGCCTCTTTTAATCGCTGCCTTTGTGTATGGCAGAAAAACAGGAGCCATCGCAGGAGCTTTTGGTATGGGCCTCTTTGACCTTATCTCTGGTTGGACGGCATGGGCGCCGTTTACCTTCGTAATCGTAGGTGCAATGGGCTATGTAGCTGGCCTCATCGCCGAAAAGGTGCCTGGCAATCGGGTATTTGTGTACGCACTCGCAGTTGCGGCAGCATTGGTCATTAAGATCGTGGGCTACTACTTTGTTGAGGTTATTCTTTACGGGAACTGGATTCAGCCGTTTGGCTCCATTCCGGGGAACGTTTTGCAGGTGGTTGTAGCAGCGGTTATTGTCATCCCGCTGGTGGGACGCTTGAAGAAGATTGTAGGGCAAGGTTAAAAAAGGAGGGATGGGGCAAAGCTCCATCCTTCTTTTTTTACAAATATAAAAAGATCGGGAAACGCGTGGGTGCTTATTTTTCCCCTGCAATTTCCCTAAGATCCACACCAACTATTGCACTAGAGTTATCGCCTCTTGTTACCGCTTCTCTTGGTACTACTATTGGATAAGTCCAGGGACCCTCCTGTTCCAACCTAGCAGTACAACTGCCACTATCAATGAATTGACCTAATCCAGCCCAAGCAGTATAAACAGTTATGTATCCTTGTAACATTGAAATCCCCCCTTCCAATTCCATTTTGAGGTAATTGAGGTAGATTGTCTATACTAAAGCCCCACTTTCTCCGGCAGGAGCATCCACCGCAAGCCAATCCTTATACCTATTTCGGTCATAGGTTAGAGGAGCTGGTGCAGCAGGTAAATCTGCACTCTTGCGACAGGATCGGCGTAGTCGAATATGAGAGATACCGGACAAGGAGCGAGGGGCGAAGCCTTATGTCTCGCCTGTTATCCCCTGTCCGGTAAATCCCAGCAGAGTAGTTCGCGATTTTCCAAAGCTACGAGAGGGGTTCTCAAAACTTGAAAACCGCTGTACAACATTGCAATAAAAGAGATAATTGCATGGTTCCCTGCTACGATCATCGCAAGACTAGCGCGTTCAGGCTCAGAATGCCCCCTCTCGTAAGGTCACATTCGTCATCACCCATAGATTCGCTCAGGTACGCCATTGATAAGGGATAGACGGTATCTCCCAAGAGCAGATGTTGCTTGCTCTTGACTCAAGATTACCGATTCCACCATTTCAAATCGTCCTGCCTTTTATCCCTGATTTTGTCCGCGTTTTGCCAAGATTTTTTCGGGACTTCTTCAATCTCCGTCTGTGACCCACTCTCAACAAAAAACCACTGCAAAGGTTGTTTCCTGATACTGCTGTATTCAAGTATCGAACCGATTCGTTCAAAAAAACAGCTTTTCAGCACAGACAGCTGTTTGGTTTACCTTTATTCAATATTTGATCCCTCGAAATAATCCGGATATTGTGGTTAGGCCTTCAAACTCAACATTTTTGAATTTGCCTATTATTTTGTTGTTTAGCGCATCATTAGCCTATACCTAAATGACAATCGCCTCATAAAATATATTGATCTTATATGGAAAATCTAAAGAGAAAGGAGTGTAAGAATGACTCAACTTGCTTATGTGGCCAATAGAGGTTCAGATAATATCTCTGTAATTGATGTAGATCCGGCAAGTCCCACCTTCAATACCGAGATTAATCTGATTTCAGTCTCCGGGAAGACTCCACTCGTAATTGCAGTCACACCGGATACAACACGTGCATATGTCACGAACAATACCTCCGGTGATGTCTCCGTGATCGATACGAATCCCGCCAGTCCTACCTTCAACACCCAAATTAAACTGATACCGCTGTTGGGAATCGGATCCGCCCCAACAGGTATAGTGATCACTCTAGATGGTACTCGCGCATACGTCGCGAATCAAATGTCCGACAATCTCTCCATAATTGACATAAATCCTGCCAGTCCAACATTCAATACCATGACGGGAACAATCGGATTGACAGGAATGGGGCCAAGCGTTCTAATGATTACCCCGGACGGCACACGCATTTATGTACCTAATATCAATTCGGCCAATGTCTCCGTAATCGATATCAATCCCGCCAACCCCACCTTCAACACCCAAATTGACCTGATAAACGTGACAGGATCAGGTCCGCTTGACGTTGCTTTCACTCCAGACGGCAATCGCGCCTATGTCACCATGCTAAACTCCAACACAGTCTCCGTTATTGATACGAACCCAGCCAGCCCCACCTATAACACCGAGCTCATGAGTATAATCTTAACTGGAAACACTCCTATAGAAATTCTGATCACCTCGGATGGCACACGTGGTTATGTTACCAATTTGTTTTCCCCTAATGTATCTGTAATCGACACGAACCCAGCCAGTCCCACTTTCAACACGGAGATCTTGCTAATTCCGCTCTCTGGATCTGGCCACGCCGGTATTGCAATAACTCAGGATGGCACTCGCGCTTACGTCGCGAATGCACTTTCTGACAATGTTTCGGTCATCGACACGAATCCCGCGAGTCCCACCTACAATACCGAAATCGATCTGATTGAAGTGTCTGGAACCTTTCTCGCCGGAATAGTGATCATCCTTTTCCCAGCGCCTCCCCTCCCTCCGATACCGACGGAGTGCATCCACGTTCAAAAGGTATATGACTGGGTAGTATTAGCGAACAGTTACCGAAACAAGATTCCCATCGCCAACGATTGTAAAGCTTTGGTAGACGCATCTATACTGGCTGGGCAAGATATTACGTTCTCCTGCATTGAGTTTCTTTCTCCTGATCCTACATGCAATATCGTCAGTATTCGCCGCGAGAACATTACAGTCGGTGGGACCACTGTTCGGGTCGGGGTTGTTCGCTTCGTGTTCGGAGCTACTGTGCTGATTCGCATCTTCGCAGATGGAGCATTTCTCTGCGATTTCACGGCCACAGTGCAATTCGATCAGGAAGTCGTTCTCTGCCTGCCTGACCCGCTCGATGAGGACAATATCCTGTGCCATATCAGTGCTTTTGAGTGCTCACCAACCGGTACCGTTCTCCTCGGTGGCATGGTTCAACTCGACGTCATTGTGTGTGTAGAAATCCAGGTAGAAGCAGAAGTGAAGCTGGAAGTATTGGCAAAATTCTGCGCGCCGCGTCCAAACAACATTCCGATCCCATCGCCAACTCCATCTTTCCGTTGCCCGCCGATCTTATTCCCGCGACAGTGCCCGAATATTTTCCCGAGTGGAAACTGAGACGGCCTGCGTTGAACAGCTGCGGCCACCCAACTCTGGAGGTCAGGGAATCAGCCCTGGAAGGTCGCTGTTCAGGGAGCTCTAAAAGGGCAGGGGAAACCTTCCGTCCGCGTAACAGCAGCTTTCTTCGTACGAGATTGGCGTGTAAAACAAAAAAATCGCTCAGGGGATCAGCTCTCCCTTGAGCGATTTTTCGTATTTCAACGATTTAAAATGATTGATTCCAATTTTTTTAGCTCTTTTTAAAGGGACAGGCTTTCGCTTGTATTCTTGGAACCCTAGCTTTTGGTATAGCTTCATAGCGGGAATATTCGTATCTGCTACTTCTTCAATGAGAAATTGTTCATACGAGGTCATTTCCATCATATAGCGGAGAATAACCATTGCCGCTCCCTGCCCTCTGAATTCAGGAGCCGTTCCGACAAAGTCGATGGAGCATTTAACAGGCGAGGGATCTGCCAGTGTAGCTTCAAATTCTTTTTTCAAAAATAGTCCGGCGAGGGTGCCTTTATAGAGTCCCAGATGCTTTCGCAGCTCTTTTGGATTCAGTTTCACCGAAGGCGCAGTGCCATCCGTGCATGCGGCCATGCCAGCTACTTTGCGATCATCCGTTACCGCTACATAAAATTGATTCAAAACGAACATGTGAGCAAAAGCTCTTGTAATGGTTTGCTTGTCATTGGAAAAAAAGCCAAGCCACTGCGTGAATCCCTCCGCAAAAATCAGAGACATTTGCTCTCTTGCATCGAATTCTACTTGATCCGCCCTGATCACTGTAAACATGTCCGGTTTTCCTCCTTTCTAATACAGAAAAGAAGTGAGGATGGCAGGGGAAGGCGTGGTGAACTTGTCTTTTACCATTAAAGCGAGTCCGTGAAGCGTCCAAAAGAAATAGACGACCATCTCATCCGGGTCACCTGAGCGGAATTCTCCCAGCTCCTACCTTTTTAATGAGGGCGGCTGTAGTACGAAATATTTTGTCGCTAAGGGTTGCTACCTCGCTTTGTTTGCCGCTTGTTCCTCCGCCCGATAGAAACGATTGGGCCATTCCGAAAATTTACAGACTTCGCGGAAGAATTGGTTCGACTAAACTTATATCTTCTCTCTCAATTAGTATGTTTTTAGCGTACATTCTTAATTTTTCCGATGATGGAAACTATTCTTTTCGCAGTACTTAATGCATTTTCCTCGGTATCACATTCGCTTGCCTTTATCCTTTCAAAGTGAACCCCTTCATGTAAAAGCATTGTTGTTCTAGTGTGTGCTTCAGCTGGAGTCTCTTGATGCACTGTGTCTCCATCAACCTCAACAACTGCAACTATGCCATCTTTAATAATTACAAAATCGGGTTCAATTCTTTGGTATGTAGTTCCACCCTTTATGAACACTGGAAGCGGAGCGAAGGATACCCCTAATTTTTTTAAAGCTTTGTAAAATTTTATTTCTGCTTGAGACCTGAACAGTAATCCATCGCAATTTCTTGAAGCGATATTACTAGACCTTACTCTTCCTTGATTGGATATGTTACTTCCGTTTAACCAAGTATTCGCTTTTGAACGCCAATCTTTATCATCAGATAGTATTGGTGAAATAGTTACTCTTTCAAAAAAAGAGTCCCCAGAATTAATGACTGATGAGAGCTCATCTTTTATTTTTTTTTCGATTTCCTCAGTATCTTCTTTGATTTGAACATATAAATTAATTGGCAGCTCTAAAAAAAGGGTGTAGTAATAAATACCACCATTCCAATTATCATAGTCAGTTTGTTCTACTCTTGCGGACGAATTTGCTAATACAGCTACCTCTCTGGCTAAGCCTTCCATAGCAAACATTCTCACGATAGTTGCAAGCTTTGATTCTATTTGTCCAATAAAGAGATCTGACATATCGACCCTCTCCAACCAATTATTTTGAAAAATAGTTATGCAACACATTATTTCACTACCTATATTTTACATCAAGAAAACAAAAGAGCCACCTAAAAGGTGACTTCAGATGCATTTATACTATCTTTGTATTCCCAGAATTATCCTTTATCATCTTTTCGTGATATCATTTGGTTTCCACAGCGTTTACATTGCATTTGTTATTGTGACAGAGTGCAATTACTTGTTTTCGAATAGATTTTACCACAGATATTTGCAAGATTATTTCAACTAGTGCTTCACAGTTG
Organism: Brevibacillus sp. HB1.1; assembly: GCF_013332445.1. Lineage (NCBI taxonomy): Bacteria > Bacillati > Bacillota > Bacilli > Caryophanales > Paenibacillaceae > Brevibacillus > Brevibacillus sp. HB1.1. Next base: position 344,505 of record NZ_JABMIV010000005.1, on the reverse strand, counting down.
ATCACTCTAACACCATTCGATTTGATTCATCAAACTTGTAAGCAACTTCTGTAAATGACTATCCAAGCTTACCGCTCCCACTACGGTAAAATCATTAGAATAAATATTAAAATGCTGACAAATCCTACTCTAAACTCTAAAAATACTCATCTTGCTTATCCACAAAAGCATATGCAAATTCATCGAACAAAAACCGCTGAACCTTGAACTATGGCATACAACCCTCAATGAGTTTTTGAATTCAGTAACATTCATATATTAAATCCTCTATAGTACTAGTGTATCTGTTTAATCGTGATTAGTCCTTCTCAGGCCATCCAATAGGAATCAGCCCATCGATCCCTTTCTTCCATCTCTTTTTAACTGCTTTTTTGTAATCAGGATGGTTTTTAAAATAAGCATGCTCTATTACTATTACTTGGAGCGATTCGCCGCGGCTAACTTCTTCGAACAGCAAATTAAAATACTGTAACAAAGCCCTTGTATCATTGTCACGCTCTTCTCCAATTTCGATGATCTCAGGCTCATCTTCAGATGGAAAATAAGGACGACTTAATTGATCAAATAATAATACTCCCGGAACAGGTCGATTCAATTCAGCAAAATGTCGATGTAATGCAAGTAGTATTGAAACATGGAGACTTAAATAGTTTTCATCTGAGCCTACATCTCTCATATATTCGATACGAGTTGGTAAGGAGACACCAACTTTGAGATCACGAAAGTTTAAATAAATTGGATTATCCTTATACCTATTCTCAAACGGAAGTTTAGAAATAATCTCCTTTGCAGTATTTGCTATTCTTCGTTCAGCATTTTCAAGTGCTTCTTTTTTCGATTCAATATCTAGTTCTAAAGTTAGTTCCTCTATACGCCCTCGTAATGTAGAAATTTCCGAAATAGATGTCAATGAAGTTTGCGCTGCTACTTTATTAACTGAGTTAAGATAAAAATTCACACTTCCTACCAACCTATTTCTTCTATCTTTTAAATCTAGCCCTGCCTCAATATTTTCGTTTTCCTTTATAAGAGAAGCTATCTCATTCTGAATTATTGATATTTTCTCTTCTGTAGAGCCTAAAAGTTCTTTCAAATAGTTAATGTATTCATCAAGCTTAGGTCTTTCTTTCTCAATATTATTTAAATCCATTTGGACTTTACTTACTGTTTCATTTATCAGTTTTATTGGTTTAATCTCATCATTGAGATTTTGTTGGCACAGAGGACACGAACCTGGTTCAATTGGATTTTTAAATATACTTATAACATCTAGTCGCCTTTTCTGGTTACTAATAGTGTCTTCGAACTCATCAGCAAAATGTATTGATTTTCTTGCATAATTAATTCGTCTTTTAATTGAAATGGCCTCATTCTGCTGAACACTTAATTGATCATATAACTCGGACAACTTATCTTCTTCAGTAGAAGAATGTAATGTAGGATTCCATTGTGCAATATTATTTAGCATACTAAGTACAGTTTCTTCAGTAGCCCCGAAAGATGGAATTTCACAAAGTCCTAGCTGTGCTGCTTGATACAATAAAGTATGGGCTTTAATACTTCCTGAAATTTGCTCATCCTCAGTACTGTTTTTTTCAATGCGCTTTAGCTGCCTACTTAATACTTTTAATTCAACTTCCTTTTTCATAGTATCTTCATCAATAATTCCAAGATAATATGGTAATGCATCTATAATCGTTTGTCGTTTTTTATAATCATCAAGTCCTCTTAAGAGAGAAATTTTATTAATAATAATATTATCGTCTTGTAATAATAAAGGCATTGCACTTCTTATAGTAACAGCCTTGCGCTCCCTAAATGATCCAAAAACTTCACTTTTAACATTTCCAATTCCTATTAGTCGTTCAAATTTACTAAGTGCTCCATCTAAATTTGTTGAAGAAGGGATTTCGTTTGCTTTGTTGGGAATATTCACTACTTTTCCTGTAAGATAATGCATTTCACTACTCGATACATAAGGAGCTCTTGGTACCTTTCTAAACATAGCATGTTCAGTTTCATCTTTCTTCCATAAGATGCCTACCCAAGCTACACTTCTTCTAACATATGTAGGAATATGACACTCACTTGATCCTAGAACATAGTCAATAATTTCAGGAATTGCTGATTTACCTGTTTGTGAATCTCCAGTTATTATATTTACTTTTTCAAGATCAAAAGTTATTTCATTTCTTCTGCCATCATGACTATATAAAAGTATCTGTCGAATATTCCATCTCTTCATAACGTTAACCCCAAACTGTTTAAAATACTAGAAGTTGAATTAATTTGTGATAACCAAACCCCTAACTTCTTGGAGACATTCATCATTTCTTTAACCTCATCAGAAGAACTATTAATCCGACTTTTATAAACTCCTTTGTTGTTAGAAAGGAGTTTACCATTTTCTTGAACGGCTAGTATATCATTTGTGCAACCAAAAATAATGGCATTTCTTGTTAAATCACTGCATTTATTTATTCTAAAATCAAGATTGATTAAAACGTTCTGCTTTCTTCCAATCCAAGTATACAATCCAGTCCCCACATTTGTTCCTTTGAATTCATCGCGTATTGATTTAGATAGTATTAATGGAAGTGGTAAGAAAATCAAAGGGAAAGGGCAACCACTTTTCTCGTTTTCTTCATATCCTTGTAAGAATGACCATATTACCAATGATCCGAGAGCAGGATTAGTAATTGAAAATACATCAGTAGAAATCATCAATCATCCCCCAATAATTCATCATATCTAGGGTGCCAACCAACTTTCAAATCTTCTGATAGTTGCTGGAATGAACCGTGAATTAAAAAGTGCTGTTTCCATTCACTTCTGATTGGATGAATGTGCAAATGAGAATCCTCATGAATCCAGTCAAGCAATTTTAGACCTTTTTTTTTGCATAGATCTTCTGTTTCCCCTTCTAAATCTTCTTTCATTGGTTCATGTCGATATGTCCAAGTTTCTATTAATTGGAGATCGTATTCCTCAAGCTCCATCGCATTAAGCACATCGTCCTTAATCCATTTTTCCCTTTGATTTCTGGCCCTCCATCTTGCTACTGCTGCTCTTTTTTTTCTACTATCGCCTCCATTGACTAAATCAATTTGCTTCTCCATAAAACCACCTAACTCCGATTGAATTGAAGTTGGAGTTAATTTTGAATAATCATCTGGAACATTGTTATCCTGAAATTGAGCTATTAAACTTTGAAGCTGAAACAGAAGCTCTGTTTTGCTAATTCCTGAAGAAGCATTAAGCATCCTATTATCCCACCACTCCAGCAATCGCTGTGCAATGAGCGGTCGCACTTTTTTTATTACCATTTGACTTAGTTGATCAATAACTTGGTCATGAATATCAAAAATATTAAAATTATCGGGGCGAACCGTAATTTTGTCTAACAACTTTTTTCGTTGGTGGGAAGATAATTTTAAAAAGGCTTCACAGCCTTGGAATCTTGTTTCATATGGTAGTTTTTTCTTCCGATCAATAACTGCTTGTTTCCTTGCTGAAATAACAGCTTTCGCTTCAGATTCCATTAAAGTAATAATATCTACTCTATCGGTATCGCCATTTACCAGTTTTATCAAAGGATCATTTTGGGCAACAGTATCTCCAGTAACAAAGTACAACTCATAATTTGCAGTGTCAGCATACTGTGACCATATTCTAATAGTTTTCCAAAAACCATCGTTCTTTATCGTAAGACGCTCGGTTTTACCAGTACTATGCTTTAATTGATACAGCTTAATTTCTTTACCTTTGAGTACAACATCATCATCAGATTCAACACTGACTTGATCGAAATCATCACCTGTTTCTCGCCACAATACCAATAGAGCGTAAAGTGGCTGAAATCTATACCCCAGCATTGGTGCTTGCGCGGAGTGAATATTTGTTGACAAGACTAATCGCCACCTTTAATTAGGTTGCAAGACTATAGAACTACTTTAGTTTTCACGTTTCGTCAAAATAACACCAAATCCTTCCAAACAAACGTTCTTTTTGTCGTAATACCCCTAATTTTAGTTACATATTATATACCTGAAGCCTATTAATGATAGAGTGTTTACTTGATCAGTGCACATGCAAAGTACCAAACACAAGGAAATGTGTTCGGCACTTTCTTAATCAACACCACAATGAAGATCTGAAGAAATTGATTACCAAGACATTAAAAGAACGTCAGGATAACTATATCATCCATGAACTTTTTTCCAATTTCCGATACCAATAGAACTAACAGACGCTTCCGTACAACATTAAAAACCATCAAAGGTATTGAAGTCGGCAAAGTAAGACAAATTACTACACTACTTAAACTTGCAAAGCTTCTTACTATTCCACTGTGCGACCATTACTCATTCGAACTCCAAGGGGATGGAAAAGATATATTTAATCTACTGGAACCTTAAGTAAAATATCAAACTCAGGAATATTTTATCTGATTATTCCTAAATACAAAGAACCATACGCAAGGAGAATATGTCTATATGCCCCCTCTATGCCGCACTCGTTCATCCAGGAGAAGTTTTCCTCACTGTAATCTAACGTTGCAGCACTTCTATCATATATGTATACAATCATCCCAGTGGAGATTCGACTCCATCCGCTAAGACGAGATGGTCAATAGTCGTTTATTTTGAATATAGGCGTAGATACGCTTTACATCTGTCAAAATCAAACGCGGAGATAAACTACGATAAAGATTTAATAAGCTCTTCAAGTCTTAGGATTTCACATCGCGATTCGTTACTATGATTTCTAGTCCCCAAGTCTTGATCTTTCCAATTTATTAACAGTGACTATAGTCCAATTTGCAGATAAAAAACGCTTGGAAACCCAAGCGTTTGGCGACTTCTATATGGTGAAGCATAGCTGGATCGAACCGCTGCCCCTCGGCACATCTACTTCTGCACCGAGTTGATGGATCGTTGTTGATTTGCATCTATCAGTAAGCAATCGCTACTAGTACTGCGAAGTTTGAAAATGTCAGTTCGCTACCTATTGAATGTAAGCATGCTAGTCCTTTGCTGTATTCAGCTCAGCTTCGATCTTAGAGTTTTTCGAAGACTCGTCCATACGCCAGTAAACGAGAAGGCTTATGGCAATACAAGCTGCTACATAGTAATAGAAGAGAGACTCGTTCCCGATACTTTTAAACCATAGTGCGATGAATTCCGCTGTCCCTCCAAAGATCGCAACAGTCACGCCATACGGAAAACCTACACCCAGAGCGCGAATGGCGGTAGGAAACATCTCGGCTTTCACGATTGCGTTGATGGACGTATAGCCAGTAACAATGATAAGACCAGACAGCATCAGCAAGAAAGCGACATATGGGCTAGTGGTTTGTTCCAGGAGCAAAAACATCGGTACGGTCCACAATGTTCCAAGAACACCGAAACCAATCAACAGCGGTCGCCGTCCAATCCGGTCAGACAGCATACCAGCAAGCGGCTGCAAGACGACGAATACGAGCAATGCGGTAAAGTTAATCCAACTGACTACCTCTTTCGGCATTCCTACCGTAATCACCATGAATTTTTGCAAATAGGTCGTGTAGGTGTTAAAGGCGATGGTTCCCCCGAGCGTAAGGCCGACAACTGCCAGCACCGCCTTCGGATGCTTCATCAGCTCTCGAAGCGTACCCGCCTTCTCCTTGTTTTTCGACTCCATTTTGGTATACTGCTCCGATTCGTCCATACTGCGGCGCAGCCACAACACGGCTACTGCGCCAAATGCTCCGATGATGAATGGAATTCGCCAGCCCCAGGCCATCATGGCTTCTTCCGGGAGTATTTGCTGCAGGATAATTTGCACACCCAACGCCAGCAATTGTCCACTGATCAGCGTGACGTACTGGAAGCTAGAATAGAACCCTCGGCGACCACTCGCAGCCATCTCGGACAGGTACGTTGCAGATGTTCCGTATTCCCCGCCAAGCGAAAGCCCTTGGAGCAGGCGGGCAAGAACGAGAATAATAGGTGCAAACACGCCGATGGTTTCATAGTTTGGTGTTACTGCAATCACCAGAGAACCACCTGCCATGATGGTAACAGACAGTGTCAACGCGGCACGGCGCCCATGACGGTCAGCGTATCGGCCTAGGAGCAGGCTCCCGATCGGTCTCATTAAAAATCCGATAGCAAAAACAGCGGCTGTATTTAGCAACTGGCTGGTAGCGTCCCCTTTTGGAAAAAACTGAGATGAGAAATACACCGCAAAAGCTGCATAGACATACCAGTCATACCACTCAATCAGGTTCCCCAGTGAACCTTTAAAGATGTTGCTTGTGATTCGCCGCGTATTTTCACGATCACTCGATGGCTTCATTGCTGCCCCCTCCTTATGATTGACCCGAATCCATTCGCAATTGGGATAGTTTAACCGCTTTCAAATGAAACAATACTAATCTCGAGACGGCATCGTTCGCTTTGAAAGGGGTTACATATTTACCTGAATGGATTCTCGAAGAACTGTTTTTATTCTAAGTTATTTGTTTTGCTAGAATCTATTGAATACTTCCAGATGTGCAAAAACGGCATCCGAGCTGCCGAAAAACCCAGTTGAGTTACATTGATTTTTCGACCGGATCGGGCTACCCTTTTCCATAGGGAGGCGGCTGTTATGACAATCACTATGCTTCTGGGACTGCTTGAAAACATCTCTGTAATCGCAGTCATCGCCCTTATCATCGGCCAACTGGATTACTTTCGGAACATCATGTACGGGAAAAACAACTGGATGCGGATCGTGATCCTCTCTACGCTGTTCGGGTTCCTGTCGGTAATCGGAACGGAGAACGGGCTACGGGTCGATGACGCACTCGCCAATACGCGCATTGTCGGTGCCGTCGCGGGCGGGTTGATCGGGGGGCCTGTCGTCGGTTTTTTTGCTGGCCTTATTGGAGGTATTCATCGCTATTCGATAGGCGGATTTACCGCATTCGCCTGTGCCATCTCGACCGTAATGAACGGCTACTTGGCCGGGATCGTCAGTACGAAAATGAATATGCTGCGTCTGAAATGGCAGCATATCGTACTAATTGGCGTTGCAGCCGAGCTCATTCAAAAAGTTTTGGTGCTTCTCATGGCCAAGCCTTTTTCTGCGGCACTCGAACTGGAAGTAAAAATCGCGATCCCGACCACCATTATGACCATTGCAGGACTACTGCTGTTCACGCGCGTTTTCCAAAATCTCAAAATGATGCAAGACCAGTCCGGCGCATTGGGGGCAGACCTGGCCTTGTCGATTGCAAGCCAGACGTTGCCTCATCTGCGGACGGGGCTAAATGAACATTCTGCGAAAAAAACCGCTGAACTGATCCGTGAAATGGCCAGGGTGGATGCAGTCGCTATTACCGACCGCGAAAAGCTGCTCAGTGCAAAAGGCCACGAACTGGAGAATCATTTGCAGAAAGAGACGCTGTGCGCACAAGTAGCGGAGGCTGTTTTGACCCACCCTACAGGGGTATGGTGCGACAAAGATTTTGCTCTTCCTCGTCCGCCTCGCCTCAAATCGATCAGTGCCGCGTCGTTGTATCATCAAAACCAGAAAATCGGGACGTTGCAATTCTACTATAAAACCTCTTCCTCCAAGACGTCCCAGACCAACGAGAAGTTAGTGGACGGCCTCGCTAAGCTGCTGTCGGTCCAAATTGAACTGGCAGAGATCGAGCATCAATCGACAATGCGGAAGCAGGCTGAAGTGAGCGCCCTACAAGCACAAATTAATCCGCATTTTCTGTTCAACACCTTGGGGACGATTATGTCCTATTGTCGTACAGACCCTGATCAGGCGAGAAACTTGATCGGTCATTTAAGTGACATCTTCAGGCGCAATTTAAAAAGCAAGGGAAATCATCACAGCTTGCAGGAAGAACTCGACGGAATCAAGTCGTACTTGGAAATCGAGAAGGTCAGATTTAGCAACCGTTTAAAGGTGAACATGGAGATCGACGAATCCCTGCTGACCCGCAAATTGCCTGTCCTGACTTTGCAGCCGATCGTGGAAAATGCCATTCACCATGGACTTTTCCCCAAAATTAGCGACTGTCTGCTCACGATTCGAGTGGAACCGTACGACCATGAAGTGAAAATCAGTATTGAAGACAATGGAGTTGGAATCAGTGAAGAGCGTTTGGCCGATATCTGGAACAGCCAATCGAAAGGGATCGGCCTTGTCAATGTCCATTCACGGCTGCAATCGATCTATGGCAAAAAATATGGCCTCACGATTCACAGCCAGCCTGGTTTGGGAACAGTAGTATCCTTTGTCGCTCCGTTATCCGTATTTGAAAAGGAAGTGCATCCAGATGCTCCTGAAAACGATCATCATCGATGACGAGCCAGCCATTTGTTCCGAATTGGAATATTTGCTGAAAAAATATATCGATATTCAGGTGGACGCAATCTATACAAATCCGCTTGAAGCATTGCCTCATATTATCAATTCCAAGCCTGATTTGCTTATGCTTGATATTCAGATGCCTGGGATGAATGGGCTTGAATTTGCCAAAACATTGAATCAGATGTCCTATCCCCCATTGATCGTTTTTTCGACTGCCTATCATGAACACGCTCTGGAGGCCTTTTCCACGCTGGCTGTGGGGTATTTGACCAAACCGATCATGGAATCGAAATTGGACGATGTGATCCAAAAAGTGAGGACACTGAGGAACCGCTCGGCCATGAATGACCGCATCGCGACGGTTCCCCCGATGGAAGAACATGTCTGCATCCGGAAGACCAACAAAATCATCCCGATCCCTGTAGGACAGATTTACTTTGCGTTTGTGCGGGAGAAAGATTTATATGTTGCGACAAAAGAGAGTATCGACAAGTGCGACTTGTCCTTAAATGAGCTGGAGGAGATTTTGAACCGATCCCGCTCTTTCTTTAGAAGTCATCGAAACTATATTTTGAACGTGAAGCATATCAAAGAAATCATCCCTTGGTTCAACAACACGTACTTGATCAAGATGAACGACGACAGCCAGACGGATATTCCCGTAAGCAGAGGGAAAATAAAAGCGTTTCGCAGTTTGATGAATTTGTGAAAACAAGCCAATCTTAAAAACCCTTGAATATCAAGGGTTTTTCTTGTTCGCATCCGTTTTCGTCCGAGTGAGTTTTTGAGGTTCCGAGTGAAGCTCGTCCCCAATCCGTCCCCATCCTACAAGTCAAGGAAAGCAGTTACTAACACGTAAATATGTTTATCTATGCTATAAATCGTAATAATTTTGAAATGAAATTTTTAAAGAATCTTTAAATAAAGTTTCTTTTTCCTTTCTATTATGATTGTATGATTTCCCTAAATATGAAAATCCCCTTCAGAAGATACACATAAGTATGCCACCCTACTAGTATAGTAGCATTTATCAACAACAAAGTTTACAAGGAGAGTCATCTATGAGTAATAGAATTAAAGAATTAGATTCAATACGAGGATTGGCGGCTATTACCGTGGTGATAGGACATTTTTGTTTAATGATACCATCCTTGCCTGATTCTATTAAATTTTCACCCCTTAGATTTTTATGGGCTGGTGGAGAAGCTGTAATCATTTTTTATGTACTCAGTGGTTTTGTCTTATCTATGGCCATTTATCATTCAAAAACAAATTATTGGGGCTATTTAATTAAGCGATTTGTAAGAATATATATCCCTTATTATTTCTGGATATTCATCACCTTTGCGTTATTTATTTTGTTTTCGCCATATGAAGTTACGGGACTACGAGATTGGTTCTATGATAAGTGGCAAGGACCTATCACAACATTAGATATTATCAATCACCTTGTGCTTCTTAATAACTTTTTTACAGATAATTACAATCCGGTTATCTGGTCATTGGCTCAAGAAATGCGTATATCTATCGTGTTTCCTTTGTTATTCCTTCTTTTTTATAAACAAAGTTGGAAGAAAACAATACTGTTTGCCATGAGCTTTTCTTTCATTAGTATTTTCCTTAATATATTGCATATTGGAAAAGCTGAGGGATTTTATAATGGTTATGCTGATACACTGCATTTCACATCTATATTTATGGTCGGAATGGTACTTTTTAAGCATCAGGAAGAACTTGTCCGTTTATATAGAAATATGAAAAAATGGAAAAGAAGACTTCTTATCACATTAGGAGTCATTCTATATTTATACTCAACTGGAATTTTGGCGATTTCTCGTAGTGATACGTATTTTCTATTAAAAGATTGGGGCGTTGTCATTGGTGTTAGCATACTTATTATAATGGCTATGAGTAACCTAAAAGTAAAAGCAATTTTAAATAAGAGTGTATTTGTATACGTAGGGGAAATTTCATATAGTATCTATTTATGTCATTTTCCAATTATGATGGTACTATTTAAACTTTTGTATGCAAAAATTCCAACCTCTTTGCTGTTCCTCTTATGTGTTACAACGACAATATTGTTTTCTATCGTATCGTATCATTTTATTGAAGTGAAATGTATAAGATGGGCAAAGCAAAGGACAATGAAATTCCAAAAAAAGGGATAATATTTAATCGGTTTCTTATCTATTAGGAACCGATTAAAATGCGCTCCACATGCGATTATACTACCAATTATATGAAAGAATTGCTGGTCAGTAGACTCCATATACTCATTAGTAAATATTTTATTATTGACTATCTATCCAGCATATGTTAGTATTTAAATATTAATGGGGCCATAGCTCAGCTGGGAGAGTGCTTGACTGGCAGTCAAGAGGTCAGGGGTTCGATCCCCCTTGGCTCCACCATAATATAGATCGCACAAGTCACTTATACAAGGTGACTTTTTTTATTTTCACAAACTTGATAAATCCCCGTCCCAGCTGAAAAAACCCACGAAAAAAGCCAACCGATCTCCACCGGTTGGCTTCCCTCTTTTCCCTATCAATCTACTATCTCACCGTCACCACAATCGGTGTCTTCTTCCCACCGTATTGTACATAAATCGTCGCTTTACCAGAACCCGTCGCCTTGATGACGCCGTCCTTCACATCGGCAACCAACAGACGAGATGTGGTCCAGAGAGCTGGCTTGGTGACATTTTGCTCTGAGCCATCTGCATACGTAGCGATGACGTTCACTTGTTTCACTTCGCCCTTGCTCATCACGAGCTGGACGACATCTGTCTTCAAGTATTTCAATGTATCAACATCGACTGGGATGGATACGCTCTTGTCGTTGTATCTAGCTGTAATCGTTGCTTTTCCGTAGGCACGTCCTGTAATGAGGCCTTTGGTTACGTCTGCTACCTTGTAGTTGCTCGTCTTCCAGTCAGCCATGGAGGTAACATCCATTGTGCGGCCATCGGAGAAGGTAGCGGTCAAGGTTACTTGTACGTTGCTGTTCGACTTCGTAGATACAAAGCGCTTGTTTGCTTCCAGCTTGCTCACGATTCCGACTTCTACCGGGATGCTGATCGATTTGCCGCCGTATTTCGCAGTGATCGTCGCACGTCCGTTTGAGAGACCTGTTACGCGGCCGTTTACCACATCCGCTACTTTAACCGAGGACGAGGACCATTCTGCATCGCTGGTCACATTGTCCGAATTGCCAGCGGAGTCTGTTGCGTTCAGCTTGATCTCTTTTGATTCGTTGACGTTCAGGATCAGCAGTCGAGGATCAACGGAGAGATTCGTCGCTTGGTCTACTTCTACCGAAATCGTAACCGATTTGCCATCGAAGGTACCTGTTACAGTCGTTTTCCCTGCTCCAGTCGCTGTGATCTTCCCGTTCATTACCTCTGCTACAGCAGCAGAAGCTGTGCTCCATGTCGCTGTATCTGTTACATCCTTGGTCGTTCCATCTGCGTAAGCTGCCGTCAGCTTAACGGTTTCGGACTTGCCATTGCCAAGCACGATCTTTTTCTTGTCTACCGTCAATGTCTGCATAACGCCAACCGATACGGAAATGTTCACTGTACGTGATCCGTATGTAGCTGTCACGGTCGCTGCACCTGTTGACACCCCAGTGATCAAGCCTTGACGCACGCTTGCTACGTTAGGAGCACTGGATGACCAAACGACTTTTTGTGTGACATCTTCAGCAGGAGTGCTTCCATCTGGATACGAAGCCGTTACCTTCACTTGCTTCGCGCCGCCCACTGGTATCGCTACTGTCGTGATATCTGCGGACAAGTTTTGCGGTACATCTACATCGACAACCAGTGTCGCTGTTTTTCCGCCGTATTTAGCGGTTACATTCGCCGTTCCAGCCTTGTAGGCGGATACGGTCTTGCCGCTTGCAAATACGACATCTTGATTATCCGAAGACCACTCTACTTTTGAAGTGATATCTTCACTTGTTCCGTTTGCGAAAGATGCGTTTACAACTACGTCTTTCGTTGATCCGCTTTTCATCGTCAGGAAAGCTGGAGTGATATATATGGAACGAGGTACTTCTACATCTACACGTACCTGTACGGATTTGTTTCCGTACTTGGCAGTAATCACAGCTTCACCGGACTTCACCGCATGGATTTTCCCGTTGCTGTAGTACGCAACATCCTCTCGATCGGAGGACCATTCGGCCTTATCGTTCACCACTGTGGAACCGCCGCCATTGGCATAAGTTGCTTTCAGCTCGATGTCTTCTTCCTTGCCCACATTCATGAAAATGTTTTGCTTGTTGAGTTCTAGCTTTTGCGTTGTATCCACATCGACTTTGATCGTCGCTGTTTTGGTTCCATACTTCGCAGTAATGGTTGCTGTACCTGCGCCATAAGCCTTGATCGTTCCTTTGAGCGCATCGGCTACAGCCGTATTGTCTGAAGACCATTCAGCCTTGTCGGAGACATCCTCCGTTACACTTCCATCCGGGAAAATGGCCTTGAGCTTGATTGTTTCTTCGCCGTTCAGCAAGAGTGAAACCTGGTTTTTGTTAGGCTCCAATCTGTGGGCGATCTCGACATTAACAGAGATCGTTGTCGTCTGGCTGCCAAACTTCGCTGTCACGGTACCAGTTCCTGAATTCAAACCTTTGATTGCACCGTTGACTACAGTCGCAATCGCTGGATTATCGATGGACCAGTCTGATTGAGTTGTTACGTCTTCTGTTGTTCCATCGCTGTATACAGCTGTCAGCTTTACGTTTTCCGTGTTGCCGATCCGTACGTTCAACGTTTGATCTTCTGTCGTCAGTGCCTTTACCTTTTTCGTTACGGTTACACCCACTACAACAGGCTTACCCATGTACGTAGCCGTTACGGTAGATTTCCCTACCGATTTGGCTGTAATCTGCCCCGCATATACAGAGGCTACATCCGCATTTTGCGTGGTCCATTCTGTCTTGACGGTGACGTCTTCCGTTTTTCCGCTCACGTAAACAGCGGTAGCCGTCAGCTTGGTAGAATCTCCATTTTCCAATGTTACCTCGTTCTTGGACAGAACGAGTCGGCTGATTTCATCGGCAGCCAATCCTACCCCTGCGTTTCCAGTCCCCACTAATAGCAGGACGGCCAGAAACAAGAGCATCGTTTTTTTCCAGAACATTGCTAGCCTCCCTCGCAAGTATGAAATTTGCTGTTCTTCGAAACCATTCCACCATTACTATATCGGTAAAGAGCAAGAAACAATTTACTAGTTTTTCGTGTCAGGCATATGTCAAACTTTGTAACTAGACCGCATTTCAAACGTCTAAAGTTAAGAGAGCGACTATGAGGGAGATTTCGAAGAATGAAAAATCGAACGATAAACGCACAGCGTCTGTGCTGGCGCGGGATACGGATAGCGTTGGAGATTGTCATGCTGCTCGGTCTACTATGGTCGAGCTACAACTGGTACCGCGTCGAACAGACGATTGAGGGAGCCAACGCCCGGCACGCAACCGTCGGCATTGTCCTCGGTGCAGCAGTATGGGGTGAGGGGCCTAGTCCTGGTCTGCGCGAACGCCTGGAGCAGGCCGCGACTTTGTATGAAGAAGGCTATGTATCGAAGCTGTTGGTCACAGGCGGCCTTGGTGAAGGCAAAACGATCACGGAAGCTGCTGTGAGCAGAAATTACTTGGTTGCCAAAGGAATTCCAGAAGAGGACATTTTGCTAGAAAACAAGTCTACCAGTACATACGAAAACCTGCTGTACGGCCAGCAGGTCTTGGCGGAACATCATATACAAGACGTCCTGATCATCAGCCACGACTATCATTTGGCCCGTGCAATGATCATGGCTGATTCACTGGGAATTGTCGCCTCGCCTGTCGGGACGACGTCACACGTCCTTTTTGGACCGTATCATAAGGCGAGAGAAGTACTCGCCCTCACGCATTGGGAGCTCTCTCGCCTCTGGACACACGTGCTAGGAACGGTGGTTCTCGCGTAAAATTTCATACACATCGACAAAATGGCGGATTCGCTCCATGATGCGAGCCGCTTTTGTTTGTTCAATCCGATTTCCGTTGGAGATAGACAAATGCTCTTGCAGTTCATTCAGCGCGTAGTTTGAAGTAAACAACGTAGGCAAATGGTTGTTTGCCCGCTGATTCAAGATAACCCCCAAAATCTCGTCCCGAACCCATGGCGTCAGGTTTTCCGCGCCGATATCATCGAGGATCAGTACAGGCACTTCTTTCAGCAGCTCCAGCTTCCCCGCGTACGATTGATCCGAGATGGAATCCTTCATCTCCCGGATAAAGTCAGGCACATAAACCAGCAAGGAAGCGACATTGCGCTCCGAGAGCTCGCGACCGATTGCTCCCATGATGTAGCTTTTTCCAACCCCAAACGGACCGTGCAGATAAAGCCCCTTTACCCGCTCGCCTGTTCCCACTTTTTCACAGAACTGAATCGCAGCGTCTACGGTAGCCAAATTCCCGGAGTCAATGACCAAGCCCTCAAAGCTCGCGTTCAAGGTCTCTTCGGAAACATAGTAGCTGCGCATCAGTCGGCGGCGGCGAATCTCTTCCTCATGCGACAATTGCTTGGAACAGGGCGTCATCGAGCTGATAATATGATGGTGAGCCAGCTCCAATTGAGTGCTATGCCCCTTGACCAAATTCGGGCATTCGCCAAGACCCGGACAACGCTCACACCAATACTGCTCCTTGACTGCCGTATAGATGTTGGAGAGCGAGCGAAGGTAATCGTCCCTGGTCAATTCGGGATGCTCTTGTTGAAATGCTTTTAAATACGCGGACGAACGGAACATTTTATCTAACTGCTGATCCGGTGTCAGCAACTGACGCGGTGTTCGTTTGGCGAGCTCTTGCATGAACTCACTGATAGATTCCACGTTCCCTCACACTCCTTATTTCCGTTTTCGCAAGGTTTCCAGTCTTTTCTGCAAGTCTGGAAAATCCTGAATGGACTGTTTCTTTTCAGCGTCCGATGTGGTTTTCTCCTGCGACAGCTGCCACTCGACAGATGCTGGCAGCTTGTCCTGCAAGATAGCTCTACCGTTGCGTCTGACAGGAGCAGATTCCTTCTTGCCCGCTTTTGCCTTCTCGGCAGTTTGTGCCCGTTGATCCGCACGTTCGAGGATCTGCTTGACTGCCTCGTCGGCTGTCGCGATCCGCTTGGCTTTCCAGCTGTCACGAATCGTCTCCATGTACGCTTTTGGCAGCTCCATTTGCATGCTGGCTAACGTATGGAGCAGCAGGGCATTGACGACTTCCGGCTGCATCCCATCCGCAAATACAAGCGTTTCAGCCCGTTCCAAAAACACCTTGCTGATTCTGCCACCAACGACCTTTTCCAACAGGGTCACCGGAGATAACTGGCGACAAGCACGGATAAAGGCTTCGCTACCAGGCTCAGGCAAGCGCCCTGGTCCAAAGTCATCCTCTGTCGTGTCAGTTGCAGGCGCAGTTCGGTATAGCTTGTCTTCCGTGTAGCGTTGCACCAAACGCTTGCGCAAAACTTCTCCGTCCAAACTCCGATCCGATTTGTACAGCGTCCAATCACGCAGCTCCTGCCCCATTCCCCAGCTGTCCAGCTGATAGAAATGGCACAGTGAGAACAACAGCTCCATGCTCTTGCCTTCCAAAACTTTGACCGAGTCGGCATTATCCGGCAAGTACAGGCGCAAGGACGATACACTCAACGAATGGTTGACCTGTGCCTCGTAGCCAGATTTCATCTGCGCTTGCGGAAAGCTAGTGTCCATCTCGGTTAAAAACTGATCCCGCTCCGATCCTTTTTTCACTTCCAGCTCCGATGGTTTCAACGACTGGAATACATCATGGAAGTCTTTCGTGACGTTTTCCACGATGGAGTATTCTTGATCCAACTGACTGCCAAGCGTATCTGCATAATGCTGGCGCAGTTGCGAATAGCGAACGTTTTCGATTTTGTTTAACAACATCAACGACAGTACATAGTCTGCAAAAAACTCTGCCGGACTAAGCGGCGGTTTGATCAAATACTCGTAATAATAGTCACGCTGCTGATTTTCCCTGCGGCGCACCTCGACTAGCCCGATTGCCTCCAGACGTTCACGCGCATCCAATAGCCGATCCAGAGAAAGCGAAGTCGTCAGCATCAAACTGCGATGGGTCCCCTCCGAGGAGGCTCCGCTCACCTCCTGCACGCCATGGACGAGCAGTTGGTAGAGAGCGTACGATTCGACACCGATGATCGGCAAGTATAGCTGCGTAACAAAGCCCATTTCGGCAAAGCCAATCGGTCTTGCCATCCGCACCAGATAACGATCCTTCGGCAACAATTCGTTCCAAACTAAACGACGCATCAGATCTTTCCTTCCTGACAAAATTCGATTCTTTTATTATAGCACGACTACCCATTCATTCGCGGAAAAATCAGCTGGAAAGCCAAAGAAGCCCTGGCGGATCGGCCGCAAGAGCGTGTGAGAGAAGTTGCGAATCTGGTAGAAAAAGCATATCTATTCTTTTGGAAACGAGCTATTTCGCGCTTGAGCCAATAGCTCCTCCAGCTCTTTCATAAATACATTGATATCTTTGAATTGGCGGTATACAGAGGCGAAGCGTACATAAGCAACCTCATCGACATGGTATAAACGCTCCATGACCTTCTCCCCAACGTCATTGCTTGGGATCTCCGCTTGCCCGCAACTGCGCAATTCTTTTTCAATGTCGTTCACTACATTTTCAAGCACTTCCAACGGTACGGGGCGTTTTTCGCAAGCGCGCACCAACCCACGCAATATCTTGTCACGATTGAATTCCTCGCGTGTTCCGTCCTTTTTCACAATTAACAAAGGTGTTTCTTCTACCATTTCAAAGGTAGTAAAACGGCGCTCGCAGGCTTCGCACTCACGGCGACGACGAATGGATTTATTATGATTGAAAGGACGTGAATCTAGGACTCTAGTCCCATTATATTCGCAAAATGGACAACGCATATCAGAATCAACTCCAATACTGACAATACTTGTCTACAGTGTCCCTCATATTCCTGTCAGAAGTCAAGTCAATCCTTGTACCTATTTAAAGCATAAGTCGAATGGAGTACAATTATGGTACTGTTGGAGGGATAGTCATGCGTTTAGTATCTTTAAGGCACCTACAGCCTGGAATGAAATTGGGACGTACGGTCTTCACAGAAGATGGAAAGGTGCTGCTTGGAACCGGTATGCTCTTAACGGAACGACTGATATCCGGATTAGAGCGAACTGGTGTCGATTCGGTGTATATCGATGATCCCCGTACCAATGACATCGTTGTAGAAGAAGTGATTCGCCCACAAACCAGGCAAGTAGCTGTGGAAGCCATCGAGAAGACGATCAAACAAATTACAAACTCAAACAAGCTGGCCCGGAAAATTTCCTTAAAAGAAATGGGCCTTCATTTTCAGCGTGCCTTTAGTTCAATATTGGACGACCTGATGCAAAACAAACAAATGGTTGGACATTTGACGACAATCTCTTCTCATTCGCCATCCTTATACCATCACTCCGTGAATGTGGCCGTGCTGGCGACTGCTGTGGGCATGTCTCTGGGCTACAATCGCACACAGCTCATAAACCTAGGGGTAGGCGCCATGCTGCACGATATCGGCAAAGTGAGCCTGCCTGAAGAGCTGTTACAAAAAACAGAGCGTTGGACGGACGAAGAGAAGGAAATCGCCAAACAGCACTCGATGCTTGGCTTTAATTTGTTGCGAAAGCAGCATGATATCTCGCTTATGTCAGCACATGTCTGCTTGCAACACCATGAACGACTAAATGGAAGTGGTTATCCACAGGGATTATCCGGCAAGCAAATTCACGAATTTGCGCAAATCGTCGGTCTCTGTGATATTTATGACTCATTGACTTCCCCACGCCCATGGCGCAAGCGGTACATGCCACAGGATGCTGTCGAGTACCTGCTAGGCGCTGGCGGTACGCTGTTCGAACACCATCTAGTCAATGCCTTTATCAAGCACATCGCTATCTTCCCGATTGGAAGCAGCGTCGTTTTGAATACCGGAGAAATCGGGGTAGTGAGTCGGGTTGATCCGGATTATTCGCATCGTCCTACTGTACGTGTGCTAAAAGACGGCCGAGGAAACGACGTCCCAAGCCCTTATGACCTCGATCTCAAGGCGAACATCCGACTGTTTATTGTCAGCTTTGAAGATGATGATCTATTTAACGTGAACTCATTAGATGAATCTTCTACCTCATCGTAAATACGAAGCAACGAAAAACCCCTTTGCTCGAAAATCGGCAAAGGGGTTTTGGTTATGCTACTTATTTTACACCCACAGCAGCTGCTTCTTTTGTTGCAGCTTGATTGTTCTGCTCGGAAACGTGGCGAACCAGGTCTACGACACGGCAGGAGTAGCCCCACTCGTTATCGTACCAAGCAATCACTTTCACCTGATTGTCTCCCATTACCATCGTAGACAGACCGTCGATGATCGAGGAGTGATCGTTACCATTGAAATCGCTGGATACGAGCGGCTCGTCGCAGAACTCGAGGTAGCCTTTCATGCTGCCTTCGCTCGCTTCACGTAGGACACGGTTTACTTCGTCCAATGTAACAGGCTTCTTCGTATTGATTACCAAATCCACTACGGAAACGTTTGGAGTAGGTACGCGAAGTGAAAATCCATTCAGCTTGCCATTCAATTCTGGCAGAACCTTACCCACTGCACGAGCAGCACCGGTAGTCGTTGGAATGATGGACTCGCTAGCTGCACGTGCACGACGCAGGTCTTTATGCGGATTGTCGAGATTCACCTGATCGTTTGTAAACGAGTGAATGGTAGTCATGAGACCTTGTTCGATACCGAATGCATCGTTGAGCACTTTTGCCACAGGTGCGAGACAGTTGGTCGTGCAAGACGCATTGGAGATAATGTGGTGATTAACATGGTCGTAGATACCTTCGTTTACACCCATCACGATCGTAACGTCTTCTTCTTTCGCTGGTGCTGTAATCACAACTTTTTTCGCACCGCTTTGCAGGTGCTTGCCAGCGCCTTCGCGATTGTTGAACTTGCCTGTAGCTTCTACGACGATCTCTACTCCGAGGTCACCCCAAGGCAGCTTCAGCGGATCACGGTCAGACAGGACAACTGTTGCTTTTCCATCTACGATAATCTTGTTGTCTTGGACTTCCACTTTATTTTGCAGGCGTCCGTGGATCGTGTCATATTTCAACAAATGTGCAAGCGTCTCCGCTGGATAGCTGGCGTTGATTGCAACGATTTCAATGTTGGGGTCCTGAATAGCGCGGCGGAATACCATGCGGCCAATACGTCCGAAACCATTAATACCGATTTTAATTGTCATATATAGAAACCCCTTCCGAATTGAGTTACGCTTATCTGATACTTTTATTATAATAAGTATGACACAATTATCAATGTGTTTTACTGAAAAATAAATATTTGGACGATTTACCCTACCCAAAAAAAGAGGAAAAAGCCGCTCTCTTATCCATAAGAGAAGCGGCTTTTCATGACTTTTAACGTAATTGAAAGTCGTATATATTTTTGTAACGATCATGATAATAGAGCACTCGCTGGACATATTGACGAGTCTCCCCATAAGGAATGTCCTCAATCGTCTCTCGAGTTCCGTTCCATTGCTCACTCGCGAGCCATCCGTTTACTTTCCCCGGACCAGCGTTGTAGGCTGCAATGACTTTGACAATATCCCCATCATAGCGGGACAGCAAAAAATCGAGATACCATGTCCCAATCTCGATGTTCATGACAGGGTCATACAAGTATTGACTGTCCTTTGGACGGAAGCCCGCCTCCTTGACGATCCACTGCGCTGTTTCCGGCATGATTTGCATGAGCCCGACGGCACCTTTTTTCGAAACGCGATCTGTCGCAAACCCACTCTCGGAACGAATGACGGCCAATACCAAATGAGGGTCCACCTCATATTTCAGTGCAGCCGTCACAATCTGTTGCTCATATTTGATCGGGTACATCCATTTCCACACCAATGGCGTGTTTAGCAGCAGAAATACACTCGCCAAAACGAGCAAGATCAATGCTGCACGTTTGCCAAAACTCATGATTGACGCTCCGATCGAATCGCGGCCAATACGGCCTCCACTTGACGCTCGGTTTCTTCACGCGAACCAGAATTATCGATCAAAAAGTCTGCGCCTTGCTTCTTCTGATCAATGGGAAACTGCGCCCGCAGTCTTTTTCGTGCTTGTTCTTCTTCCAATTCGTCGCGCTCCAGCATTCTCGCCAATTGCATCTCGTAGGGCGCATAGACGACCACGATTTTTTCTACCATATGCGTAAGCTTGCTCTCATACAGCAGAGGAATGTCCATAAAGACGATCTCGGCTCCATTCGCTTCCGCTGCTTCGGCCTCTTCCCGCATAACGCGGCGTACCTCGGGATGGACGATGGCGTTCAGCTTTTGACGCTCGGACTCGTCCGAAAACACGATCTCACCTAGTTTTTTCCGATCAATTTGACCATCTTCCAATAGGATTTCTCTTCCAAAATGGCGCACGATCGCTTCATAGGCTACTTTACCTGGTTCTACGACCTCTCTGGCGATTTGGTCAGCGTCAATGACAGGAATTCCGCGCTCTCGAAGCATACCTGTCACCGTGCTTTTCCCAGTGGCAATTCCGCCTGTTAACCCTAGTATCATGCCCATCCTCCTCCCTTGGTCGAACTGTTATCACTGCTTTGTGAAAAACTTCTCGAGGTTACTGGTTCTTTTGGCAGTCCGGGCAAATATGCGTCCCTCTGCCGCCGACTACAAACCGAATGATTTCGGCCCCGCACTTCGTACATGCCTCATCTTTTCGTCCATAAACTAATAGAGACTGTTGGAACATTCCCATCTCGCCCTGTCCGTTCACATACGACTTGATGGAGCTACCACCTTGTTCTACCGCTTCTTGCAAGGTAGAGACGATGCTTTCGTGCAGTCGGATAACTTCTTTATCTGTCAGCATTCCTGCTGGTTTCTCCGGATGAATGCCTGCTTTAAAGAGTGACTCGTCCACATAAATATTCCCCAGCCCTACAATACATTCCTGGTTTAGGAGAAGTGGCTTAATTTTTGTTGACCGTCCTTTTACCAATTTCCCCAAAACTTCAGGAGTAAAACTCTTATCTAGCGGTTCTACTCCCAGTTTTGCCAAAGGTCCGACGGTTGTTTCCTTCCCCTTAGGAAATAGATCCATCGTCCCGAACTGGCGAACATCCCGATAACGCAGCTCCGTTCCGTCCGTAAAATGGAAGACGACATGGGTATGCTTCTCAACGGGATCATCCGCTTGATACACGCCATAGCGCCCTTCCATTCGCAGATGGGACACAAGCACATCCTCGTTTAAGAAAAACTGAATGAATTTTGCCCGCCGTTGGATATCCTGGATGGTTTGTCCCACCAAGAGAGATTTGAAAGCTTCCACATCATCTGGCTGACGCACAATACGCGCCAAATGAACACTTACTCTCTCAATCGTTTTTCCCATGACCAAGCCACGCAGAGTCCGTACGACGGTTTCTACCTCCGGCAATTCTGGCATATGCCCTCCTCCTCTCGCTGTCTATCCATGTTTTATTGTCTAGGCATGCCTACTTCGCATCGTACCAAGTACGTCCATCACTGACGTCCACCCTGAGTGGCACATTGAGTGACAGTGCACTCTCCATCACTTCTGGCACCAGCTTGCGCATGACCTCAAGCTCATTTTCTGGGACTTCAAATACAAGTTCATCGTGCACCTGCAAAAGCATGCGGCTAGCGAGACCTTTCTCCTCGATTGCCTCCTGCATGCGAATCATCGCCAGCTTGATCACATCGGCAGCAGTACCCTGGATCGGCGTATTCATCGCAGTACGCTCGGCAAACGAACGCAGGTTAAAGTTGCTACTGCGAATATCAGGCAGGTAGCGGCGGCGGTTCAACAAGGTCGTCACATAGCCATCTACCTTCGCCTGTTGGACAATCTCGTCCATCCAGCGCTTCACACCGGAGAAGACAGCGAAGTAGCGCTCAATAAAGTCCCCAGCTTCTTTGCGGGTAATATTGAGGTTTTGCGACAGACCGTAGTCGCTGATGCCGTATACGATCCCAAAGTTGACCGCTTTGGCCTGACGACGCATCAGTGAGGTCACTTCTTCCTCACCCACACCAAATACGTCTATGGCAGTGCGGGTATGAATATCCATTCCCTTTTGGAAGGCGTCAATCAAGTTTTCGTCTTGCGAAATGTGGGCCAAAATCCGCAGCTCAATCTGGGAATAGTCGGCCGCCAGCATGTACCAGCCATCCTCCGACGGGATAAACGCCTCGCGAATCTTGCGTCCTTCTTCCATGCGGATCGGGATATTTTGCAGATTCGGGTCCGTACTGGACAGGCGCCCTGTAGCTGTAGTCGCTTGGTTGTAAAGTGTATGCACCTTGCTCGTCTTCGTATGGATTTCCTTGGTTAAGCCCTCAATATACGTAGAGCGGAGCTTGCCGAGCTGACGGAAGGTCAGGATCGCATCGATGATCGGATGATAAGGAGCCAGCTTCTCCAATACATCTGCACTGGTAGAAGGACCTGTTTTGGTCTTTTTCAATACAGGCAGAGATAAGCGATCAAACAAAATTTCACCCAATTGCTTCGGCGAGTTGATGTTGAATGCCCCACCCGCCAGCTCGTAAATCTGATCTGTCAGACCTGCGAGCTTTTTGTCCAAGTCTTCCCCCATTTGCACAAGGCGCTCACTGTTTACCTTTATGCCTTGCTTTTCCATGAGAGCCAGTACCATACTCAGCGGAGCTTCCAATTCACCGAGCAGCTTTTCCATTTCGTTCTCCGCCAGCTGCTCGCGCAATACAGGCACACTCTGCCAGATTGCGGCCGCTTTATGCGCTACATGCTCGCTCAGCACGTCCATTTCAGGAACAAGACGCTTGGCACCCTTGCCGTACACCTCTTCATCTGACAATACCCGTGTTTGTGCGTATTGTGCCGCTATGCTATCCAATGTCGGGTTGCTCTCAGTCGCATTCAGCAGGTAAGAGGCGAGATACACATCAAAGCTGATGCCTTTTATCACCAAATCATGCCAGGCGAGTCCAACCGTGTCTCGCTTGCCGTCAAATACCCACTTCTCCTTCGCGGAATCAGCCAGCCACTCACAGAGTGCCTTCCATTCCTTAGCTACGTCCCACGGAACGAACATCACCGTATCTTCCGCAGCCAGTCCAATTCCGAGGAATGGCGCATGATGATAGTTTTCCCCGTCCATTTCGATGTAAAGAGCCATTGGTGACGTCAGCTTGGACTCGTATGCCGCTTTGTTTTCCTCTGAAATCATCTCAAACGAAAACGGCTTAGCGTCTGCTTGTCCGCTTCCCTCTGCTGGCTGTGCCACTTTGATCTTGGACAGCAGCGATTTGAACTCCATCTTTTTAAAGAACTCGCTTAACGGTACACCATCATAACCTTCATAGCCAGTCTCTTGCACATCCAGCTCCACAGGCGCTTCACGCAAAATGGTTGCCAAGGCTTTACTCATGTTCGCCTTGTCTACATTCTCACGCAGGTTCTCTTGCAGCTTTTTTCCCGAGACTTTATCGATGTTTTCCAGTACTTGCTCGACAGAGCCGTATTCGTGCAGCAGCTTCAGCGCTGTTTTCTCCCCGACACCAGGGACACCTGGAATGTTGTCGGATGAATCACCCATCAAGCCTTTCAGATCAATTATTTGCAGCGGCTTAAGGCCGTACTTTTCGTGAATTTCTTGTGGAGTGTACAGCTCGATTTCGCTGACTCCCTTGCGCGTCAAAGCGACGGATACATGCTCAGACACGAGCTGCAGCATATCTTTGTCTCCGGTAATGACAGTCGTTTTCCAAGCTTGCCCATCTGCCTGCTTCGTCAACGTACCGATAATGTCATCCGCCTCGTAGCCTTCCAGCTCGAAGCGTTTGATTGAGAAGGCATCCAACAGCTCCCGAATCAATGGAAACTGTTCAGACAGCTCCGGCGGAGTTTTACTGCGTCCCCCTTTGTACTCAGCATACTCGCTATGGCGAAACACGACTTTTCCCGCGTCAAAAGCAACCATGATATGCGTTGGCTTCATTTCCTCCAACACTTTTAACAGCATAGTCGTAAAGCCCAGCACTGCGTTCGTATGCAGTCCTGCCGATGTGGACAATAAAGGGAGCGCATAAAACGCCCGGTTCGCAACACTGTTTCCATCAATCAACACAAAATGACTCAAGGAATTCGACCCCTCTCGTTACAAAACTACTATCTTTAATCGTAACATAGGGCAAACATCAAAGCCAAGCCGTAGATATGGCGGGTAAAGAACAAGGTGATTGAACAGACTATGAAAAAAATGGACAAGGAAGGTGATCCTATGAATGCGAGGAAATTGATTCCGCTCTTGCTCACGCTATTTCTTTCCTTCGGGTCAATACCAGCAACAGCGACTCCACATGCAGATGCCGAGCCCGCAGGCAAAAAGCTGATGGCATTTGTCATTGATGACTTCGGGAACAACATGCAAGGGACGGAGGAAATATTATCAATGCCAGTCCCTCTCACGGTTGCCGTCATGCCGTTTCTGCCAAGCACCAAGCAGGATGCCGAGCTCGCCCATCAAAAAGGACATGATGTACTCGTTCACATGCCGATGGAGCCGATGAAAGGAAAGCGCTCCTGGCTCGGTCCTGGAGCCATTACGGCTGATCTGTCCGACGATGAGATTCGCAGTCGCGTGGAAAAAGCGATTGACGATGTGCCACATGCGATTGGCATGAACAACCATATGGGGTCAAAAATAACGGCTGACGAGCGACTTATGCGCATCATCATGAAGGTCGTCAAGGAGCGTGGCCTCATTTACCTGGATAGCAAGACCACTGATAAAAGCGTGGCGGCGAAAATAGCGGCTGAAATGGGCGTGCCCCATGCAGTGAATCAAATTTTTCTCGATGACGTGTACTCTGTCCCACATATTACGAAGCAAATGGAGCTCGTTTGCAAACGAATCCACAACCATCCCCTATGTATCGCGATAGGTCATGTTGGGCCTCCTGGCAAGAAAACAGCCTCCGTTCTGCGCCAGTACATCCCGCGAATTCAGAAGGAGGCCGAATTTGTAACCATTTCAAAGCTTATCCAGCAAACTGCTCATTAATTTTCGCCACCAGCTCTCCTTCACACGAGCCTCCGTTTTCAGATTTCCCGACAGCTTTACGTATTCGCTCACGGCTTCTGTAATAGCCTGAGCGATTTTTTCTTGTGCTTTGGGATTCGTTAACATTTCGCGGTCATGCGCATTGCTGATAAAACCCATCTCCACGATGACAGACGGACAGTAGTTATGACGCAACATGTAGTACGTCTTCCCCCTGACTGGTTGGTTGTTCGTCCCTGTCAGCTTGTTCAGCGAGTTTTGCAGCAGCTCTGCCAGCATATAACTTTGTTCGGTATCTTGGTGCAAGAGAATGGCACCGCGTCGTCGCGTATTAGACGCCCAGTTTACATGCAGGCTGAGCAACATCTGGGGACCGATCTCTTTCGCCAAATTCTTCCTCTGCGCCAAATCCCGAATATGCCTCGATCGGTTGTCCAACCACCGATTCTCATCGCTCAGTGCGATATCATTGTTCCGATTCAAGGCCACCGTATAGCCAGCTTCTGTCAACTGTTGGTATAGTTGCTTGGCAATTTGCAGGTTGATGTCTTTTTCGTACAAATCCCCATAAGAAGTTCCCGAGTCTACACCCCCATGACCTACATCAATCAAAATGTGAAAGGGGGTGAGCGGCAATGCCTCGCTTCGCGTCGGGATACAGATGAGGATAAGTATGAAAGCAGCGATACGGAAAATAGCCTGTAAGTTTCTCATGCCAGTAGGATAACCGGATTGAAAAGAAACCTTTCAAGCGGTGAGGTACACATAACATTGTGAATTTTTTAATCCAACTGTACAATTACAATAATGAAACATGACCTTACCCGCATAAGAAGGTGTACTGATGAATCAATCTTTGGAAAAACCGTTATTCCCCCCGTATTTGGCTCTCTTAATCGGGGTGATCGCCATTTCCTCTTCTGCGATCTTTGTAAAGCTATCGGATGCGCCTGCTCCGATTATCGCTACGTATCGCCTGATTTTTTCTGTTCTCTTAACGCTTCCTTTTTTATTCTGGAATCGTGGCGCCATCGCAGAGATTGGAAAAATGTCCAAAAAAGTGTGGCTACTCTGTATTTTATCCGGGGCCTTTTTGGCAAGCCACTTTCTGTTGTGGTTTGAATCGCTGAACTACACGTCTGTAGCCAGTTCTACTGTGCTCGTTACCTTGCAGCCATTATTTGCATTCATCGGCGGTTATTTCTTTTTTGGTGAAAAAGTTCGATTTCTGGCTCTATCCGGCGGCTTGCTGGCGATTGCGGGAAGCTTTGTGATTGGCTGGGGAGACTTTCAAGTAGGCGGCATGGCTCTGTGGGGTGATTTCCTCGCATTGATGGGAGCTGTCACTGTGACGGGCTACTGGCTGGTTGGGCAGTACGTTCGCCAACATATGTCCTCCTTTGCCTACACACTGGTCGTCTATACAGCCACCAGCGTGATTCTGGTCACCTACGATCTGGCACTCGGATATTCGCTCGTCGGTTACCCTGCGGCAGATTGGGGCTGGTTCTTCTGTCTCGCCCTGTTCCCGACCTTGCTTGGACATTCTATTTTTAACTGGATCATTAAATGGCTCAATACGACGACGATATCCATGGGGATTTTGGGAGAACCGATTGGGACTGCGATTCTCGCTTACTTCATCTTGGGTGAAGTGGTAACACCTCCGCAATGGATCGGCGGCCTGATCATTATCGCCGGCATTTATGTGTTCATTCGTTTTAACCAACCTGCTAAAGGAGTGTCCTCCATTGAACAAGCAACCGGAGAACCGAAAAAGCTTGCGTGAATTCGTCAAGGGACTGAGTATTTGGGCGAAGATTGGCTGGACAGTTCTTCTTGGCTACATCGTCGGACGGATTTTGTACTGGTTATTTAAAATGATGTCCTAACAGGCAAAAGGGGCAATTCCAAAGAAGTCTTCGATAAGACTTGCGGAATTGCCCCTTGCTATTAGGCTGTTGCCTTTTCGGTTGCTGGCACCTGTTGCGTTTTTTTCGGCTTTTTATGCAGGAAGTACAGAAGTGGAATCGAGAGGACAATAGGGATAACGGAGACGAGGAAAGTATCCCCGATGCCTTGGACCAACGATTCTTTTGCCATCATTCCGTATAAAATCGCGCTGGCTCCCCCTGTCGCACTCGCCGCATCTACCCCTACTTGTGCATACATTCCTGAAATGCCACTGATAAACTGCATCGCCATATCCGTATTCAAGTTGTCAGAGATTGAGGCCATGTGGAAATTTTGACGCGCCTGCATGATGACTGTCAAAATCGCAATGGCAAACGAACTCATGACTTGGCGCAATACGTTGGACAGCGGAGAGGCATCCCCTACACTTGCACGCGGAACGGCGTTCATCCCTACAGTAGACAGCGTCATCATGCACAATCCGATTCCAATCCCGCGAATGGTCAAGATCATATCGATCCACGAATGCATGCTGTCAGCAGATAGAGTGTGCAGTTCGTACGTCGTGATGCTCATGATGGTCAAGCCGATCAACCCGATCGGTCCGATTCCGTATTTATCCATCAGCTTTCCGCTGATTGGCATCATGATCGCCATAGCAATCGATTGCGGCATCAGCAGAATTCCAGACTCCATGGCCGTCAATCCCTGAATGTTCTGGAGGAAAATCGGCATCAGGAAGATACCGCCCATCATCCCCATCATGACGAAACCCGAAGTCAAAATACTAATGGTGAAGGTAGGAATCTTCAAAAGCCGCAAATCGAGCAGCGGACTTTCTTTCCCCAGCTCTACCCAAACAAACAGGATCAAGCTCATCACGGCAACGAAAAACAGACTGACGATGAAAAAGGAGGTCCAGCCCTCTGCTTGCCCTTTACTGAAGGCGAGCAGCAGGGTCCCGAAACCGACGATGGCAAGAAATGCTCCCATAAAGTCGAACTTTAACTCTGGCTTTTTCGGCGTTTCCTTGAGCAGAACGATACTCATGATCACCGCAAAAATACCAAAGGGTACACCGACCAGAAAAAGAAATTGCCAGCTTAAAAATTCGATGAGATATCCACCCAATGTCGGGCCCAGCGCAGGGGCTGTCATGGAAGCAATCCCGAATATCCCCAATGCCATTCCGATCTTTTCACGCGGAACGATCATGTAAATCATCGACATCCCGATTGGCATGATCATCCCCCCGCTGACACCTTGCACGACGCGAAAAGCAATCAGCGAAGAGTCACTCCACGCCAAGGCACAAAGGATGGACGAAAATGTAAACGCGGATAAGGAGAGTACAAATATTTTTTTCGCCCCGAATTTGGCAGACAACGAGCCGCTCATCGGAATCATGACGGCATTTGCCAGCATATATCCGGTCAATACCCACTGCATGGTCTCGGTAGTCGAACCAAAAATATTGACCATGGCAGGCAGGGCAACGTTAATCAAGCTATTGTTCAGAATCGCAACGAAGGTTCCTGAGAGGATGGCGACAAGAGACAGCCACATGCCGCTGTTCCCTCTTTTCTCCTCTCGGTGTGCCACCGCTTCCGCCATGTGTCAACACCCCCGTTAGTTTGCGATCACCTTGCTGCCCTCGGACAGTTTGTCTGTCGGGTTCAGTACAATTTGATCATTGTCTTTGACGCCATTCGTGACAGTTGTCCAGTCGCCGCTTGCGTTCTCTACCGCAACTTCTACCTGGTGTACAACGTTGTCGCTTACGGTATAGATGTAATGCTTGCTGTCCTTCTCCAGCACGGCTGACGTCGGTAATTTTGTTCCTGGCGTTGCCTGACCTTGGAGCATGACTTCTGCTACCATACCTGCGCGCAGCAAGCCGTCCTGATTATTTACCTTCACTTTGACTGGGAAAGAACTGCTGTTGGTATCCGAAATCGGAGAGACAAACTCAACGGTACCTTTCAGCACTTTTCCCCCCAGACTGCCTACCTTCACATCAACAGTAGAGCCGACCTTCACTTGGTTGATTTGGTTTTCCGGTACGCTTGCTTCTACTTTGACATCTGCCATATTCACTAGCACCATGAGAGGTGTCCCTGCCGCTGCCATTTCTCCCGGGTCAACCGAGCGCTTGGCGACGATACCTGTGATTGGCGCACGAATAATGGTATTGTCATAATTGCTTTTCGCCAGCTCCAGATTGGAGCCTAAACGGCTTACTTCTGCTTGCAGAGCCGCTACCGTGTCGGCAGTTGGGCCTGCTTTTGCCAGATCGTATTGAGCTTGCGCTTGTTCAAGACCTGTACGCGCCTTTTCCAATTCCAGCGAAGATTTCTCCAGCTCAGCCTGGGACAATGCGCCTGCATCAAAAAGTGCTTTCATCCGATTGTAGTTGCTCTCGACCACCTTCAGGCTGGCTTCTGCCTGGGTGACAATACTCCCAAGCTGCGTCAGCTGTTCATTGCGCGCACCTGCTTTCGTATCTCTCAGCTTTGCCTGAGCGCCTGCAATGGCTGCTTGTGCCTGATTGATCTGCTGCTGATAATCAGCTGCCTCTAGCGTGACCAGTACATCGCCCTGCTTGACGACTGCGCCTTCTTTTACTTTCACGCTCGCTGCTTTTCCAGATACTTTAGAAACGACTTGGATCTCTTCAGATGCTGCCACCTTACCGTTGGCAATGACACCCGTAGAGGCAGAGGTCACCTTCCACGTCTTCACGACAGGGACGCTCTCGCTCGTTTGCGATGCAGAAGATGTCTCGCTACAGCCCGCCGTAATAATAGAAACGGCTGCCATGACTGCAGCGATTGTTTTCCATTGTGCTGTCTTTTTCATGCTTGATTACATCTCCTTCACGTGCACTTTGATCTCGGCATTCAATCCGGCCACGAGGTCCAGACCTGCTGTGTCATCTATAGCGATTTTGATCGGGATACGCTGGGTTACTTTGGTGAAGTTCCCGCTCGTATTGGTCGCTGGCATCAAGGAAAATGTAGAATTCGTCGCCTTTCCGATCTCCAATAAATGACCGCCCAATTTCTTACCTGGGTAAGCGTCAATCGTAAAATCGACTTTTTGGCCGAGTTTCAACCGTTCGATCTCAGTCTCTTCCAAATTGGCGGAGATGTACAATTTGTTTTCGTCCATCACGAGAGCTACCGATTGCCCTGCCGAAACAATCTCTCCCTCTTTTGCTTGCGTTTTAATCACGGTACCTGTAATGGGAGAACGCAACACGCTGTTTTCCAGCATCGTCGTTGCTACGTTAGTTGTATCTTGCTGCCCTACGATTTGGTCTGCTATAACGGTGTCGCCTTCTTTGACAGCGAGTCCGGTCAGTTTGCCTGTCATTTTTGGCATGACGCGATAAATGTCTCCCGCAATCCGAGCATCTTGTGTGGTCACATAATGTGCACCTTGATACCAATAGTAGTAACCGATTCCTCCACCACCTGCCACGAACAGGAGCAAAATGACATACAAAACCAGTTTTCGCTTCATGGTTTCTCCTCAACTTTCTCGTTCTTCTAGTTTCGCAATCAATGTTTCCATCGACTGAATAATGATGTCTAAATCCTCATCGGAAAATCCATGGAAAATACGCTTGTAAAAGTTCTCTGAGAAAAAATCAACCTTTGCGAACAGCTCCGAAATCTTCGGTGTTTTACGAATCCAGACAACACGCCGGTCATTCTCATCACGTACGCGTTCTACGAGTTGTTCTCGTTCCAAACGATCTATGATGCCAGAAACGGTGCTGTACGATAAGTCTACGGCTTTGCTTATCTGGCCAATCGTTTTGGGATCAGGGTGTATTTCTCGAATGACCATTAGCTGCGGGACAGTCACACCATATTGGGACAGTTCTTTTGTGGCCATTGTTCCAAATGTCTTGTTCAACCGTTTTAACAAGTCCCGAATAAGCAGTGATTTATTCATAGCGCACTCCTTTCTTAAGTAATATTTCGTACACGAAATTTATCACATGAAAACTATACGATGTTTTTCTATCCGTGGCAACTATTTCTTTAGGTTAAACTTTAATTAGGTAACCTTTTAAAAGCATGAGTTGGGCGGGTTGTCGTGGTGGGGAGGAAACAGGAGAAAACGCTCCAGCTTCTAGGGCCACCCGCTGGGGGATTGACTGCCCGACTCCATGCAAAAAGCGAAACCGCGTCCAAAGTGGTCCATTCAAGATGTGTTTCAGAGGTGGACGCTTAAAGCCGTGTTTCGCTTTTTGCATTCCGTCTCGGTCGGCGTCCCTAAGATCTTCGCTTATTTCTCCTGTTTCCTCTACGAGCTTTCCGTGTTAAACGGATCTTAAATGCCTTAAAAGATTAAAGAATGTGCGCAGTTACGTTAGAGAAGAATATTTCCAGACGTAGCGACTTGTGGAGTCCTACCGAGCGGAGAAGGGATCTGCGGGCAAAAGAAACGCAACGTGCCTGTGCTACGAAGCGGCTACCACTTTTGCGTTTCCCCGCAAATCCCTTCGGAGCGGCCAGTCTAAACATCCCCGAGGGACGGAGCCTGGAGCCTAGACTGGAAATATTCTTCTCCCCACCGCAGCCTCGTACTAAAAAAGAAAAACCGACACCCCCTTTACCCTCAAGGAATTGTCGGCCCATTTTCATGCAAAATAGATGGAGCATCCGGTGCTTCCTCAGGGGTCGTGCGGCGTACGCTTGGTACATTTCGTGGCTCATGCTCAATTTCTGGGAAAGAGTGAACCGTCACGTACATGCTTCCGTTGCTCGCGATCGCCCGGATCAAGACCGGATAGGCGTATTTGTTTTGAAACACAAAATCAGGGCCGTACCAGCTCACGGTTGCATCACGGCCTGGAGGTACGTACGCTACGTTTCGACTGTGAGAATAACGCTGCATAATGTGCAAGCCTGCCTGGTCTACCGCATTGAACAAAGTAGACGATACTTGGCAGATTCCTCCCCCAATGCCTTCCGATAGCTCTCCTCTAACAATAATAGGTGCCTGCAAATACCCTTTTTCTTTTGTACGCTGGCCCACTACCTTATTAAAAGAAAAAATTTCTCCTGGCAAGACAACGTAATTGTTAATCGCCTGCGAGGCGAGTTTGATGTTGTGTACACGATTCCGGTTGCCTGCATTGAAATAGGTCGCATACTGTCCGATCCTTTTTTTCCGAACCTGACTCATGAGAGCCTTGTCTACCTTCGGGAATACCTCTTTGTAGCTAACATTCAAGCTTGCGGCTCCCGTACCGTAAAAATAATCGTAAAAGCGTGCGCGAAATGCCAGGTCATCTAACCTTCTTCCCTTGGTTTCTGGAACAATGGCCCCGGCGTTATTAATCGTCGCATTGGTGGGCTCGATGTGGGCTTTTTTCGCCACCTCTTCCACCATTCGCGCAAGCTTGCTTTCATCAACTAATGGAACACCATCAAAGGGAAGAGAATAATCAGCACGACTGAGAATAGCTACCGTCTTGTCCTCCATCTCTATCTGCAAAAAATTCGTCGGGTCGAGGGGATTGATTAACAGTAACAGAGCCAATGTCATAGCAAAACCCATCCGGCTGCTCACCTCCATTCTCCAACAACGATCATCTTCCGTTATTGTAGTATGAGCAGTCGAACGGGTTTCATTCTACGATCTAAATACCATTAGCCCATCTTTGTCAGTCTGCTTACGAGAGCTTGCGAGACAGCCTTCAAACGTTGCTGGTCAACAGCTTCCTGATACGTGGTGTTTAACTGGTCACGCAGCTCTTTGGCTGCGACAAGATTGGCTGTGGCTTCTTTTATTTTTTGGCTATATCTTACCTTAATATCCAATAATTCTTCTTCATATTTCTCATCGGTTCCTGGGGTAATCGCGCGTTCGTACATATCAATAACCTCATCCGTCTCTTTGCTAGGAAAATACTCATGCGGAGCCGTACTGTCAAAAATAGCGAGGCTCTTCTCAGGTACAATCACCATATCGAGGCTGTGTGGGTCCAAACCACAATGATACACTTCCACATCAAAACCCCGTGTCTGGGCTTCCTTCACCAGCTTTTTCAGCATGGTTGACTTGCCAGAGCCTGGTCTGCCCTTGATGAAGTAACGTTTCTGCAATTGGTCTGTCAGCTTCATGATATGATCGACTGGTCCCTGTGGAGTGGCAGCCCCCAAGTACATACGCCGAACTTTTGCTTTCTTCTCTAGCTGCTCATCCCTGAAGAATAGCGCGATGACTTCTTCCGTGACGCGATTGGCTTCTTCTCTGTCCAGGTTTTCAATGTAAGGGGCTTCCCACTCATCATGGATGCGCAGTGCTTCGCCAAAAGCTAGATAAGCCTCTTCACTCTTGTTAAAAATCTCTTCGTACCAGGCCGCGATCCGGTCTTTGTCATCCACGAGCTGATCAACGTCTACCATCGCCTGCAAATTGACTTGAATTTCAGTTACGCCAGGGGAAGCTGGTCTCCACATGCGCGGATAGCTCCCGTCCATGATCGCTACTTTATAGTGAGGAAAAATGACACCATCAAACTGTCCGTTCACAAAAGGGGAATGAATCCACTCCACTTCGTTTGTTTTTCGTGCCATTTGATTTCCAATCGACTCGATCAGTGGCGATGTAATTCCTTCCACTGTCCCTGTCAAAATATAAACGCGCTCCAAGCCTTCCAATACGGAGTCATAAAATGTCTTGTATCCTCGCGCAGTATTCCCTGCGGCATATATATGGCGCACTTTGTTCGTCATTGCTTTTCCCTCCTGTACATCTTCTCGCTGCGGTTGAAACGATGTATTGTATGCACAACAGGGGAAATAGGCGTCTGTCTACAAAAAGCCGCTGCAAGCTATTATTCATAGCTCACGGCGGCTTTTTGTCATGCGGGTATTATTTATTCAAATCCGTCATTTTACCAGTCGACATATAAATAATCCATTCGCAAATGTTCGTAACATGATCGGCAATCCGTTCCAAATATTGCGCGACCAAGAGCAAATGCGTTCCTTGCGAAATGGCCTGACTGTTTTTCGTCATCAATTCAATCAGATCATGGAAAATCGTGGAGTACAGTTTATCAACAATGTCGTCGCGTGCAGCAATCTCTTCTGCCGCTTCTTTATTGCGTGCAATATACGCATTTAAGCAATCGCGCACCATAGCCTTGACGTGATCAGCCATCATCGGAATGTCGATGAGGGGTTTCACGTACGGGTCCGCCATCAAGCGCCGGGTCGTCTTCGCAATGGAAACGGCATGATCACCCATTCGCTCCAAATCCGTCACCAGCTTCAACATGGTTCCCAAGCGTCGCAAGTCACCTCCGACTGGCTGCTGCAATGCAATGAGACGGAAGCAATCGCTCTGTATTTCTTGCTCCAACTCATTGATCACAGGATCGCTTGCGATAACCTGTTCAGCCAGTTCAGCATCCCGCTCAACCAGACTCTTAATGGATTTATGAATAGCTTCTTCCACCAATGTGCCCATCGTCATGAGCTTGCGGTGCAGTACATCCTGCTGTTCTTCAAAAGCGTGCCGTGACATTTCCCTCTTCCCCCTTCTAGTGTCTGACATGTCAAATGGTACAAGGCGATTGTATTGTAGAAGTAAAGCTACTATTTTGTTTGTGTAAATGTTTTTACAGCAGCTTTTTAGGTAAGGGGAAGTGTAACTGAGAAGGTTGTCCCTCTTCCTTCCTTGCTCTCCACACTGATATGTCCGTGCAAATTTTCCACGAGATGCTTCACAATTGCGAGGCCCAAACCTGTTCCACCTGAATCGCGGCTACGCGCCTTGTCTACGCGATAAAACCGCTCAAAAATACGCGTGAGATCCTTTTCCGGAATGCCGATCCCGGTATCCATAACTTGAATGGTGATGTTTTCGCTGTCTGCCTGTGTCTTAACGTTGATCTTCCCACCTTCTTGCGTATAGGCGATCGCATTCGTCAACAAATTCAAGATGATCTGCTGCAAGCAATCCTTATCCGTCATCAACCAAATATCTGGCTTCGGTGAAGGGAGTGTGATCGTCAATTCCTTGCGCTGTGCCTGGTCATGCATGATGGCAACTGCCGAACTGATCAAATCCTGCAAGTGAACCTGACTCAGATGCAAGGGGATTCGCTTCTGCTCGATTTTGGACAGGTCTAAAATATCGCGGATCATCCGGTAGAGTCGCTCGCTCTCATCTGAGATGATTTGCAGGAAGTTGCGACATGTTTCCTCGTCCTGCATCGCCCCTTCAAGTAAGGTCTCCGTGAAGCCCTTGATCGAGGTAATCGGCGTGCGTAGCTCATGCGATACGTTAGCCACAAAATCACTGCGCATCTTCTCCAAGCGGCGAATGTCGGTGATGTCATGCAGCACCACGACTACACCCCTCGACTCCCCCTTGAAGTTAATATAGGGAGCAAAATTCACGTCAAGGATGCGTTCCTGCGGGTAATAGATGTGTACCTCTTGACGGAACTTCTCGCTTCTGTCGAGACACCTGTCGATGTATTGGCTGAGCCCAAAGCTCTTGCCTGCCTCGATATGCAGCTTCCCTACGATCTCATGTCCAGCAGTCCCCAACAGCTTTTCAACGGCGGGATTGACCAGCATGATCCGACGTTGCTCAGAAATGAAGATCACGCCACTCGTCATATTGGTCAGCACACCTGCTAGGCGCTGCTGATTCTCCGAGATTTCGTACATCTGCTGCTCCAGGCTCGATGCCATGAAGTTGATCGCTCCTGCAAGCTGACCAATCTCATCCTTTGCTTTGATTCTCACACGGCTCTCGTATTGGCGCTGTGTAATGTTGCGGGCTACTCGGGTGATCTCCTCGATCGGACGAATAATGGAAAAGGAAATGCGGGAAACGACAATCGA
Source organism: Brevibacillus sp. HB1.1 (assembly GCF_013332445.1). NCBI lineage: Bacteria > Bacillati > Bacillota > Bacilli > Caryophanales > Paenibacillaceae > Brevibacillus > Brevibacillus sp. HB1.1. The sequence continues at coordinate 308,148 of NZ_JABMIV010000005.1, read as the reverse complement.
TCCGACTACCAAAGTAACCAATAAACCGGTGAGCAAGCTGTACCACATCTTGTGGATCGTATCGGTAATATCTTTCATCGACATCGCTGAACGAACAACACCGAATATTTCGTTGTTCAGTTCAACAGGTACTGCAACGTACATCATGTCATAGCCGAGCGTCTCACTGAAACGGCGGGAAATTCCTGTTTCTCCTTTTAACGCTGCCATCATCTCCGGTCGATCATGATGGTTTTCCATCTCTTCCGAGTGGGAGGAGTTGTCGTACATCACCTGACCATCCTTGTCGATAATGGTAATCCGTACTTCATCCGTTGGCGCTACTTGTGTGACCCGATCCGCTAACGTCGCTTTATCGGTAAAGACGTTCGGGAAACGGACCGCCTGAGAGATGAGCTTCGACTCGCGGGACAATAGCTCATTCAGTGATTGGAGGTAGGAATTCTCCAGCACTTTGGCAAAATACATCCCCATTACCAATAGTACGAGAGAGATTAAACCCAAAATAGTCAAAGTGAGTTTGATTCGAAAGCGAGTCAAGGTAAATCCTCCGTTATCCTTCCAATTTGTATCCTAATCCACGAACTGTTTTGATGTATTTCGGGTTCTTCGTGTCATCCTCAAGCTTTTCGCGCAAATGACTGACATGCACGTCTACAATTCGAGAATCCCCGATGAAATCGTAGTTCCAAACAGCGTTCAACAATTGATCGCGCGTCAGTACACGACCTTGGTGGCTCGCTAAATAGTTAAGCAGCTCGAATTCCTTTGGCGTCAGCTCAACCTTCACGTCTTTACAAAACACTTCGTATTTCTCCGGATAGATGCGAATATCCCCAAATTGGAGCAACACATCTTGGGGCGCTGTAGTCGCTTCTGGTGTGGTCTGAAACCGCCGCAGGATGGCCTTCACGCGAGCAATTACTTCTCTCGGGCTAAAAGGCTTTGTCAAATAATCATCAGCACCAAGCTCAAGCCCCAAAATCTTGTCGAGCTCATCATCTTTCGCTGTAAGCATCAAGATCGGGGTATTATTGCGTTCCTGGCGCAAGGTTTTGCATACATCCATTCCATCCATCTTGGGAAGCATCAAATCAAGAATGATAAAATCAGGCTGCTCGCTCTTGACCATGTCCAAGGCCTGTTTACCGTCAAAAGCAGTCACGACCTGAAAACCTGATTTTTCAAGATTAAATTGCAATAGCTTTACAATGGAAGCTTCGTCATCCACTACCAATACTTTGATCATCTGTCTGTTTCCCCCTAGCGTTGCAATGCTTGCGCTCGATTTTCTAACCTACGTCCCCTGAAAAATGCTTCTCTCTACAATACTCAGTCTGCCAAGGCTCATTGCGGAAAACAAGTAATTTTTTTGTAAAGACATGCTGAAAGGGCATATAGAACTTATTGCTTGGCAATAGTATTCCGCTTTTAGGTAAAGGTATCTACATGAAAAAGGTCTTCTGGCTGTAATGGTCGGGAGAAGCCCTGCCACATGTTTTCCAGTCGCCTGTATCCTCTCTTCGTTCGGGCGGTCTCCTTCCAAACATGTGACAGTGCTTTCGTACAGCTGTGGATGTATTTCGTGCTTTTAGTACGTTTTGCAAGTCAACACAGCGGAGCTTTTGAAGGCACTTCTTTAGATTTTACTTTAAGATAAAGAAAAAGCTGCGTAGAAGAAGCGAATTTCCAGGCCAAGCGCCTCTGGAGCGGACAGTCAATCCCCTTTGCAGGGCGTAGGCCGAAGCGTAGACTGGGAATTCGCTTCTTCCCCCACTAGAGCCACTTTATCAAGCAAAAAAGACGCCTTCCCAAAGAAAGGCGTCTTACATGTATGGATCTTATTTCAAAACAGCCATGACGCTGCGTACAGAGTCAGCAGATTTGTCGAGAGCTGCTTTCTCTTCGGCAGTCAAATCCAATTCGATGATTTTCTCGATCCCGTTTGCGCCGAGCAGAGTCGGTACACCCAGGTAGAGATCGTTGTAGCCGTACTCCCCTTGCAGAAGAGCGATGGATGGCAGAATGCGTTTTTTGTCCTTGATGATGGCTTCAGCCATTTGTACCAAGGAAGCCGCAGGTGCGTAGTAAGCGGAACCGTTCCCCAAAAGGTTTACGATCTCGCCGCCGCCCTTGCGGGTACGCTCTACGATGGCATCTAGACGGTCTTTCGGGATTAATTTTTCCAATGGGATACCACCAGCATAAGAGTAGCGAACCAATGGAACCATGTCATCACCGTGACCACCCAAAACGAAGCCTGTTACGTCTTCTACAGATACGTTCAACTCCATAGCCACGAAGGTACGGAAACGAGCCGTATCCAGAACGCCGGATTGACCGATTACGCGTTCTTTCGGAAAGCCGGACGTTTTGAAGAAGGTGTACGTCATCGCGTCAACTGGGTTGGACAGTACGAGCACGATAGAGTTAGGTGCATATGTTTTTACTTGCTCTGCAACAGATTTCATAATGCCAGCATTGGTGTTAACCAGGTCATCGCGGGACATGCCAGGCTTGCGGGCAATACCTGCTGTGATGATGACGAGATCAGCATCTTTGATGTCTTCATAGTTCGCAGTACCTGTGATGCTTGCATCAAAGCCTAATACTGGTGAGGATTCCATCATGTCGAGTGCTTTACCTTTTGTTGGGTTTTCCAGTTGCGGAATGTCAACCAATACTATGTCGCCCAGCTCTTTTTGCCCCAAAATGAATGCAGTTGTTGCACCAGTGAAGCCACTACCGATAACAGCGATTTTTTTACGGTTGAATGCCATGAACTATTCCCCTCCAAAAATGTAAGTGTAAAAATTTGTACCCAAATCTATCTTACATGTTTTGAATCAGAGCGTCAGCAAACTCGGAGCATTTCAGTTCTTGTGCGCCTTCCATCAAACGAGCGAAATCGTATGTTACTGTTTTCGCGGAGATGGTTTTTTCCATGGAGTTGATGATCAGGTCAGCTGCTTCGTTCCAGCCGAGGTGACGCAGCATCATTTCTCCGGACAGGATCACGGAGGATGGGTTTACTTTATCCAAACCAGCGTATTTTGGAGCTGTACCATGAGTTGCTTCGAAGATCGCATGGCCAGTCAGGTAGTTGATGTTTGCACCTGGAGCGATACCGATACCGCCTACTTGTGCAGCCAGTGCGTCAGATACATAGTCACCGTTCAGGTTGAGTGTTGCTACTACATCGTACTCAGCTGGACGAGTCAGGATTTGTTGCAGGAACGCGTCAGCGATAACATCTTTCACGATGATTTTGCCAGCTGCTTCTGCTTCTTTTTGTGCTTTGTCAGCGTCGCCGCCTTCAGCTTTGATGCGATCGTATTGAGCCCAAGTGAACACTTTGTCGCCGTATTCTGCTTCAGCCAGTGCATATCCCCAGCTTTTGAAAGCACCTTCTGTGAACTTCATGATGTTGCCTTTGTGCACGAGGGTAACAGATTTGCGCTTGTTTTCGATCGCGTAGTCGATCGCTGCACGAACCAGACGTTCTGTACCATCTTTGGAAACAGGCTTGATACCGATACCAGAAGTTTCTGGGAAGCGGATTTTCTTCACGCCCATTTCGTTTTGCAGGAAGTCGATCACTTTTTTCACTTCTGGAGTACCTTCAGCCCACTCTACGCCAGCGTAGATGTCTTCAGTGTTCTCGCGGAAGATTACCATGTCAGTCAATTCAGGATGTTTCACTGGGGATGGAACACCATCGAAGTATTGAACAGGACGTACGCAAGCATACAGATCCAGCTCTTGACGCAGTGCTACGTTGATGGAACGGATACCGCCACCTACTGGTGTAGTCAAAGGACCTTTGATTGCGATCAGGTATTCACGAACAGCAGTCAGCGTATCTTCTGGCAGCCACTCGTTGTATTGGTTGAAGGATTTTTCACCTGCGAATACTTCGAACCAAGCGATTTTCTTCTCGCCTTTGTAAGCTTTTTCTACAGCTGCATCCAGAGCGCGAACGGAAGCTTTCCAGATATCAGGGCCAGTACCGTCACCCTCGATGAAAGGAATGATCGGATTGTTTGGAACTACCAATTTACCGTTATCCACAGTAATTTTTTCGCCTACAGTTGGTTGCGTCAGGTTTTTAAACACAAAAAATCCCTCCAGTGTTATATATATTAGGTGATTATGAATATTTCCAGACGTAGGAGAACTACCACTCACTTGTGGTAGTTCTCAAGCTTGCGCTCAGGAGCGATCAGCCTGGCTGACCACCTGCCCTCCACGCTCGAGAATAGCGAGTTCTTAGCGGCGGTCAATCGGAACGTAGTGTTGGTTGACCGGACCGGTGTAATCCGCGCGAGGACGGATCAGGCGATTATTTTCATACTGTTCCATGATGTGTGCCGTCCAACCGGACATACGGCTGATGGCAAAGATCGGTGTGAACAGGTCTGTTTCAAGACCGAGTGAGATGTAAACAGATGCGGAGTAGAAGTCAACGTTTGGCTTCAAGCCTTTTTCGCCGGAAATCATTTCATCGATCTTCACAGACATCTCATACAGCTCAGGGCGACCGATTTGCGCGGTCAGTGCTTTGGACATGTCTTTCAGCCATTTCGCACGTGGGTCACCGTCTTTGTATACACGGTGTCCGAAGCCCATGATTTTTTCCTTGTTATCCAGCTTGGTGCGGATATAGGATTCTACGTTAGCCATTCCGCCGATTTCGTTCAGCATTTTCGCTACCGCTTCATTAGCGCCGCCATGCAGAGGGCCTTTGAGCGTACCGATTGCGGACACGATACCGGAATAAATGTCAGTCAGAGTCGCAACAGATACGCGAGCAGAGAATGTAGATGCATTAAACTCATGGTCAGCATGCAGGATCAGAGCAACGTCAAATGCTTTAACAGCCGTTTCTGTTGGCTCTTGGCCTGTGAGCATGTAGAGGAAGTTTTGTGCAATCGTGAAATCTGCACGTGGAGCTACTGGCTCCAGACCTTTACGCATACGCTCGTAAGCAGCGATCAAGGTAGGAGTTTGTGCCATCAGACGGATAGATTTCCGATAGTTGGCTTCAGGAGACATATCTTGCGCTTCTGTGTCGTAGAGCGCTAGCGAAGAGACAGCTGTGCGCAACGCCGCCATTGGGTGTACGCCTTTTGGATAGTGGCGAATGCTTTCCAGCACTTCTTGGGCCACTGCTGCATTTTCACCCAATTGTTTTTTCAAAGCGTCTAGCTGATCACGCTTCGGTAACGCTCCATGCCAGAGCAAATATACAACCTCTTCAAAAGTTGCATGTTCTGCCAGCTCATCGATGTTGATCCCGCCATAGCAAAGAACCCCATCGACGATCGAACAGATGGATGATTGAGCGGCAACAACGCCTTCAAGTCCACGAGTAGTTGTCATAGAACTCCCTCTCCTTTTCCACTCAAGTAGTAGTGCTTATCTAGTCTTCGCTTGTCCGCCATGACTGATAAACGACCTGATCACGTTCAAAAAAGACGACTCTTTTTGAACATCCTATCTATGCAATTGTAAGCAGCGGTTTCTTTCATCCACCACTCTTGACAGGGAATGTATCCACGCAAATCCTCACAAGGTCGTACATGAAAATGACGCTCGTGTAAGGGGAGAGGCGAGAGAAAAGAATCCACTAAGACGACCCAATTATAAAAGATTATTGCGATTTTGTGAATAAGGTTGGCGAAAAAATGTTTCGAAGGGTGAAACGGAGTTTTGTTTTTTCGCGATTCTTGCTCCACCTATCAGGCATGCTGCATAATAGAAACATCAGTAATTTGTTCGCACTTTCGCGGCGGAAAGGAGAAATCGTTTGAATCAGGAAAACTGGGTAGAGCGCCTCTTTCAAATCATTCGCTTGTTATGGGTTTGTCTGCTTGTCTATGTAGGGATTTGGGTATTCCAACATGCAACACCCTTACTGTACCCATTTATAATCGCTTTAATCATTGCGCTCGTCATCAACAAACCAGTTACGTTCATGACTAGAAAGTTCAGGATTCCACGCTGGCTTTCTGTCATTATCGCGCTCTTGGTTTTGATGCTGCTCGCGGGCGGAGTGCTCACACTGATTATCACGGAAACGGTCGTGGAAATCGGAGAGCTGGCCAAACGTTTACCAGTCGTTTCACAGGAGCTAGCCCATTATTTGCAAAATACGATTTCTCAAGATTTCTTGATGGGCATTTACAATCAGATTCAGTGGTTTTACGATCAGCTCGATCCAAGTTATAAGGATAAGCTTACCAGTACGGTAGGCAGTGCGATCTCGACTATCACGAATGTCGGACAGGACTTGATCGTCAAATTCCTGGATGGATTGAAAAACCTGCTTGTCTCACTCCCGAATATGGCAACAGTTTCCGTCATTTCCATCATGGGTGCCTTCTTTATCTCCAAAGATTTTGCTCTCTGGGAAGCGCGGGCTCGCCGTCTTTTGCCAAAAGGGGTAAACAGCCGTCTCGATCAGATCTTTATCGATTTGCGCAATGCCTTATTCGGATTCGTCAAGGCGCAGCTGACTCTCATCTCCTTAACTGCTGCCATCGTGATTATTGGTCTGTTGTTCATGCGTGTCGAATACGCAATTACGATTGGCTTGATCACGGGCTTGGTCGATCTCTTGCCTTATCTTGGGACAGGGACTGTCTTCGTTCCTTGGATCATCTACATGTTTTTCAAAGGCAATTACTCGATGGTGATCGGCTTGTCCATTTTGTACGGGATCGTCTTGATTTTCCGGCAAATTATCGAGCCAAAAGTCGTTGCGGAGAACGTCGGGCTCGATCCTCTCCTCACGCTGGTCGCACTGTTTGTCGGCCTCCAGCTGTTCGGATTCTTGGGCTTGATCATCGGACCTGTTTCACTTGTCATGATCAATGCTTTGGTAAAAGCCAACGTCTTCGAAGATGTTTGGGGCTACATCCGTGGGAAGAAAACCTGACCCAATGTAAAAAGAACCGCTTGCGAGCGCATGTCACACAGCTCGTAGCGGTTCTTTTTTATAGGGAATAGCTGTATTAGCGGCGAAAAAACAATTGAACACGACCAGACGAGATGAGGTTCCACAGCCAGCGCTTCAACAGATGACGAATAATCATCCGCGTGTACGGAATGAGGAAGACCAGTCCAATCACATCCGTGACGAATCCAGGCAACAAGAGCAAAATGCCACCGATCAAGATCAAAACACCATCGATGAGCGAATCCGTAGGCATTTGCCCTCGCGCCAACTGGTGTTGGACCATCCGAAATACTTGCATCCCCTGCTGCCTCGCTAGCCAAGCTCCCAAGATCCCCGTGAGAATGACCAGCACGACTGTATTCCAACCACCGATCCACGATCCAATGGTAATAAGCCCCCAAAGCTCTAATCCAAACGCGACGACAAACAGAATGGCAAAAAAACGGAACATGCCTATTCCCCTCCTTTATGCTGGGAATCCAACCAATCATAGATGTCAGGCTCCGCTCGCGACAAGCGAATCGGCCTCAAAGCTGTGTTGGTAAATACATGCATCGTCTCTCCTGACACCAACAGCTGTTGGTCAGGCCATCTAACAATCTCGTAAGAAAAAGTGAGACGGACAGGACTGATCTCTTTTACACGTGTCCGTATTTCTACCTCATCGTCATAGCGGGCGGGCTGTTTGTAAGAGATGTTCGCATCTGTGACAGGCAAAAGTACGCCTTTTTCCTCAAGCTCACGATAGGTGATCCCCGCATAGCGAATCAGTTCTGTTCTTCCTACTTCAAACCAGTTCAAATAGTTCGTATGGTAGACCACACCCATCTGATCGGTTTCGCCATAGCGGACGCGCAATCGATGGGAATGAATAATGGGAGTCATTTTAGATCGCTCCTTTCTCTATAGGATGATTGTACCATAGTAACCCTGTGTGGCTGTAGTGGTGGGGAGGAAACAGGAGAAAACGCTCAGCTTCTTGTCCCACCCGCTGAGGGATTCACTGCCCGTCTCCATGCAAAAAGCGAAACCGCATCCAAAGTGGTCCACTCAAGATGTATTTCAGAGGTGGACGCTTAAGGGCTTGTTTCGCTTTTTGCATTACGTCTCGGTCGGTGTACCAAAGATCTTCGCTTTTTTCTCCTGTTTCCTCTACGAGCTTTCCGTGTTAATCGTTTTTTAAAGAATTGAAAGAATGAAGAATCTGATCAGTTACGCCAGAGAAGAATATTTCCAGACGTAGCGACTTGTGGAGTCCTACCAAGCGGAGAAGGGATTCGCGGGCAAAAGAAACGCAACCGTGCCCACGCGACGTAGCGGCTACCACTTTTGCGTTTCCCCGCGAATCCCTTCGGAGCGAGCAGTCCCAGCCCCCAGCAGGACGGAGCCTGGAGCCTAGACTGGAAATATTCTTCTCCCCACTACAGCCACATAAAAAAACAGAGGCAAACTGATTTTTTCAGTCCACCTCTGCCTTTCATTATTCGGATCGCTTAGCGAATCGGGCAAGCTCCGCCTTCGCAAGATTCAGCCGTGGACAGATCAGCCTCGCCGCCGGTTTCATACTGCTGCAAAATCGCAGGATCAAATGGCTTCATGGACTGCTTCATTGCCTCATACTCTTCTTTGGTGCATTCTTCATATGGAGCCAATTGGTAGTTTCCGCCATCCAATTGCAAGAAGGATACACCTACGAAATTATCCCAGTTATCGTAAACGATGTCTTCTACTTCTACCCACTCTTCCTTGCGAACTGTAATGGTGTTCGAAGAGTTGTGCTCGGTATATTCTTTCTGGAAACGGAAGTACGTATCGAATTGGCGTTTTGCACTTACTTCGTTCTTCGTTTCTTCTGCGCCTGATGCTACAGGGAAATCGATTACGAGTGTACGTGCATTTGCCATGCGCTCTTCATACGTTTCGCCTGGTGTTCCTACCTCTGGGTTGACTGTCCAGCCGAGAGTTTGTACCGCTTTTGCTAATGGATCCTCAGCATTGATGCGAATGCGGCGGATGTAGTATGGCGAATGGGACCAGTGCAGACCGCTGGAGACACCACCAGCTACCTGAGACAGCGTACCTTCCGGCTTCACTGTCGTTACCAAGAGTGGAGAGTTCACACGCAGCTCATACGCATAACGGTTCGCCTCGTCACGAGCAGCATCGCCCAGTTGACGCAGGAGTTCGAGCTCTTGCTCTTCTGTATAGCCCAGGGATGCCAACGCATCCTTCACACCAGTAAGGGATGTTCCGAGCAAACGGTCACGCTGTTGAACAGTATCCCAATGTGGCAGTTCCAACGTAACCAGCGTCATGCGCAGACCGGCACGAGCAGATTTGCGTTGTGCTTCCAGCAAGCCATCGAGATCCAGATACTTGGAGCCATCCTCGTGATCCTTCACGAATTCAACCAGATTGACTGTCGTCAGGTTGCAGACGCCATAAGAATCGAGCAGGATTTCTGCACAAGGGTTCAAGCCCTCTGCATTTGGACGACGACGATTTGCTTCTTCCAAGTTGATGAAGCCTGGTTCGCCTTCCAATTGCATCAAGGTGAACACGAGGTTCAAGAATGACTTGGTCGGTTGTTTAGTAAAGGCGATGGAGTTGTTGGACATACGGCGGTGATCCAGACCACTGCGTCCGTCTCCTACATTTTGGATGCTGTCAAACCATACAGGCTTGTGTTCTCCCAACAACTCGCCTACACGACGGTGATGGTTCAGCTGATCCTCAGTCCAGAAGCCGTTGATGCCGTATTTCGCCAGCATGCACTCGTAGTCATCGTGATCGAACAGGAAAATTTCCGCTGTACGGCGCACGCCACCTACTACGACGTTTGCTCCGATGAGGTTTCCGATGTCGAGAATATGTATCGGACGGATTTTGCCGTATCCTTTTTCATCACTCTCGATGGATGCCAAATGCTGGTCGATTTGGTTTTTCAACACTTTATCGATTCCTTCAAACATTTCGCGAAGCGGCTCATGACCACTAGCAGTACCACCAAAACGCTTCAGGCGCTCGCCTTTCGGACGCACGCTGTTATAAGAGATTTTCACTGTGTGAATGTGTTCGTAAGTGGAATCTGTCAAAATTTGCAGGTAGAGACGGAGGGATTCTACCCAGCCTTCTTTACTGTCGCCCACATAAATTTTGGCAAAGCCGTTATCCAGTACATTCAGCTCAGAACGCTCCAGGCGTTGATGCTTTGGCAGCGGTCTGTATTCAGAAGAAAGCAGGGAAACATTCGTGCGAATCGGGCCCAGTCCAGCAGCCATTTCCTTCGTGCATTTGAAACCTACTCCAGTTCCTACCAAGAGAAGGTAGAACAAATCGCCCAAGTCATCCCAAGACTTGATGTTCAGGAAGGAGCAGTTGAAGTTCGCCAACGGATACAAATCCGCTACGCCGTTGTCTGCACCACCAACCCACAAGGTACGGCCAGACAAAAACTGGCGAAGGTTGAACATGTTGTCAAACAATCCTTCTGCCTCTTTTTCCATTGCGCGAGAATCGGCGTACAATCCGATTTTGTTCAAATGCTGATAAGCCAGCTTAATATTGTAATCCACCGAGCGGCGGCAAGTTTCTTTCCACGTTTCGCGTCTTCCTTTTTCCGGAACAAAGCGAGAATAAGTACGGTAGTAAACGAATTGTCCCAGAGGACTCATATGAATCGGAAAATCAGGATATTGATTTAAGAATTCATCCCGCAAAAATTGAGTTCGGGATACGGTTTCGGTCGCCAGCATATCGTTCCTCCTTCGAATCTTTCCTCTCTAGTTTAACTATCTTTATCTGTAAAACTCAATAGTTTTACCTATATATTGTGCGAAATAATTTTCGACAATACTAGATGTTGTGTTCACTCTAAAAAAACACTTGACACAAAATCCCGAACATTGGACGTACAGAAGAACCGTTTTATGTTCAGCCTTTTCCTGGCAGCGAGCGCTACAACACCCATTCTGTCATGATTTGGAAACTCCGAACGTATGGATTTAATCCGTCCTGACACAAAGCCACCGACCGATTTTAACAGATTCCCACTCGCTTTGCACCACCTAATAATCACCGTTATCTGGTAAAACTTATCAGGTAGTTCGTCGGCTAATCCTTTTTGCACCAAGCCAAAAAAGGGTGACGCTTGGTCACCCTTCAGAGGCATTCTCCATTAAAGATGGATAGTATTACCTACAGAATCCGGGCATGTCCTGAGTAAATATGCCCACGTTCAGAATCCACCGTTACGATTTGTCCGTCCTTCAATACATCCGTAGCAAATTGCACTCCTACGATGACTGGAACGCCGAGATTCAAGCCTACGATGGCTGCGTGAGAGGTAAGTCCCCCCTCTTCGCAAATCACCGCTCCAGCCTTGCCAAACGCTTCAATCATATCGGAGTCCGTACCGATGGTTACCAGAATTGCTCCTTCTTCTACCTTTGCCAGCGCTTCTTCAGCAGATCTAGCAATAATTACCTTGTTTGTGACAACTTTTCGGCCGATTCCTTGTCCTTTTGCTACCACATCGCCAATGACATGGATTTTCATCAGGTTCGTTGTCCCAACTTCACGCACAGGTACGCCTGCTGTGATCACAACGAGATCGCCATGACGAACGAAGCCTGCATCAAGCGCCTCCTGGACAGACATCTCCAGCATTTCATCCGTTGTATTCGCCATTTCGCCCTTCACCGGATACACACCATTTACGAGTGCCAGACGGCGAATAATCGCTTCATGCGGCGTTACAGCCACGATTGGTGCTTTTGGACGGAACTTTGATACCATGCGAGCTGTGTGTCCGCTTTCGGTCGCAGTAATGATTGCCGCTGCGTCCAGATCCAGTGCTGCATTGGATACAGCTTGGCTGATGGCATCTGTAATCGTCACTTGTTTGAGCTGTGCTTGTGCGTACAAGATCTCGCGATAATTCAGCTCTTGCTCTGCACGTACAGCAATGCGCACCATGGTCTCGACAGACTCAACCGGGTATTTACCGGCAGCCGTCTCTCCAGAGAGCATGATTGCATCTGTACCATCGAAAATGGCATTCGCAACGTCACTCGCTTCCGCACGAGTCGGGCGTGGGTTGCGCTGCATGGAATCGAGCATTTGTGTCGCCGTAATGACTGGCTTCGCAAGCTCGTTACACTTCTTGATCAGCTTCTTCTGAACAAGTGGTACTTCTTCTGCCGGAATCTCTACGCCCAAATCACCGCGCGCAACCATGATTCCATCTGTTACTACCAGAATTTCGTCTACGTTATCGACGCCTTCCTGGTTTTCGATTTTCGCGATAATATCGATACGCACGTTATGGCGCTCCAGGATTTTGCGAATCTCCAAGATATCTGATGCTTTTCGGACGAAGGAAGCCGCAATGAAATCGACTCCTTGTTCAATACCGAATTCGATATCCTGTGCATCCTTTTCTGTGATACCTGGCAAGTTGATTTTGACTCCCGGAACATTGACGCCTTTTTTGCTCTTCAGTGTTCCACCATTTTTGATCAAGCAGATGATTTCAGTGTCCCGTACTTCTTGTACAGTCAACCCGATCAAGCCGTCGTCGATCAAGATTGTATCGCCGATTTTTACATCTCGAGGCAATTCCGGATACGTAATGGAGACGCGCTCTGCAGTACCCGCTACTTCCTCGATAGTGAGGATCAACGTATTTCCTTCTACGAGCTCGACTGCATCTACTGCAAGCGTACCCGTGCGAATTTCAGGACCTTTTGTATCCAACAGGATTGCAACAGGTTTTCCGGTTTCTTTTGATGCCTGACGAATGTTTACAATTCGCGCCGCATGCTCCTCATGGGAACCGTGCGAGAAATTCAAACGGGCTACGTTCATTCCTGCTTCGATCAGTTTTTTCAGTGTTTCAACCGATTCACTTGCCGGTCCGATGGTACATACGATTTTTGCTTTCCTTAACATAGGATGTAAGCCTCCTCTACACTCCGAAAACTGTCAGTTTTATATAGATAGCGTGCGCGCCAATTGATAAATAGATAAATCCAATTGATGCTTTGTCGCCAATGCTTCTTGAAAATCGACATCAACGATCTGGTTGTTCTGAATCCCAACCATTCGGTCCTGCTTGCCTTCCAGCAACAAATCGACAGCTGCTGCACCCATTCGGCTCGCAAGCATCCGGTCCATCGCAGTAGGGGAACCACCGCGCTGGATATGACCCAGTACCGTTACGCGAGTCTCCCAGCCTGTCTCTTTCGTAATCGCTTCGGCATAAGAAGCGGCACTTCCTACCCCTTCCGCCACAATAATGATGGAATGCTTTTTGCCACGGCGTTGTCCAGCATGTAGACGCTCAATAATATCGTCCATCTCCTGCGACGCTTCCGGGATAATAATGGACTCGGCACCAGCTGCAAGCCCTGCCCACAATGCCAGGTCGCCAGCATCTCGCCCCATCACTTCAATAATGTACGTGCGTTCATGCGAGGTAGCTGTATCGCGGATTTTATCGATCGCTTCCACAACGGTATTCAATGCCGTATCAAACCCAATCGTGAAATCGGTGCACGGAATATCATTATCAATCGTACCCGGTACACCAATGGTCGGGAAGCCTTTTTCGGTCAGCTTCTGTGCACCGCGAAACGACCCGTCTCCCCCAATCACAATCAGACCCTCAATTCCATGAACACGTAATTGCTCCACTGCTTTTTGCTGTCCGGCTTCCGTCTTGAACGCTTCACTGCGAGCGGAGTAGAGAATGGTTCCTCCCCGTTGGATAATATCCCCAACAGAGCCCAGAGACATCTCCTTGATATCTCCCCTCATCAGCCCTTCGTATCCGTGGTAAACCCCAAACATTTGTACCTCGTGAAAATGAGCACGACGCACTGCCGCCCGGACTGCGGCATTCATTCCAGGAGAATCTCCACCGCTAGTGAGAACTGCAAGTTTTCGCATGGAATCCACCTCTCCAATCGTTTCGTCTTTAGCATGTCATTTAACGGAAACAGTATGTACCATACTTTGTATGAAACATGCTGTATCACTCAATTCCTCATATCTGTTATACAATCAAAAGATATGTGCCATACTTTTTGAAAGCTCTGATAACTCTTTCATTCGACTTCGATTGTAGCAGATTTTCCTCGGAGAAAAAAGAAAAAAACGCCCCCTGTTTCTTACAGGGAGGCGAATTCTCCGATCTGTTTAAACTTCTCGTAGCGGTCCTGTATCAATTCATCTGGAGTTAAACGGCCCAGCTGTTCTAGTTGTTCCGTGATGACCGCCTTGACCATCCCTGCCTGCGCGATCAAATCACGATGGGCTCCTCCGAATGGTTCATCAATAATTCCGTCAATGACTCCTAATTCCAACAAATCAGGTGCCGTAATTTTCATCGTCTCCGCTGCACGCATGCCCAAGCTGGAATCTCTCCAGAGAATCGCAGCGGCACTCTCCGGTGCAATCACGGAGTAATAGGAATTCTCCAACATATAGATGCGGTTACCTACGCTGATCGCCAAGGCTCCACCGCTTCCACCTTCCCCGATTACGATACAAATAATTGGCACGCCAAATGTCGCCATTTCACGCAGATTGCGGGCAATCGCTTCGCTCTGACCGCGTTCTTCTGCCGCTTTTCCAGGATATGCCCCTGATGTATTGATAAAGCAGATGATCGGCCGACCGAACTTGTCCGCCTGCTGCATAATACGCAAGGCCTTTCGATAGCCCTCTGGGTGAGCCATCCCGAAGTTGCGCTTGATGTTGTCTTTTGTGTCTTTCCCTTTTTGGTGACCGATGATCGTAACCGGGCGCCCATCCAGCTTGGCAATTCCACCCACAATAGAATGGTCGTCTCCGAACAAACGGTCTCCATGCACCTCGATAAAATCGGTAAAAAGTAGTTGTATATAGTCCAAAGTCGTTGGCCGTTCCGGATGACGAGCCAGCTGTACGCGTTGCCACGGAGTCAAATTGCCATAAATTTGCGCAGCAAGCTCTTTTGATTTTTGTTCGAGACGCTGTATTTCGTCAGAGAAATCAATTCCCTTTTCCTCAGTAAAACGGCGCAATTCCTTAATCTTATCTTGTAATTCTACTAATGGCTTTTCAAAGGAGAGCTCGCCTGCCATGTTTCTACTCCTTCCCGAGACGTGTGCATCTCTACCAGTTTGGACAGCGTATTTCGCATATCCTTACGGTGTACCACCATATCGAGTTGCCCGTTCTTTAACAAGAATTCCGCTGTTTGGAAGTCTTTTGGCAACTCCTGACGGATCGTTTGCTCAATGACTCGACGCCCAGCAAAACCGATCATAGCTCCTGGTTCTGCGATATTGTAATCTCCCAACGAAGAAAAGCTGGCTGATACGCCACCATATGTAGGATTCGTCATGACCGAGACAAACAGCAAGCGTTCACGATCCAATCGAGACAACGCTGCGCTGGTTTTCGCCATTTGCATCAGGCTCAATACACCTTCTTGCATGCGTGCTCCACCAGATGCACTGAACAGAATGAAAGGCAAACGCCGTTCGATCGCTTGCTCAATTGCGCGCGTGATTTTTTCTCCGACGACCGATCCCATACTCGCCATACGGAAACGAGAATCCATGACCCCAATCACGATGCGGTTTCCACTTAGGATACCTTCTCCTGTAATGATCGCCTCGTTCAAATTGGTGTTGGCCATATCTTGCTCCATTTTTTCCAAATAACCAGGAAAACCGAGTGGATTGGCTGTAATCAAGTTGGCATCAAATTCTTCTGTTAGAACCCCATCATCCAGAAGCGCTTGCAGACGCTCTGGAGCGGACATGGAGTAGTGGAACTGACAGCCTTTGCAGACGCGCAAGTTCTTCTCCAAATCCTTCGAGTAGTGAATCGTCCCACAATGTGGGCATTTATTCATCAATCCCTCAGGGACTTCCTTTTCTTTCGTACCCGCTTCCTTGCTAGTGTCGGTGGAAGCTGGGACACGTGCTAGTGTCTCTGAAGGAACTGTAGCGAATTTGCGCTTTTTCCCAAAAAGATCTTTAAGCACAGGTACACCCACCTTTCTCATCAGTGAAGGATCGTGCCGAGTACATCTCGGACTTCATTTAGTTCGCTCTCCGGCACGAGAATCTCGTATTGCTTCGAGACCTTACCTTCGCGAACCTTTACCAAAAACCCTTCATCTGTCAAACGTTGCTGTATCCGTTCTGCAATTCTAGCGCTAGGAGCGATGTAGATGACCGTCCACATGCTGGCTTCCCCCTCAATCGTCCAATACAGGTCTGCATCATCATATCACAGCGCCAACGCCCCTCGCAAATTGGGGGAAAACTAAAGCTTGCTGTTCTCCAAATGCTTTTTCATTCTCTCTAATGCGACGTTCACATCGCCTTCGCGAATGGCTTCCATAATCTGTCGATGCTCTACGAGTGCTGCACTCGCTCTACCTTCGCGCGACAGTGATTCAATTCGAATACTGTTGCTGTACTCAACCAAAGGCGTCCAGATGCGATGCAGAATCGAGTTGCGGCTGGAGCGACATATGACGCGATGAAACTGATAGTCTTCCTCCGCAGGTACCTCGCCTCTTGCTACTCTTTCCTCTGCAATGGCCAGGATGCGTTCCATTTCATCAAAATGCTTGTCAGTCGCCCGTCTACAGGCTAAGCGGACAGCATCCAGCTCTAGCATTCGGCGCATTTCGATCAAGTCCTTCTTGGTTTTGGTATCCCGTAGGATAAAAAAGCCAAGAATATCGATCAGCCGATTGTGCCGGTAATGCTTGAGGAAGGTGCCTTCCCCGCGTCGGGTCTCAATGAGTCCGAGCAACTCCAGAGCCCGAAGAGCCTCGCGTACAGAAGAACGACCTGCTCCCAGTTGCTCGGACAGCTCTCGCTCAGACGGCAGCTTGTCCCCGGGCCGCAAGTTTTGCTCCTGGATGATTTCATGAAGTTGCAGGAGAATTCCTTCGTAAACCTTTCGATCTTGGGAAGAGTCGAGCACGATTATCCTCCTTACTCGTACCTTTAACGAGGAGCACCCTCCACGTTTGTAAAAAGACTACGTTTTTTCGCGGAGGGTGTCGTCGGTGCCTCGATAAAGAGTATTTTACGCTTCTTGGTAAGAGATAGCTGTCAATTTCGTCGTTTTTTGTTTGACTTCTTCCGGATCAACTGTGATGCGAGCAACACCCGTTTCCATCGCTGCTTTTGCTACTGCCGCAGCTACGTTTGGCGCTACACGTGGATCGAATGCGGAAGGGATCACTTTATCCGCAGTAAGCTCTTCTGGCGTGATCAGGTCTGCGATTGCATATACAGCAGCCAGCTTCATTTCTTCGTTGATCTCCGTTGCACGTACATCCAAAGCGCCACGGAAGATTCCCGGGAATGCCAGTACATTGTTTACTTGGTTCGGGAAGTCGGAACGGCCTGTACCGATTACTGCCGCACCTGCTTCTTTTGCTTCTTGCGGCATGATTTCTGGTACTGGGTTTGCCATCGCGAAAATGATCGGATCGCGGTTCATCGAACGAACCATGTCCTGTGTAACAGCGCCAGCTACGGATACACCGACAAATACGTCAGCGCCCTTCATTGCATCAGCCAGGTCACCTTGCAGCATGCTGCGGTTCGTGATTTTCGCCATTTGTTCCTTCACTGGGTTCATACCGAATGGACGGCCTTCGTACACGATTCCTTTTGTATCAACCATGATCACTTCTTTTACGCCCATGGAAATCAAGAGCTTCATGATCGCGATACCAGCTGCACCTGCACCGTTCGCTACGACGCGAATATCTTCCAGCTTTTTGTCAACCACGCGCAGAGCATTGATCAGACCTGCCGCTGTAACGATTGCTGTACCGTGTTGGTCATCGTGAAAAATCGGGATGTTTGTTTCGCGCTTCAGACGCTCTTCGATTTCGAAGCATGCAGGAGCTGCGATATCTTCCAAGTTAACGCCACCAAAAGTAGGCTCGAGCAGTTTTACTGTCTCTACGATTTTATCTACATCTGTTGTATTCAAGCAGATCGGGAATGCATCTACGCCTGCGAAAGATTTGAACAAAACTGCTTTACCTTCCATAACCGGCATTGCTGCTTCTGGTCCGATGTTTCCAAGACCCAATACAGCAGTACCGTCGCTGACTACTGCAACCAGATTGCCTTTCATCGTGTAATCGTACACTTTGGACTTGTCATCAAAAATATCTTTGCAAGGTTCAGCAACCCCAGGAGAATAGGCAAGACTCAGATCGTAAGCATTGCGAACGGGTACCTTGGTCACTGCCTCCAATTTTCCTTGATGTTTTCTGTGAAGCTCCAGTGCTTCCTCTCTCAGGTTGGACATGAGATCCCACTCCATTTCACGATAATAGTTTCTATGATGGCTTGTAGGCAGTAAAAAATGCCTGGGTTATTCCAAGTGGTCTGACCACTCATTGAGTTATGATCTCAATATAATAAAAAACTGTTCTCCTGTAAACCTGCCGAAAACGGCGAAAAAGGGAGGACATTCCTCATCCTCCCCAATTTATAGGCATTTCTTTCCGAATTACGCTGTCAGGCCCCACAATTTCTCGCGCTTGCTCCAAAAATGACTCATCTACGTCTACCCAATTTGCTTCTGGCAGGCGAATTGTCTGTCTTTTTCCTTCGTAGAAGAGAATAACAGGAATCGTTCCTTTTTTTTCGACAAACAAACGTGAAAGTCTTTGCAGCGTCGAATCATGCTCTTGCTCTGCCGATATTTTGACAAATAATACAGTCTCGGACTTCGGCTGCGGCAGCGTTTGTGCATCCCAGAAACGAGAAGCCATGAGCTTGACCATCTCGTCCTGGTGTTCGACTCGGGCTTCTGCCACGACGATTTGTTCGCGCTCGAGCAGAGGCGCATACTTCGTATACACCTGCGGAAAGACGACCAGCTCTACTGGCGCCGTTTTGTCCTCTAGCGTAATAAACGCCATCGGATCCCCTTTTTTCGTTTGGATGCGTCTCGCTTCCGTTATCATTCCGAATACTTTCACCGTCTTGTCGCGCGGCACATCCCCCAATGAAGAGATAACGGCTACTTCCGGGCGACTCGCGACATGGGCAAACTGGTCAAGTGGATGACCGGAGATATATACCCCGATCAAATCCCGCTCCTCTTTTAATTGCTGGGTATGTGAGAACGGTGTTACCTCTGGATATTCTGCTGGCTCGCGCAAAGGTTCCGCATCTTCTTCAACTGCAAATAGATTGAGCTGGTTGGCGTCACGCTCGATTCTCTTGCTGTTTGCCTTCCCTACTGCTTCATCCAGCAATAGCAAGAGCTGACTGCGATGACCTGGCAACGAGTCCAGCGCACCGCATAAAGTGAGTGATTCTACTACTCTGCGATTGACTAACCGCGCATCCACGCGCGCACAAAAATCAAAGACATCACGATACGCTCTGCCTTTGCGCTCTTTCACGATCGATTCAATGGCACCGTAGCCGACGTTTTTCACTGCGGCCAGACCGAAGCGAATCGCATCCTGCTCCACTGTAAAGTAAGCCAGGCTTTTATTCACGTCAGGCCCGTGCACAGTAAGCTGTAGTCGCCGCGCTTCTTCCGTATACTCGGCAATTCTCGTTTGGCTGCCAATGGACAAGGATAGTAGCGCTGCCATGAACGCAAGCGGATAAGTTGCTTTCAAATAAGCCATCTGGTAGGCGATGACCGCATAAGCCACCGAGTGGGCTTTGTTGAAACCATAATCAGCAAAGCGTACGATCAAATCGTAGACTTGATTGCCCAGCTCTTGCCCGTACCCTTGCCGGACACAACCAGCGACGAACTTCTCCCGCTGCTCCGCCAATAGCTCCCGTTTCTTTTTCCCGACTGCTCGGCGCAAAATATCTGCCTCACCAAGACTGAAGCCGGCGAGTGTCGAGGAAATCTGCATGATTTGCTCCTGATAAATCATAAAACCGTGCGTCTCTCGCAAAATCGGCTCGAGAACAGGATGAGCGTACTGTACTTTGCTCTGTCCGTGTTTGGCGGCGATGTACTGCGGGATGATCTCCATCGGCCCCGGGCGATACAAAGCCAGAACCGCAATGATGTCGTCGAGGCTGCTCGGCTTCAAATCTCGCAGCACATTGCGCATCCCCGAAGATTCCAGTTGGAAAATGCCGGTTGTCTCCCCACGGGAGAGCATACGAAATGTTTTCTCATCGTCTGTCGGCAGCTGATCCAGATCAAGCGATATTCCCTGCTCCTGCAAATGACGCAACGTTTCCTGAATGATGGTCAAATTGCGCAAGCCGAGGAAGTCCATCTTCAAGAGACCGACTTCTTCGAGAATCTCCATCGGATACTGCGTGAGTGCCAAGCCTTCATTACCCGTCTGTAATGGAACGTAATTCGTCAGCGGTTCACGCGAAATGACGACACCCGCCGCATGTGTGGATGCGTGGCGCGGCAAGCCTTCTACGCCCTTTGCCGTTTCGATGAGTTGTGCTGCCTGTTTGTTTTGCGCGCACAGCTTGCCGATATCCGGGTTAATTTGCATCGCCCGCTCAATTGTCATGCCTGGCGATTGCGGAATCATTTTGGCCACGCGATCCACGATGTCCAAAGACAAGCCTAACGCCCGCCCAACGTCACGCACTGCTGCACGAGCCGCCATCGTTCCAAAGGTAATGATCTGGGCGACACGATCATGCCCGTACTTGCTCGCTACATAGTGAATGACTTCGTCACGGCGCTCTACGGAAAAATCGATATCAATATCGGGCATCGTCACCCGCTCCGGGTTGAGAAAGCGTTCAAAGAGCAAGTGAAAGCGAAGGGGATCGACATTCGTGATTTTCAAAACATACGCGACGAGGCTACCTGCCGCAGATCCGCGTCCTGGTCCAGTCGGTATCCCGTTTTCGTGAGCGTACCGCATGAAATCCCATACAATCAGGAAGTAATCGGTGAAGCCCGTCCCTGTAATAATCGTCAGCTCGTGATCCAGACGCGCTTGCACCTCTGGCGTAATCTCGCCGTATCGCTCCAGGCAACCCTTTTCACACAGCTCACGCAAATACTGTGTTGAATCTTGTCCCTCTGCCAAGGGAAATTCCGGCAAAATATGCACGCCAAAGGTAAGGTCCAGCTTACACCTATCTGCAACGGCTAGCGTATTCGCTAACGCCTGGGGCGCAAAGGCAAAGAGCGCCGCCATTTCCTCGGCACTTTTCAGATAGTATTGATCCGTCTCGTAGCGAAAACGGTTTTCTTCGCCAATCGTCTTGCCTTCTTTGATCGCCAACAAGATATCATGCTGCTGGTGATCCTCCCTGTAGATGTAGTGAACATTGTTTGTCGCAATCAGCGGAATCCCCGTTTCCTGACTCAGTTTCACGAGACGAGTATTCAGCCTGCGCTCCACTTCCAGTCCATGATCAGCCAGTTCCAAATAAAAATGCTGTTCACCAAACATTCGCTGATACTTGCGGGCTGCTTCTTGCGCAGCGTCCGCTTCTCCAGCCAGTAACAGCCTGGCTACTTCCCCTTGCTGGCAGCCGCTCAGTGCAATGAGGCCGTCTGTATGCTTTGCCAACACCTCTTTGTTGAGACGCGGAAGAATATAATTGCCGTCTGTATTCGCGACTGTCGCCAGCTTCAGGAGATTCCGATAGCCCGTTTCGTTTTCAGCAAGAACGATCAGATGACTAGGCGGCGGTGCATTTCGCACGCGATCTTGAAGATTTCCTTCTATTACGTATATTTCCATTCCGATAATCGGTTGGATGCCTGCCTCCAGACAAGCTTTATAAAACGGGATCGCCCCGTACAGATTGGCATGGTCTGTCATAGCCAGTGCATGCATGCCCAATTCGCTGGCTCGCTTCACTAGTGCATCAATACGTGCTGCACCATCCAGCAGACTGTACTCCGTATGAACATGCAAATGGACAAAGGAGGTCATGATATTACCCCTCTCAATTTTCACAATGGAAACTTTCTCTCTTACATTATACCGGAAGTATAGCGCATACGGACGCTAAGAACAAACGTTCTTACTTGTATTTGACCGTTCTCCCCTGATTTTGGTAGGATGGGTAATACCAGAATGGCTAGAAAGGATGAATCCATATATGTGGCCTGCCTTTTACATGACCGGTATTCTCGCTTCCCTGGTAGCCAGTGTCTACTATAGTATCCATGCGCGCAGACGAGGCATCCATCCGCTTGAATCGCGTATGTTGCTGGGGAAAATGAATGTGTCATTGGGGATACTCGTTTCTTTGTTCGGCATCAATCAGTTTACTTTTGATTCTCTCGATACGATCCGCATTGTTGTAGCGTTGATCATGCTGATTGTAGGGGCTATGAATTTATTCTTGGGAACTCGCAATTATTTCCGTTATCGTACAGCTTGGCAGGCAGAATTGAAAAAAGGGGTATAAAAAAAGGCATGGGAACAGCTTTACGTTCCGCATGCCTTTTTCATTTTTAGGAAAACGATGACTGGAAATACTTTTCCTCTATTCCCAGCTGTTTATCATACAAACCTGATAGAGCTCTCGCTATAATAGATTTGTGTGACATTCTATTGCTTCGACAACCTGAGCGGCAGTGCCGAAGGTTGTCCTTTTTTCTGTTCAAGTCAGGAGGAAGCCATTTCCATTATTGCAGGTCTTCGACTTTTGCCCACATTTCCTCTGGGTTCAGCTCGTAGATGCCCTCATCCCGATACATATAATGATTCATAATGAATTCCCGGCGAATCGTAGCGTAATCCTCATGGAACTGACGGATATACTCGTTGATCTCCGGTTCTTTGTACTTGCGCCCTTTTTCTAAACCGCGCACCATGTATTCAAAGACGATCAGCTTTTTCTTACGCTGGGACGGGATTTGTTTCAGCTTGCCATCTGGAGTAATGAAGCTGCGAATAACCTGCATTTTTTCGGCTGCCATCTGGTGCCTCCTCTGAACATGTAAGGTGTCTTCTGCAAATAACTCCTCTACTGACGTATCCCTTGCTTTTTCCATGACATTCACGATTGCCTGCGACTGTCGTTTTACATTTGCATCATGCAAATAGAAATAGATAGTGTTTTTATCACGACGCTCGTAAACGACCCCTGCATCTCGAAGCTTTGCCATATGATGTGTGATGGTCGGAGGTGTCACGCCGAGCTTGCCTGCCAACGCCTGTCCATGCAGTGGACCATTTGCCAAAATCGCGAGAATACGCACGCGCGTGGGGTCTCCGAGTGCCTTGTAAAAGGTGACGAGTTGATCTAGTTGCAAGTGGGACACTCCTTTCTTCGTTTACTCAATCTGATTAGATGGTGTTCTAATTAGATGATAAGTTACATTCCTTACCCTGTCAATTCATGGGTGACAATGGAAAAGGGAGTGCAGGTTGGCCCCATAGCCTCATCGCAAACCCAACTTTTCGATATTCGTACGCACCTACATGCTATTGCGGTAATGGAGCGGACTTACGCTATATTTTTTTCTAAATGCCCTCTCAAATGTGCTTACACTGCCAAAGCCCGCTTCAAAGGCGATGGCCGTAACGGCGAGCTTACTGTGTCGGAGCAACCAGGCCGCCCGTGTTACACGCTGATCTGTCACATATTGCGCCGGGGTGCGACCAATCTGCTCACGGAATAGACGAATCAGATGAAATTTGCTGATACCCGCAACCCCCGCCAGTGTATCCAGTGAACAATCTACGGTTACATCATCCTGGATCAAATCAGTCACCCTTTTCAGGACAGGATGGATCGATACAGGGATGGCGGGATAAGCGGCTAGATGCTTGCCCCGCCATTTTTGCGTGTGTGATCCTTCCTGAACGGTTAACAGCAGGCTGGCCAGCTCCCATTCTAGCTGTTCAAGCGCAAGCTTTTCCATCTGCTGTGTAATCATTTGTGTACAGACTGTTTCCGCGATTCTTTGAAAACCATCCGTTTCATCCTCCGACCATGGGACAAATTCAATCGGTCCGCTAACAGCTTCCATTTTGTCAGCATAGACGCTCTCCAGAAGGCTTGGGCTGAGAAAGAAGAGCATCAACCGCATAGCCTCAGCTTCAGAAAAATGACGGTGCTGGCACCCAGGGGATGCAACCAGACGCTGACGTCCTGCCAACTTGCGAAATTGCTGTTCACATTGCACCAGCGGATTGCCCTGAAGCAACATGCTGATTTGAAAACAACTATCATGCTGATGTAGCTCATCAGAACCGCCTGCCTCTATCTGATAGATGGTAATAGCGCTGTTCACAATCTTCAAGGATAACGGCTTGGTAATCTGGCTCGTCATTCTCATCCCCACCTTCCGATGTCAATAATTGCTCATCCTAACAGCAAAATTTGCCGGGCTTTTTTTCCTGATCCCTCTACAATCAACCTATGTGTTTTGCCTAAGAGCACTTGGAGGGATCAGCTATGAAATTCAATTTGTTTGCCAACCCGAATTTCTCATTGTTTTTGTTTCGCCATTCTACCAGCGAGTTTGGAACGATCTGCCTGAACGTTGCCTTTGCCCTGTACATCCTGGCACTCACAGGATCAGCAGGAAAATTTGCTTCCATACTGGCGCTGGGGGTAATCCCGCAAATCCTGTTCGGTCCATTTGCAGGTGTATGGGCTGACCGACTGGACAAGCGAAAGCTGCTTTGCAGCATCGATCTCATTTACGGTATTTTTCTGCTGTCGCTGTTCTTTTTCTCGCTGTTTCAGCCCATCAAAGAGACGATGATTTATGTGGCCGTTCTATTTTTTTCTGTATGCAATCTACTGGCAGTTCCCGCGTATACTACACTCTTGCAGCATGTGGTGAAGAAAACAGAATTGACTGACGCTATCGCTCTGGATAGTACTGTCGTGGAGAGCGTTCGTGTCCTTGCTCCACTCATAGGCACACTACTGTATACGATGAGCGGAATTGAAGCCGTCTTTTTACTAAACGCGGTACTTTCCTTGAGCTCAGCAGCATCCACGTATTTCATGAAGCTTCCTTCGATTCCAAGAGCACCCAGTTCTTCTTCGATTATAAAGGAACTACAGGAAGGTTTACAGATTTTCACCACGGATCTTCGAATTAGTTCACTTGTACTAAACGGTCTTTTTACCCATATCTTTCTCTTTCCTTTTGTCATGATTGGCTTCCCGTACATGATCAAACAGGTATTTGGTGGATCGGACATCGATTTCGGACTGGTCGAAAGTGCACAAACAATGGGCTCCGTCTCCTCGATTATTGGGGTGATCCTTTTAAAGAAACGCTTTTCCGTTTCCCATAGTATTGGTATCGGTCTGATCGGGATCGTTGCAGCGGTCTTTCCCCTACTGCTCTTGGGCAGTCATTCTTTTTTACAGCACTTGCAAACCTCTCCGTTTGCCGTAGTCCTATTTTATTCATTGGTAAGCTATTTTCTGTTTTCCATGTTCAATATCTACGGTGTATTTTTCCGTACCTTCTATCAGCAAACCATCGAATCACATATGCTGGGACGGTTTATTTCCGTCATGGTCATGCTGTTTGCTGTGGGCAGGCTGATCGGTTTTCAACTATACGGAGCGCTGTTTGACTCAATTGAATTGGTTTATGCAGTATTTGTTTTGGGCGTAGGCATGCTGGCTAAAATCTTCATTCACATCCCTTTTCTGCGCATGGAAAAAAGGAGGCGCGCCTCTTGCCCCAACTCAACGCAAAAAATGAGTGACGGTTTATAATTGCTTACCGACTAAAAAAAGAACAGTCCCGAAAGACTGTTCCTTTCTTTTAACGCTCAATAATTTGCGCTGTAATCATGGCCTGCCCTACGAGCTGTTCGCCGTGGAATACGGATACTTCGACTTTTCCGAAGCGTCGGCTGATATCTAAAAGTCGCGGTTTCACTTCGATATGACTTTCCATCTGGACTGGCTTTAGGAAATAGACGGTGATATTTTCCGGTACCATGTCGCCTCGACGATGATGACGCAGCAGGTTACAAGCAGCCTCGACCATGACCGTCGTCATGATTCCGCTGGCAATCGTACCGAGATGGTTGGTCATTTGTGGGCTTACATCTCCCAGATAAACCATTTCATCTGCTTGACGCTCCTCACGGAAATGCGACATGATCAGATTCGGGAACGTTTCACTCATCTGTGGTTGCTTGGCTGTAAATTGCAGCGCTTTTAACACGTCGTTGCGGCTCAAGACCCCTACGAGCTTGCGATGGTTATCTACGACAGGCAATAGCTCGATTCCTTCCCACACCATGGTATGCGCGGATGACGCTACGGATACCCGCGGCGAGGTCGTAATCGGGTTCTTCGTCATGACCTTGTCGATCGTCGCAGTTTCCTCATGACCGATGATGTCTTTGGAGGTAACAATCCCGATCAGGCGCATCTGCTCGTCTACGACGGGGAATCTCGTGTCCTGATACAGCTCCGTATACTGGTGCCACTTGGCAACAGAATCTGATGTCAATAAGACAGGCGTTTCTGCAAGCGGCTTCAAAATATCCTCTACCATTACGATTTCCTTTTTGATGAGGCGATCGTAAATGGCTCGGTTAATCATCGATGCTACCGTAAAGGAGTCGTAGCTGGAGGAGATGATTGGCAGCGCTAAGCGGTCAGCCAGCTGCTTGATTTCCTCGCTTGTATCGAATCCCCCGGTAATTAATACGGCAGCCCCTTGTTGCAAAGCGATTTTGTGCGCCTGATAGCGGTTACCGACAATCAAGAGACTCCCGGCATCAATATAGCGCATCATGGCTTCGAGCTGCATGGCCCCTATTACAAATTTATTCAAGGTCTTGTGTAAGCCTTCACGTCCAGCTTGCACATGACCATCGACGATGTTCACAACCTCCGCAAAGGTCAAACGTTCAATATTTTCCTTTTGCTTCTTCTCGATTCTCACCGTACCGACACGTTCAATCGTGCTGACGTATCCTTGCGTTTCCGCTTCCTTGATCGCGCGGTATGCAGTCCCTTCACTCACATCAAGGTCTTTCGCGATCTGCCGCACGGAAATCTTCGAACCGATCGGAAGGCGATCAATATGTTGCAAGATTTGTTCATGCTTCGTTGCCATATTGCTATTCCCCCTTCCTTTTCTCCCACCCGTTCCATGTACGTGCGCTCCTTCGACCAATATACCCGAAGGCGGGGCAAAAAAAAAGGGTAGCTTTTTCGAAAGCTACCGACCAGAAAGTATATCATTAAGGGGGTTTTCATCGTGCTTTTATCATACCCAAGGAATATTACAGGATTATTACAACACAGTTACAGTTTCTTTTCAGTTTTGTTTAACTGACCAAAATGGACAATAAACCTTGGACCAGCCCAATAATCCCGCCAAGGATAAATCCGAGCACGGTAATCATGCGAAATTCCTTGCCTGAGATCCCGACTACCATCTCTTCAATTCTTTCAATCGGGAAACCCTCTACTTGCCGTGTAACAATCTCTCGGATAGCCAGGCGCGAAAATATTCTCTCGATGTTTTGTTGCAGTGTGTCCACCATCCACTTTGACAAACGAGGAACGAGTTCCGTTGTTACCGTCTCAGAAAAAGGCGCTGTCAAACGAGACAGAGGCTCGTCCACGATGCGCAGGCTTTGCTCCTCCAGCTTGGCAAAAAGCTTCCCCGCCCAATCGTCCACTTGATCTCGCCCAATCCAGGCAACCACTTCGCCCACATTTTTGTCCAAGAGCTTGTCCGCTTCCTTATGCAAAAAGTAGTGCACGCGCTCCGAAAGCTCTCTGCTTTGCAAAAGCTCATCGAGATACGGGAGAATCTTGCCCAAAATCTTGTCATCCCCAAGAAACATCCCAACCAAGCCACCAAACATGCCTCCGCCTCCACCGAGCAATCCGCGAACCATGTTTTGCAAGGTTTGCTGGCCTTCCGGGGAATGTAAATATTCGCGGAAACGTTTCAAAAGCAGTTCGCTCACACTGCCAAGTGCAGCATCCAGACGCTCGCGTCCGTTGTCCGTAACCAACTCTCGCAGTTTTTTCTCTTCATATTGTGCCAGAACCTGATCGACAAAAGTACCCCATTTCGCCTCGATAGGCGCGCGGACACTCTCACTCCACGTTCCGTCTTCCTTAAATAACTGAGGCATCGCCGTCTGCATTACTTGACGTAGGCTGCGCTCATCTGTCATCCAGTCTCGAGCGATGGTGTTCATCCATCCTGTCAGCGTGCTCTCCAAACCACTCTGATTCAGTGCACGCTTGACCCCCTCTGTCGTCAGCAAATGTTCTTCGACGAGTCTGCCCATTTGTATCGCGATATCGTCCCGTCTTCTCGGGATCAATCCCGGGGTAAAAGGCACTTTCCACCTGCCTATATACCACGGTTTTACTGGTTTAAACAGCATTCGGATGGCTAAATCATTCGTCACTCCGCCGATGACAGAGCCTACTGCAATATTCACTAATAGTATCCAAGCGTTCATAAATCCTAACAACCTCTCTTCTCTACATGGCACCAAACGTTTTGGATGCTCATACCATAGACTAACTTTGCCTGATGGGAAGGGGATACTCATGTCCTACATTCCAACAATCGTTGTCGAAAACGAGATAATATCGGAAGTAGACCTTTACCTGCCCCAGGCGCACTTGCGCAAATGGAATCTTTCAACACCGTCCACCATTGCGGTCCAATTTGGGAGCAAAACCGTTTCCGCACGCGTAGGCGTTTGGGAACGGGGAGGCAAAACCTCGGGTAAAACCTTCATTCGACCATCATTAGCTCAATCACTTCATCTACCCAGGGGCGTTCCACTCTTAGTCCGTTATGATGCGAGTCAGAAAACAATCGTTTTCGGACCGTATGTAGGTGTTCTTGTTTCGAGCTACAATGCAGCGTTCTCGCAAGGACCGTTTGGACACCTAAACTCTTTCTTCCAGGAGATGTCCGATATCACCCGTAAACGCGGAGGTATCCTTTGCGCATTTCGGCTTCAGGATGTCAACTGGGATGCGGGAATCGTGCGCGGAATCGTTAGAAAAGGAGGCGTCTGGAGACAAACCTTACTTCCGCTTCCACAATGCATTTACAACCGACTCGTATCCCGCCAACGCGAACGAAGTGAACAGATGGCCAACTGGGTTCAACGCTGCAAGGACGCTTCCATTCCCTTTTTTAACGAGCGTTTTTTGAATAAGTGGCATGTACACGCCGCTCTCGAGAATCAACCGACAGCCTCCGAACATCTTCCCAGTATGGTTCCTTATTTGAAACAGGAAGACCTGCGGCAAATGCTATCTACGTATCGCACCATTTATGCTAAACCAGCTAACGGCAGCATGGGACGCGGGATCATTCGAGTTCGCAGTTCGCCCGAGGGATACCAGCTAGCGTTCCCCGGAGGATTGCGCAAATCATTTGCTAGCATTCAGGGCTTACATCAGTATTTGCAAAAAAGGACAAAAGGCACATCCTATTTGCTGCAACAAGGGTTACCGTTAATCGGCATCCAAGGACGACCGACAGATTTTCGTGTATTGGTACAAAAAGACCGAAAAGGCGAATGGTCCGTCACTTCCATGGTAGCTCGCCTGGGATTAAACCACATTGTTTCCAATATATCCAGAGGCGGGCAGATGATGACTCCCCTTCAGGCCCTGCGAGTTTGTGGACCATGGGCGGGCACGACTCGACCATCCCCTCAAACGTTACGCGCAGTAGCACTTAAGCTCGCGATCCTTTTAGAAGAATCACTGTCTGGGCAGTACGCAGAATTCGGAATTGATCTGGGAGTCGATGTCCATGGACGGGTGTGGCTATTGGAGGTCAACAGCAAGCCATCCAAGTCAGCCAAAACAGTTCCGCTGCCTGAGGGTGCCGAAGACCTGCCTCGGCGTGCTCGCCCTTCTGTCCTTCGCATGCTGGATTATTCCGCCTTTCTAAGTGGTTTTCCCCGGACCATTCAACCACAAAAGACGATAAAAAGAAGACCGAAGCGCAACAAAAACAGGCGAAGGTGACCTACATGACAGCATCCGAGAGAAGTCTTGGTATCATGGCCCGGTGCCAAGGCTCCCACTTTGTAGACAAAGGGTACTACAAAAAGCTTACGCTCTATGGACGCAAGCACGGCATTCGCGTCTTCGTTTTTTCACCACGTCAGGTTAACTTTTCCACCCGTATGGTAAAAGGCTTCGAATATCGCAATGGGTCCTGGCACGCAAAAGACTTCCCAATCCCCGCCTTTATCTATGATCGTTGCTTTGTGGGCCCATCTTATCGCCACTATAAACCATTTGTGGAAAAGTTGCAAAACGATCGCAACATTACGTTTTTGGGGCATGGACTGTCTGGAAAATGGCAGGTGCACCAGATGCTCGTGAAGTCCTCTCTCCTCGCCCCGCTGCTACCACCTACTGAAATATTCTCATATCCTATGCTCCATGCAACCTTGCAAAAATACGGGGCAGCCATCATCAAGCCGATGGCGGGAACTCACGGTATTGGCGTCGTGAGAATCAAAGAAATGCGCAGTGGCTATGAAGCTTCTGGACGAAACCAAGACAATAAGCCTTTCACCAAGCGAATTCGTGACACTGCCGAATTAAAAAGTTTTGTGTCTATCTTTACTGCCGGCCGCAAGTTCCTGGTACAGCCCTATTTGGAGTTGCATACCCCGGATGGTACCCCTTTCGATGTCCGTGTACTGGTTCAAAAAAACGGGCTGGGTAAATGGGGGACAACTGGCAAAGCTGTGCGCCTGGGAGACAAACGCAGTATTACCTCCAATTTGCACGGAGGAGGGAAAGCAACATCTCTGGCCTCTTTCCTGCCCCTTCACTTCACATCCGCAAAAGCGGCACGCATCGAGCAAACAATCAACCGAGTGGCAGAAGAACTTCCCCGTTTTTTGGAAGAGTCACACGGCAGACTCGTTGAGCTGGGAATCGATATTGGCATTGACACCGCAGGTAATGTTTGGATCATCGAGGTAAACAGCAGACCAGGGCGAACCGTTTTTCGCATGATTGACGACCCGACTGCACAACTGCATTCGATTACTCAGCCTGTTCGCTACGCCCACTATCTTATGAAAGAGCGTGTAGGAGGTTAAAGCATGGAAACGTTCAGAATGCGGCTTCGCTTCCTTTCCAACCCCCGTATCAGTGGGATTATCCTGCCAGCTACTCTCTTCCAACAGCTCCAGCTACGGCAACGCCAAAAAATTAAAGTCTTACTGGGTAAAAAGGAAGTAGTCGCAACGGTCTTACAAGATAAACGCAATCCGGATACGAACGTTATGAAAGTGACGACGCTCTTGCAAACGGAGCTCGGCATTCCTCACCCTGGCTTAATCCAGCTCAAACTAGAGGGCTCCGCACTCCGGATCGGTCCTTCAATCGGGATCGTTACGACTGGCATAAGACGAGATCCCAAGCAACCAATTGGCCCTCGCACCTCGTTTTTTCACAATCTGTTACAGGCTCAAGAAGGGAAAGGCGTTTTCTACTATATATTTTCCCCATCCGATGTGGACTGGGAATCCAATACAGTCAAAGCGTGGTTTTTGCGCAGAAGCAAGTCAGGCGTCTACTTTTGGAAAAAGCATGTTACTGCCATGCCCGATGTCGTCTATGATCGTATTCCCTCTCGTTCGGCAGAAAAACATGAAGCCGTTCAGGAATTCAAATATCGACTCGCCAGTTACCCCAATTTACCGATGTTCAATCAGGGCTTTTTTAACAAATGGGGTGTGCACCAGCTGCTGTACCCGAATCCAGAAGTGAATGAGCATATCCCGGAGACTTACACCTCTCCTTCTCTTACAACTGTTCGAAACTTGCTGCGTAAATACCCTATCGTTTATTTGAAGCCCAAAAATGGTAGTCTCGGGTACGGTATTGTCAAAGTTGTTTCCCAGGCAGGCGGTGGCTTTACTGCCTCTTATCATACAGGTAGCGGCAATGTAAAAAAACATTTTTCCAAGCTGTCCAGCCTTTATCAGCATGTCTTCCGCAGTCGTCGGGTCAGTGCGTATCTGGCACAACAGGGCATTTCGCTCATGACATTCCATGGACGACCGTTTGATTTCCGTGTTCACTTGCATAAAAACCAGCAAAACGAGTGGGTCGTCTCCTGCACAGCAGCCAAGGTTGCCGGTTCTGGTAGCGTAACTACCCACGTACGCACAGGTGGTACTGTCATTCCCGGCGATGACCTGTTGCAGCACCTGTTTGGCAGACAAAAAGCCCTCATGACCCAGCGCGTTTCCGAAGCGTCGATTCGACTCGCTACCGCGATTGAACTGGCAAAAGGGATTGATTTAGGCGAATTGGGGCTGGACATGGGGATTGATACGCAAGGCCATGTCTGGATGTTCGAAGCGAATTCCAAGCCTGGACGTTCTATATTCAAGCACGCCCGTCTCAGGGAGGCTGATCACGAATCACGCAAGCTGCTCGTCGATTATAGCTGTTACTTGGCCAATTTCTAGTCGCACGCGATCTGTACCGTGTTTCAGGAAGGAGGAACACCATGCTTCAGCAGCGCTCCGGGTGGCTGACGATCCTCCCTAGCGGTAGATGGTTCGTACAGTTACCTCGGCTAGTCCTTAAACGCTCGCCAAAGCCACTGGTCGCCAGTCTCGGTCCCTTTTCTCATACGAAACGGATATACGCTGGTTTACCCCGCGTGCAAGCAAGCCGTATTCGTACACGTATTAACTGGAAAATGGCGGGCGACTCCCTGAAGCTTGGCCCATTATTTGGCATATTGACCGTTGGTGAAGGGGCAACATTTTTAGGAAATCGCGAGAACTTCAAGGATATTACTCAATCGGGAAAACAATGGGGTGCACTCGTATATGTGTTCACTCCACAAGGAATCAATTGGGAGAAGAAAAAGGTGCGGGGCTATTTGTACAACAATCGACTAAACTCGTGGCAAGAGGTGATTCTACCTTTCCCCCATGTGGTTTACAACCGAATTCCGACGAGAAAAGCAGAACGACGACCTGAAGTCCGAAGAGCATTGAACCGCATTCATGAGATGCCAAATGTCACATTGTTTAATCGCGGCTTTTTCGACAAGCAACAGCTGTTTAAAATGCTTGAATCCCACTTAGAAGTGCAAGCTTTTCTACCGGAGACGAAACAACTGGACACCTTGGCTCGCTTTCGAAGCTTTTGCACGGAACATCGCTTTGTCTACTTGAAACCTGTGCGCGGTAAAGCTGGTCAGGGAATTATGCGCATTGATTTCAAAAACGATAAGTGGTTCCTGCAACGGTTAAAGGAGCACAAGGCCATTACTCGCCGCTTTTCCAATTTGAATGATGTATGGAAGCACATTAGACTTCATGTCAAACAGCAGAAGTACATTATGCAGCAAGGGATCCGTCGTGCCCATTACAACGGCAAACCTTTTGATGTGCGCGTCCTCGTACAGAAAGATGGCGAGGGCGAATGGTGCGTAACCGGAGTTGGCATCAGAAGGTCTGGCTCGCAAAGCATCACCACTCATGTGCCACGCGGCGGCTCGATCCACTCGTTATCAACCGTTATGCAAGCCTTGTTTACTAATAATCACGAGCAAATGGAAAGACACATTCACGATACGGCACTCGCCATCGCACGGTCTTTAAATGCAGAATGGACGGATTTGGCTGAGATGTCGATGGACCTTGGCTTGACAGAAGAAGGACAGCTATGGCTCTTTGAAGCGAACGCAAAGCCGGAGAAATTCGATGAACCATCGATTCGTCGATTATCGTTAGCGAATCTGATCCATTACGCACAGCATGTCTCCTGCTTGCAAAACAAGCGAGGGATTGCCGCAGGATAAGGGAGTCGAGCAGCACTAGCTGATTCACAGACGACCTTGGTGCGATTTGCCCGTCAGGAAGGGGAACGGCGCATCACCCAGCGAACGACTGGCTGACGCGATTGACCCTCAGGATGTTGGCTCATAATGGGTCAATCCTTCCTGATTGTAGATATACGCTACCGCAATAAGTGAATCGGCATGCTGGCTGTACGTGCGGGTAGCACTGAACAATGAGGCAAGTCTCACGTTTTGATCTAAAGGAACATGCCGTTTAGACTCCGGCATGTTTTTTTCGTTATCGGATGTATGACCTGATCGACCTTGGAAAAAATACTCCATGGAGGTGGTCTTAACCATGACCCATATACTTAACAATATGATGCACTCCCAACAACAACCGCAATTTTTGGGAGCAATGAGCCCTGCAGGCACGATGTTCCAACAAGGATACGCCGGAACAAACGTACAGGAAGTACAGCATTGGAACCACGGAGGGCATGCCCAATCCATCGGGACCCCTACAACGGGCATGTCCTATGGTGGTGCACAATCGATCTTTTCCCCTGGCTTTGCGAATACCAATGTCCAGGAAGTGAGACAGCTCAATCAGGCTGGTTATCCTCAACAACAACATCAGCAACAATATGGCTATGGGCAAAATCAAGCGCTTCAATCCATGCAAAACCAATTCACCGGCTATGCACAAGGCCAGCAAGCTGGCTACATACAAGCACAGCCTTCTTATCAGCAATCGGTTGGACAAGGCTCCATTTTCTCTCCGGGCTTTGCCGGCACGAATGTACAAGAGGTTCAAGCCCGCAATCAAGCTGGCTATAGCGGTTACGGAGGACAAGCTGGCTATACGAATCAAGCAGCGTATCCACCATCGATGACTGGCAGTATTTTTGCGCCTGGTTTTGCCAATACCAATGTCCAAGAAGTTCGCCAGTTGAATAACACTGGCTACGGCATGCAAGCGCAACAAGGTCAGCAGCAGCAACCTCAGCTTCAACCACAGGCATATGCTAATCAAGCATACAGCAATCAGGCTGGCGCAGGAGCACAATCGGTCTTCTCTCCTGGCTTTGCAGGCACGAACACACAAGAGGTTCGCCAATTGAACACCCCAGGCCAGATGGCTCCTCACACAGGCTCCATTTTCCCTGGCACTTACTAAATGAGAAAAGCGTGACCATCCAACGCGACGGTCACGCTTTTTGTTATAGGTGCTAGTTTAGCGGTCTGCATTTTCCCAAATCGCCTGATACACGGCATGCAAATCTTGCAGACTCTCTTCATCCACTGTAAAAATGATGCTACCAAACATGTAGGCATCATTCTGCACGCAGGACCATCCATCCCCGGTTGGTTGAAACTGCGCCTCCACACACGCCTCCGTCTGATCCAGCAGTTGCCGTACCGCTACATGCCTTTCCAACGATGATCGATATCTTTCCATCACTTGCGCAAGGCGTTCATCCTGACGGGCCAGCCGATACAGGGCAAGCTCAATCTGGAGCCAGCAGGTCACATAAAAATGGAACTCCAAAAATAACGTGTGTACAGCTGCACGGATTTTGTCGTGGTCACCAGCTTCCAAGGCTGCACGTGCTTCCTGCTTTTTCTCCTGAATCAGGTCAAAATGACTGACTGCTCCACGGTAAAACTTGCGCACCACGTTGTACAACATCTCTGGCGTACGCTGCGGAAGATTTCGATGTCGGTTTTGCACATCTCGCATGGCTTGTTCTCCTCTTTCCGACGCTCGTTTTCTTCTATTGTACAACAATGGTGCATGGTGCACGATGCAGGCAGCCTACTCTTTCCCGTTTTTCCAGTAGTCATAAGCATGAATGGCGAGCCCCCAATAAGAGGAGTACCGATCCAGTGCTTTTGTCACCAGATCCAACTGCCGATCCATTTCGCCCATGCCTTCCTCGTAAAAGGTGATACCGTTCCCTTCGTGGCTCTCTTTTGTCTCCACGGCAACGACCAGCTTTTTCTGGAGGCTCTCTGCATACTTCATCTGATTTTCAACCAAGCCAATGATGCCAGGAGCTCGATCGCGAAATGCCATCAAGGTCGTATGATCAAGCTGTTTGATCATCCAATGCGAAAACGGCAATTCGGGCTGACCCGGAGTCGGTGTCTTGTCCAGCCAGGCAGCGAGATCGACGCTTGCTTCTAAGGAAGTTCCGTTCTTGGTCTCCTCAACGAAAGCCTCGATGTTGCCCATCCACTGGCGTAAGACTGCCTCTTTATCCTCGCGCCAGACAGGAAGGACATATGGCTCGATATCTAAGTGAATGCCGTGAAACTGCTCTTCTGTCGAAACAGACTCATTGTAGGCTTTCACCCAATTCACGAGTTTCATGATCTTGCTCCGATTTTCAGACAACGCCCAAATCGGATGACCGCCCATGGCATGAACCTCGATACCCGCTTCACGCGCCTCTCTCACGAAATCGCGATAATAGGAAATCGGCTGCTCCAAATCTAGACGAATATAGAGGAGATTCACCCCGTTTTGTTTCACGAAGGAAAGAATTTCCTCCTTTTCCGTGCCAATTAATTCTGCACGCCATATGTAGGTGCCTTTGTAGCGTTGCTTCGTTACCGGGGGCAGGGGGCTCGCCTCCTTCCAGTAGCGGTAATCGTGAATCGCGACACCGGAGAAGGACGGATGCTGTGCCAAATGTACAGGCAATTGCTCTAATTGCTGTTTCATGAGAGTCGGGCCTTCCTCTGAAAAAGAAGAGTGGTCTTCATCTAGCGGCTTTATATTTACAGCAACCAAGACACGCGTCTCTAATTCATCCGCTTCCTTCATTTCCTGATCAATCAAATTCAGGATGCCGTTTTGACCGGAAAGTGTGTCACGATACGCCATGATACATACCGTATCAAACTGGCTCATCATCCATTTGGACAGAGATATCTCTTCTGGTCCCGGCACGGGAATATCGTCCAGCCAAAATGGAATGGCTGCACTGGCAACCAAATCCTCTTTTGACACCTCGGCTGTGAACGCCTGCACATTAGCTTGCCATTCACGGATAATCCGCTTCTGATCAGTCTCCCAAAATGGCAGAAGATATGGCTCGATGTCTAACTGAATCCCGCGAATCCGCTCATTCTTTTGCGCTTCACGGTTGTAGCTTTTTACCCAGTGGACGATGTTCATCATCCGCTTTTCATTGCTTTTGAGCGCCCACGCCGGGTGGCCGGCTACCGCATGAACCTCGATACCCATCTCTGTCGCTTCGCGGATAAAATCGCGGTAGTATTCATAGGGCTTGTTCATTTCGATTCGCAAGTAAACGAGATTAATATCGTTACTTTTGCAGAAATCGAGAATCTCTTGTTTCTCTCTCCCGATCATTTCGGATTGCCAGATCCACGTTGCTTTACTCTTCTTCTCCGCGGGGGAAAAGCCGAACAGAAAGCCGACTGTCAGGCAGAGAACACTCAAATAGATGCGCGCAGCTTTCATTCGTCAAAGTTGCCCCTCTCGTTGACTTGCGTGCTTCCAGCTCTCGTAATCATGGATCGCACTTCCTGCAAACGCCGGATTGTTTGACAGCTCCTCCTGTAAAATGGCCAACTGGTTGTTCATCTCTTCTGTGCCTTCTTCATAAAAGCTCACATGAGCGCCTTCCATCGTTTCCATGATGTTGACGCCCACGATAACCGACCCTTTTTTTCGTACATTGGCATCATCGACAATCTTTTCTACGATTTCGACGATCCCATTTTGCCCAAGGGCTTGATTGCGGTAGGCCATTAGTGTAATACTGTCGAGTCGCTGCACCATCCAGTTGCTCACTTTCTCATCACTGCCAGGAACGTTTACGGAGTCGATCCAAAAAGGCAAGTCGGCACCGACAGCGAGGTCCGTATCCTTCTTCGTCTCTGCTGCCAGATAGCTGACGTTTTTCAGCCATTGCTTCACGATTTCTTCCTGGTCTTCCTTCCATGCAGGCAACAAATACGGCTCGATATCGACGTGAATCCCCGAGAATCGTTCATCTGACTTGGCACTGCGATTGAACGCCTTCACCCAGGAGATGAGATCATCGATGCTTTGGCGATTCGCTGTTAACGCCCAATTGGGGTCACCGCCAAGCGCCTCTACTTTGATGCCTGCTTGGTTGGCTCTCTCATTAAAGGTACGATACGTCTGAGGCGCAACTGCTGCTGGTTCAACGTGAAGATAGATCAGGTTGATGTCGTTTTTCTTGGCAAACTCGATCATTTCATCGGTTTGGGTCTCCATTTGCTTGGCATCCCATATCCAGGTTGCTTTTGTCAGGGCGGAGCGGGTGTTTGCCAACGACAGCATGATGATCGAAACCACTGTCACAAGGAGCAGTGCTATCCAAAGCCAGCTATATCGACGAAGTACCTGCATCAGTGCTGGTCGATACCGTACTGTTGTGTCGTCGCACCCACTCCCGCAAAAGCCCGCTCACCAAACGTACTGCCGTCAACTGCTGAAAACGGCTGAATTCTCGTGTAATCCTCGATGCTCTTGTTTTTGACCAAAGCGTGCGGCCCGATCTGGCAGCCTTCACCGATCTGCGTGTCGCCAAAAAGGCAGGTTCCTGGATAGAGCACCGTATCACGCCCGATCATTACGTCAGAATCGATGTACGTCGAGCTCGGGTCTATCATTGTAACTCCGTTTCGCATATGGAAATCGTTGATTCGCTTGCGCATCAGCTGTTCCAAATCTGCGAGCTGCACACGATCATTGACGCCATTGCCTTCTTCGGGATCATCCGTTGCAAACGCCGCTACCAAATGACCCTGCTCTTGCAAAAGCCCCAGAACGTCCGGCAAGTAAAACTCCCCTTGCGCATTTTCGTTTGAGACCATCGGCAGCATCGAAAACAGCTTTTGATTGTCGAAGCAAAAGATTCCGGTGCTAATCTCGTTCACCTTTTTTTGTCCCAAGGTCGCGTCTTTTTCCTCGATAATTTTTCGGACATCGCCGTTCTCGTCGCGAATGATCCTGCCATAGCCAGTAGGCTCGTCCACAATGGAGGTCAAGACCGTGGCTGCTGCCTGTTTGAGCTGGTGATACTCGAGCAAACTTCGCAGCGTCTGTTCTTGTACAAGTGGTGTATCACCATTCATGACAATCGTCACGCCATCCTGCGCCCCGAGAATTTCGTGGCTCATCCAAACAGCATGAGCGGTCCCAAGCTGTTCCGGTTGATACGCATACTGAACGCGGTTTTTCAGTTCCTCTTTGACCATTTCGGCTCCGTGACCGACAACGACGACCAAGTGGCGAAGTGACAATGCTTCTAATGTCTCTACGACATGCTTAATCATCGGCTTCCCGCATATTGGATGCATGACCTTGTAGAGTGAAGATTTCATTCTGGTTCCTTTTCCTGCTGCCAATACTACTGCATGTATGTTCATCCTATCGCCTCCGTCTTGGTCAGCTCCCCTTTTGCAAGCTGACCTTGTTGGATTTGCTTATCGAAGTATGGTTTCAATTCATAGGTCAGTGTGTCAATCATCATGGTCAAATCAATGTCTTTCCTCTGCACGCCCAGCTGATAGGCCTGAAGCATAATCTCCAGTAATTTCTCCTGATTCAACGTCCGCTTCGAGGTGTTCATTCATCGTTCCCCCTTTCTTCATTCCTGTCTTACTTCATAACGACTGACGTTTGTGTTTACTCAACTGTTACACTTTTGGCCAAATTTCGTGGACGATCTACGTCATTGCCGAGCGCAACAGAAGTGTAATAGGAAATGAGCTGGAGGGGGATAACGCCTAGAACAGGTGTAAGCAAGGCATCTGTCTGCGGAATCAGGCAAACATCATCAACCGAGCGATGCAGCTCTACATGTCCATCTAAGGTAATACCGAGAACTTTTGCTCCACGGGCTTTTACTTCTGTAATATTACTGATCATTTTCTCATGCAGCTCATCCTGTGTAGCCAAGGCAATCACTCTCGTTCCCTCTTCGATCAGCGCCAGCGTGCCGTGCTTTAGCTCCCCTGCCGCATACGCCTCCGAGTGAATATATGAGATTTCCTTCAGCTTGAGCGAGCCTTCCATAGATACGGCATGATCGAGTCCTCGTCCGATGAAAAACAGATGCTGCTCGTCCTTGATTGATTCAGCGAAATGACGTATCTCATCCGCATGCGCGAGTATATGCTCGACTTGATCCGGGAGTGCGGTCAGTTGGTGAAGCAGTGAAGCACGTGTGTCAGCGTCCAGTGTCCCTTTCGCTTGCGCCAAATAGATGCCGAGCAAGTAAAACGCAATCAGCTGCGAGGTGTATGCCTTTGTAGAAGCCACCGCGATTTCCGGACCTGCATTCGTCGTAATCACGTCATCAGCATCACGGGCAATCGAGCTGCCGACTACATTCGTAATAGCGAGTACGGCTGAGCCGTTTCGTTTGGCTTCACGCATGGCTGCCAACGTATCTGCTGTCTCCCCTGATTGGCTGACGGCAATCGTAAGCGTATTGGGTTGAAAGAGTGGGCGACGGTAACGAAACTCCGACGCTACATCTACTTCTACCGGAATCTGTGCCAGTCGCTCGATCACATGCTTGCCGATCAAGCCTGCATGATAAGCGGTACCGCATGCGACAATGTAGATTTTCTCCACACGCTTGGCATTCACTTCTGATAACTGAAGATTAGGAAAAATAACCTTTTGCTGGGTAGCATCGATTCGACCTGTCATGGTATTACGCAGGGCCCGCGGCTGCTCATAAATTTCCTTTTGCATATAGTGAGCAAAGCCGTCTTTTTCCGCTTGCTCCTTGTCCCACTCAATTCGCACCAGCTCTCGCTCGATTGGCTCCGTCGTATCCAGACGCATGACGTGAACAGAATCTTTGGTCAGAATCGCCAGGTCTCCATCTTCGAGAACGTACACATCGCGCGTATGCTCCAGGATCGCCGGGATATCAGAACCAATGAAATTCTCATTCTCCCCTACCCCGATAATCAACGGGCTCGCCATACGAACTGCAATCAGCTTGTCAGGCTCATGCTCCGTCATCACACCGAGGGCAAATGCTCCGCGAATTTTGCCAGCGACCTTCTGTACTGCCGCAACCAGGTTGTTGTCGTATTCCTGCGCCAAAAGGTGCACGATGACCTCCGTGTCCGTCTCCGAAGTAAACGTCACGCCCTTTTCGATCAATTCCTGCTTGAGATCCAGATAGTTTTCGATAATGCCGTTATGCACGATCGAGAACTTGCCGGATTGATCAAAATGAGGATGAGAGTTTTCGTCAGACGGTCTTCCGTGAGTCGCCCAGCGCGTATGACCAATACCGATGGAGCCCTGCAAGCCGGACTTTTGGGTTTGGCTCTCCAGTACGTCAATTCTGCCTTTTGCCTTGCGAATGCCGATGGTTGCTCCATCACAAATCGCAATGCCAGCTGAATCGTAGCCTCTGTATTCCAGCTTTCGCAGCCCATTGATTAGAATCGGCTGCGCTTCCCTGTTTCCGATATATCCCATAATTCCGCACATGTCTTCGGTTCCTCCCTTGTTGCGTAAAATGTTCGGACTTTGTATTATGCGAGCAAGCTGACGACTTCCTTCTCCTGCCTAATAGCGACGGAGGTTCCGATGCGATATACATTCGGATTCGTGATGCCCTCAAACGCATTGCGTGTATCGATAATGGCCACTCCCAAGTCCGCCAGCTCCTGATAGGCAAAGCATTGGTGATTCGTAATGAGCACCATGCAATCGTAAGTCTTGAATGCCTCATAGTCATTGGCAATGGAATGGACGATCTCGCCTTTTTTATTCACAAAGCTCTGCGCATACGGGTCGTAATAGTCGACAGTTGCTCCGCTATTCTTGAACAGCTCGTAAATCTCCAGCCCAGGTGATTCACGCAGGTCATCTACTTCCGGCTTGTAGGCCATGCCGAGAATCAAGATGCGCGAGCTGTTGATTGCTTTGGCGTAAATGTTGAGCACCTGTGCAGTCTTATTGCGCACATAGTCCGGCATGTTGTCGTTAATCGATTGGGCGATCTCAATAAATTGGCTGTGAAAACGAAAGCCCTTGGCCTTCCACGACAAATACATCGGATCGAGCGGTATGCAATGCCCACCGATTCCGGGTCCCGGGTAAAACGGCATGAACCCAAAAGGCTTGGTCGATGCGGCCTTGATTACTTCCCAAACATTGATGCCCATTCTGTCGCACATCATTGCCATCTCATTCATGAAGGCAATATTGACGCTGCGGAAGGTGTTTTCCAAAAGCTTGGACATCTCCGCCACCTTTGGCGAGGAGACTGGCACAACGGTTTTGACCAAGCTGCCATACAAGAGTGTGCCTAACTCCATGCAACGTTCTGTCGTCCCGCCGATCACCTTTGGCGTATTGTACGTACTGTATTTGCGATTGCCCGGATCGACCCTCTCCGGCGAGTAGCAGAGGAAAAAGTCGATGCCGGCACGATAGCCCAGCTT
Organism: Brevibacillus sp. HB1.1; assembly: GCF_013332445.1. Classification (NCBI taxonomy): domain Bacteria; kingdom Bacillati; phylum Bacillota; class Bacilli; order Caryophanales; family Paenibacillaceae; genus Brevibacillus; species Brevibacillus sp. HB1.1. The sequence goes on along the minus strand of NZ_JABMIV010000005.1, from coordinate 265,916 downwards.
TTCAAATTCGCGCTGGATCAGCTCTTCCGTCGTTCCCGGATAGGTTGTGCTCTCCAGCGTAATGAGCATTCCTCTTTTCATGAATCTCTTGATTTGCTCGACAACGCTTGTAATGTAAGAGGTGTCTGGGTCCTGATTGGGACTAAGTGGAGTAGGAACGCAAATGCTGATCGCATCCAGCTCTTCGATTACGCTATAATCAGTCGTCGGAAAAAAGCGATTGGTCGCGAGGCATTCCTGCAAGGTTTCATTGGAAATATCCTGTACGTAAGACTCTCCTCTTTTTAGGCTCTCGATTTTCCCGCCATGCAGATCGATTCCGATTACGGTATAACCACTCTTGATCGTCTCTACCGCCAGCGGCAACCCTACATACCCAAGCCCAATGACACCCACTCTCGCTGTCTTTCGTTGAATCTTTTGTTGCAGTTCCTCGTATCTCGCCATCCTCGTTTCTCTCCCTTTCTCTTTCTAGAATTTATATCAGCCTTTTCACCCTGGCTTCCAGTTCTACCGGGGAGAATGGCTTCGTAATGTAGTCAGATGCTCCCATCGCAAATGATTTCTGCACATCTTCTTCCAGACGTTTGTCTGTGAGCACCATAATCTTGCTCATGGAAGCGCTGATATGCTTGATTTTTTCCATGAGCTGGTATCCATTGAGGATAGGGAGATTCAGGTCGGTAATCACAAGATCAGGGGCGACCTCCTGATATTTTTCCATGCCGTCCATCCCGTCATTGGCTACCGTAACGAGATAGCCTTTGCGCTGAAAGTAGATGCTCAAAAACTCGTTGACAGTCTCATCATGGTTAACCAGTAAAATACTTGCCGGCTCCTCTTTTTGCGCGGGATTCTGCTCATAAATCTTGATCTCCCCATGAGCGCCTGGCTCTCTCATCTCTTGGATCATCCGCATCAGCATTTGACCGGACGAGCGCGAGCTTTCGGGAAAACTCGCAATCAAGAAGCTGCCCGCAAGCAGTTTGTGCTCTTGCAAATAGTCTTTTACACGCAAAGCATAGAAATGGGTGTTCGAGAGCTTCTGTCCCTCAAGCAGTATTCCGAAGAGCTGCTTGTTTTTGTCATACGCGTAGTGCAAAGCAATCTCGGAGCCGTCTCCTGAACGAGTGCCCAGGTCTTGCTTGATCAGCTCCATTGACTCTTTGGTGAGGGTTTTGCAAGCCGCCAGAATAACCCCACACGCCAATTGTTTCTCTTCCATCTTGCTCAGATGCTCGTAAAAAACAGGTACGAGATTACTCATGATCTAGCCTCCAAACTTGAAATGTTTTCGCTGCCCTTCGTCTGCCAGCTCGTCCGCGTCATCGTTCCCCACGAGTTGTTGTTGCGCAAATATTCAATATGACCGAGGAATCTCCAGATGACGCCGATTTGCCGATAGCCGAAGAACATCAGAATCGTATAGAAAAGCATTTTGACGATGTCTCGAAAACGCGGATACCGTCGAAACGCGATTTCCTCCAGCAATAAGGAGCCAATGCCAAGCAGCATGCCATACAGCACATTGAGCAAGCCGTAGATTAAGAGGACGTAGCCGTTGGTCATATCCAGCATGGTATAACCGATGAGGGCCAATAGACCCGTGATGCGAAAGTACGGATTCAAGGTTTCAAACAAGATATTAAACGGTAGCGTGAGCATCCCGAAGAGCTTGTACTTGGGGCGAAACGCCATGTATCTGCCGTACTCAATCATGTTTTTCAGATTGCCGCGTCCCCATCTGCGCCGTTGACTACCCAAGATTTTGAGCGTATCCGGCGCTTGTGTCCAGCAGACCGCATCGGGGCAAAATGCCACTCGGTACGGCAGCTTGTTTTCCAGCATGTACTTGTGCAGCTTGATGATAATGTTCATGTCTTCACCCGGATACCCCTCGCGATAACCGCCTACCTTGATGATGTAATCCTTGCGAAAAACACCGAACGCGCCTGAGACGATAATCAATCCGTTGATCGCGCTCCAGCCGATCCGTCCACCGAGAAACGCCTTGAGGTATTCGACGGATTGCATCATCGGCAAAAACTTGTCTGGCAAACGAATGTCCTTCACGACACCGTCTTCGATCTTGCAGCCGTTGGCAATGCGGATATCTCCGCCGATGGCAACTGTTTCATCCGGGTTTTCCATATACACCTTCGCAATGCGAATCAGCGCGTCTTTTTCCAGCAAGGAATCTGCATCAATGGAAGCGATCAACGGATAGTGGGAGAGATTGATCCCCGCATTGAGCGAGTCAGCTTTTCCTCCGTTCTCTTTGTCGATCAAATACAGATTCGGAAAAGCCGGATTGTGGTAGATTCCCCTGATCTTCGACGTATGAAGAAGCGGCTGTACCGGCATGTGCTCGGAGTAAACCATTGAAAACTCGTTAATCATTACTTGCAAGGTAGCATCCTTTGATCCATCGTTGACTACGAGTACCTCGTAGCGTGGATAGTTCAAGGATAAGAGCGACCTTACATTTTCAATAATCGTCAGTTCCTCATTGTAAGCCGGCACGAGAATCGAAATCGGCGGAACGTGCTCAGAGCCTGAAAGTGTCTGGAATCTCGAATAGATGGAGCTTTTTAAGATTCCCATGATGCTCTTGAACGAGAACAGCATGATGATGAAGTACAAAGAGTTGATCGCGATGACGTAATAGACCGCAAATACTCCGTAGTAAAGTAGAAAATCTCTCATGACAGCCTCCTTTCGCTCTATCTTTCCAATGCATGAACCGTGGAGATCGTTTTGCGATACGACTTGCGGTACAAATGCAGCTTTTCGTTGTATTGCACGAGCTTCTCTGTCGCTGTCGCACCCTGTAAAACCAGCTTCTCTTTTTCCAGCTCCTCCTGGATCACTTGATGAGCCATCTCGCTCTTATGACCGTTTCTCTCTTCCTGCAAAATTTCACAAAGGGCCGCAAAGCCTTCGACCTCTAGCTGTGCCAGACTGCGTGCACTGTGATGACGAACCCACCAGTTCGCATCGCCCACCGCCTTTTTCAGCAAGGGAATGTACGAAAGCAATTTCAGTGAGCCAATTGCCTTCGCTGCCATTGCGCGAATTTCCCAATCTTTGTGATTCATAAAGTCAGTGACTGTCTGCTCATTCATATAGCGGATATCCCGACACATGAGCTTGACTGCCTTAATTCGGACTTCCTTGTCAGGTGATTGAATGAGCTGGTATAGGGCAGGCTCAATGCCGGGCTGGACATGAACGGTGTATCCAATCAGTCCGATTTGGACCAGTTCAGCATCGGATTCTTGTAAAAACTGTGCAAAAAGCGGTGCCGTATCCACCTGCGAATCACTGATGATGTCCACGATAAGCTGGTGGACATTTTTCTTCGCTCCGACGACATGGGTCACCATTTCCCGCAAATCTTCTGTGTTGCGTGCACATTTGGCGACAGAGCGCGCAATGATAAAAACACTGGTGTCATTCGTGTTTTTTTGCAGGAAGGTTAAGAGGGCAGGCACGGCGAGCTTGGAGCGCATGATCCCCAAATTGTAAGCGGCATCCACTCTCGTCCATTTCCACCTGCCATTTAGTCTTTGCATGTCCAGCTCTACGAGTCCCATATCCTCGCAGAGCCAGATCAGCTTGTCCCGATGTATGCCTGTGACCCGCTCCATCAGCTCAAACAGCTTTTTCTGAATGATTTGCTTTTCTTTTTGCGTTACTACGCCATAAGGCACTTGCAAGCGCTCCTCTTCTTCCCCGTGTGCTTGCAGGTAAACGAAATAGTCGCGATATTTTTCCAGACAACGCATGGTCTGTTTCTCCACCGAAATGTTGCGTAGCTTCAGTGCGAACAAGACAATCAAGCCTAGTACTGTCAATCCACATAGCGCGTACAGAAAAACAATTGCCGTCGCCAATGGTGTTTGCACGTTTGCCACTCTCCTATCCAATCAAGGCTGAGTCTCCAGCTTCACCGGAGCCTCAATCTCATGGAATGCTTTTTTTAGTATGGAATAACTCTGTTTTTTGCGTTCGTGATAGCCGACCTGCTCCCAGCCTTGCCATGTATACATCGGGAGCTTCGTCACTGCATAATCGTTTTGCCCGACGATTTGTTTGGTCGCTGTATCCACCAGGAGCGGCAGGATGCGAATGCCTTTTGTCTTTTTCGTCGTAAAGCTTTTGCCATCATCTTCATAGCTCATAACGGACAAGGAGCTCGGGTCTGTAAATCCAAGCAGCATCCACGGTACTCTCAGCTCTACCACTTTGCCCTTCGCTTGCCACGCGGTTCGTGAGTCGTACTGCGGGTCTTGGGGATTTGTCGTTCCCCGGATCAGCTTGCCGACATCGACTTCCTCCATCGGATAGTACTTCTTGCTGTCTGGCGGCTCCATCTCCAGGCTAACGGCCAGCTTCCACGGCTTGAAAATCCCGGAATTGTCTTTTTTCTCCTCTTCCTTGACCGCAAGCATGCCGTAGCGTTTTCCGTATAAGCGTGCGTGAAAGTCGTAATTGGCAGCGATTTGAATCTGGCTCTCGTCTGCTTTTCCCAACGCGATCAACGTCTCTAGCCCCTCATCCAGCGTCAGGCCGGGAAGCTGAGCAGCTCGCTTGTTCCCGCCAGGAATCGTATCAACGCCCACATAGAGCTGTTGTTTTGCAGGGTCAAACTCTTCCTTCAATTGGGCAAGGAAATAGACGTACCCTTCATCATGTGTCATCCAGATTTCGTCGACGCCTGGGACTTGCACATCGAGGCGTTGCTTCTCTTCCGGCACGAGCTGATCCCAGTCTGTGCGATCCCCATCGATGGTCAGCACGCCTTCTTTGTTCGGGTACATGCCGAGAACTCCAAACAGAGATTCGTTGGTCAACACGTTGATCCACAGAGAGCGCCGATCTTCGGGCAGCTCAAACCGCATCGTGTTCCACGTTTTTTTGAACCACTCGTCCTGCCAGACGAATACGATTGCTCCCGCATACCCTTCCTGATGAATTTCTTGCAAAAGCTCGACATCGACCTCTCCCTGCTGCTTTTCTGAATGACCACCTTGATTGCGCCCTAAATTGCCCAGATGGGCGACTCCTACCGATGCCGGGACCCCGAATTCCGTCACCATGATCGGCATGTTTTTGTGATATTGCTTCAGTTGTCGCAAATACGCTTTGTACGTATCGATTTGCCCTGCATCGTTCTTCAGCTGTTGCAGGGTAGTGTCGTAGCGGAAGAAATCCGGATAATACGGGTACACGTGATAGGAAGCGAAGTAGCCTGCCTCCCACTGCGTTGGCTCTATATGGGTAGGATCGACACTGACCATATCTTCATGATGGATCGGCTCTCCAGGATGCGATAAGGGGTCTGTGGTCACCCAATTGGTGAAGGTCATCGGATGCTGCCAACCGTATTTGCTCTCTTCCATTGCGACGGTATCCACCATTTCAGCAAGCCATGTCTCAAAAGCGGTTGCATTCGGTTTCGCGTGGAAGTACTTCCCTTGATAGGGAGTAACTTTTTGATGCAGGCGATTGGTGTTTTGCACCATCGCGGGGTCCCACTCGGTCCCTGTGTGCCAGCCGATCAAGTATTTGCCTGCATTCGCATGGTATGTACCACTTGCCTTTCCCGGTTTTTCCGGCAGAGTGATGTCTCCGTAGACAGCGCCGACTGCATCCTTGATTTCCTGTCGAAACTCCTCGCGAATCTCTGGTAGATAGGCATCCTTCTTTTCAATCAACAGCTCTTCTGGACTCCAAATGCCCTGCATCAAATAGAGAGGGTCCCCTTCTTTTTGCCGATTGTAATCGACCAATGCTTCATAAAAGACAGGAGAATGGATCGTATACACACGAATGACGTTCGCTCCCATCTCGTCGATCATCGCGAACCAGCGCATGTAATCCTCTCTTGTGATGGGAAGCTCACCCGGATAATGACCCGGTAACGATGCCCCCAGATTGACGCCTTTCGCGAAAAAGGGCTGCCATTTCTGATTCTGATAGACCTCGAACAGCTCGCCATTCGCGCGAAATTTTAATTGAGCACCTGTATTCGTCTCCATACTTTCGACACGATCTGCTGCCCAAAACCACCAGAAAGCACTTACCCCCACCACGAACAGCATAGTCAGGCTCATCCAGCGCCATCTTCTCTTTTTTGTTGGCTCCATTCCTCGTCAACCTCCGATATGTTGCCACGTCACAGTCATTGTAAACATAGAGAGCAAATCGTTCCCATAGACAAAATTCACTATTGTGTCTTTTTCAGATTTGTCATGAAATTGTAATGTTAGGACAGATTCGGCTCCATCGTCCTACGTTTTTTGTAGGGAAGTCCTGCAACCCGCCCTGTCTTCTGGCCCACATTTTTTGGCGACTGGGTACATTTGCTCGTTCCTTTTTTTTCCTTTTCGCTAGTGAAAATGGTAGGTTGCTACTATTTGGAAGTCGGTAGATTTTGTCGACATAAGGGATTATTTACAAAAAGAATATAAAGTGTTTCTCAGCTTGACTCTTAAAAAGGTTTGTTTATTATAGATATAAAGGATCTATAAGGGTGGTGTTCAAACATGAATAAACTTATCGATGTAGGGATTATTGGCGGCGGACCAGCAGGTATGAGTGCCGCTCTCGTACTTGGCAGGGCAAGAAAAAGTGTGGTCGTTATCGATGAAGGCCGTCCACGCAATCGCGTTACACGGGAGTCGCATGGCTTTCTTACGAGAGACGGCATCACTCCGAGCGATTTTCGCCACATTGCAAGGGAGCAAATCAGCGCCTACCCCTCTGTCCATTTCGTGGAGGATACAGCTGTAACGATCACAGGACACGATGGTAGCTTTCTCCTTACGACTGCACAGGGAACGACTTATCAAAGCAAAAAGCTGCTGTTCGCAGTGGGAATGAAGGATCTCCCTTTACCTGTTAACGGATTAGCAGAAGTGTATGGAAGAAGTGCTTTTGTCTGCCCATATTGCGATGGATGGGAATTACGCGACCAGCCACTCGTCTTGATCGCTAACGGAGAAAAGGCATTTCATTTGGCAAAAATGCTGTCTGGTTGGACTAATCAATACACCATTTGCACCAATGGACCAGATGAATTCACAGAAGAACAAAGGTTGGAGCTGTTGCAGCATCGCGTTCCTGTCTTTGACTCCCCGATTGAATGCATTGACTCTGTCGATGGGATGGTGCAGCGCGTTGAGCTTACAGATGGCAATAGCATTTCGTGCACGGGGATCTTGTTTGCTCCCAAGCTCGTAGCTGGATCTGACTTGCCGAAAGCATTAGGTTGCCAGGTAACGGAAGCAGGAACGGTCATCGTCGACAGCTTTGGGAAAACGAGCGTACCGGGTGTCTACAGTGCAGGCGATGCAGCAACTACACAGTACCAGGTGATTACTGCCGCAGCTCTAGGCTCTGCGGCTGGAATGAGTATCAACAACGAACTGCTTTTAGAGGAATGGAACCGTCAACGTTAACTCCATCTCGACATGTTCCTTTCATAAAAAAAGACAATCCCTCCGTCTGCATTGACGGGTGGGATTGTCCCTCTTCTTTATTATAGAAGCAATGGCTCCTTTTTGATTACAACGTCTTCTGTCCTGGCTTCCAGTTCGCCGGGCACAGACCGCCAGCTTGCAGGGCTTGCAAAATACGAGTCGTCTCTGCAACGCTGCGGCCTACGTTCATGTCAGTTACCACTTGGTAGCGCAGAATGCCGTCTGGATCAATGATGAACAAGCCACGGTGAGCGGCACCAGTCTCTTCATCCAAGACACCATAAGCTCGTGCCGTCTCTTTTTTGAAATCGCTCGCAAGCGGGAAGTTTACTTCACCGATGCCGTTTTCATCTCGTGGTGTTTTGATCCATGCCCGGTGCGTATGTACGCTATCCGTGGATACGCCCAGCACTTCGCAATCCAAATCTTCGAACTCTTCCATGTTGTCACTAAACGAAGTTACCTCTGTCGGGCAAACGAATGTGAAGTCAAACGGCCAGAAGAACAAAATCAGCCATTTTCCTTTGTAATCAGCCAGCGACACACGTTCTTCCAGTGTCTCGAGGTTTTTGGTCGTGAGCATGTGAAAGTCAGGTGCTGGTTTTCCTACTTGAAGTTGAATCGTTTGCTGTGTTGTCATGATAAATCTCTCCTTTGATATGGTTTCTGATGAAAATTACTTCGCAGCCTCTTCCAATGCTGTCAGTGCTTTTTTGATACGTGTCGGGTTGAAGCCCAAAATTTGCTTCTCGCCAATGAGTGTCAAGGGAACAGACATCATTCCTAAACGGCTCAGCTCCTGGCCGTACTCTTCTTTTTCATCGATGTTTCGCTCTTCGAAAGAAATGTTTTGTTCTGTCAAATACGTCTTCAATTGCTTGCAGAAGTTGCAATTCGTGCTGGAGTATACGATTGCTTGTGCCATGATTGTTTCTCTCCTTTTCTTCTATTTATATTGAGGGACAACTTTGGAACGCTTGTTGATGTATTTGTCTACAGCCATAGCTGCAATAGCACCGTCTGCCGCAGCGACTACTGCTTGCTTCACAGGTGTTTTGCGCACTTCACCCGCTCCAAACACGCCTGGAACAGAAGACTGCATGAACTCATCTAGCATCATAAATCCTTCCTCATCGAGGGGAACTTGTCCATCCAAGAAATCGGTACCCGGCTTGCTGCCAGACAGGAAGACGAATACTCCATCTACGGACAGCATTTCTTCTGTTCCTTCTGCTGTGCGAATGCGCAACCCTTCGACCGACTTCTCTCCCACAATTTCCAACGGGCGTGTACGGAAATGTATTTCCGTGTTCGGTAGCTCAGGTAATTCTTCTACCCCTTGAAGATCAGCACGCGGCACCAAGAAAGTGATTTTTTCCGTAAATTTGGTCAGTGCATGCGCTTCTTCCAATGCTTCCTCCGTATCACCGATGACCGCAACATGCTTGCCTTCATAAAAAGCTCCGTCGCATGTCGCGCAAGTGCTTACGCCTCGCCCGAGCAATTGCTCTTCTCCTGGAAGCATACGATTACGTCCTTTGGAACCAGTCGCTACGATCACGGCCTTCGCTTCAAAAGTACCATGCGCCGTGAAGATGCTTTTTTCCTCATCCTCTACATCTACCGCAGAAATCGTAGTCTGGATGAATTCTGCACCGAAGCCCTCCGCTTGTCTGCGCATTTTATCCAACAGTTCTTTTCCAGTCATCTCGCCTTCCACCCCTGGGTAGTTGGCGATTTTATGTGTCAGGGCAAGTGCCCCTGTTCCGGGTGCCTTATCGATGACGAGCGTCTTTAGATTTCCACGAGCTGTATAAATGGCAGCGGAAGCACCAGCTGGTCCTCCGCCGATGATGATGACATCATACATGAACGGCTCCCCCTTTCTTTATTATCAAATTATAATTATTATCAACTAGGAACAATTATCATTGTACTTGATATAATTTGAAAGTCAATATCTTTTTATAATCATTTTAAATAAGTTCTTATTATAAAGAAGCACATCAAAAAAGTCCGCCCCTCTTAGGAGGAGCGGACTTGACTGATCAGTGCCGTTTAGGCAATCTAATTATTAATTTGTCTTTTGCTTTTTTTTGATCTCTTCTGTTGTGCTATCACTGTTCTTGGGTGTGCTATCACTGTTCACAGTTGCGCTACCACTTCTGGTTTTTTTACGATACATAACGTATTTTCTTTTTTTCTTTTCCCCAATCACATTTTTTAGTTTTAGATGAACAGCATTCAACTGGCCTATTTTAGTTGTTGCATCAGCTATTTTATTATTTACTTTTTCATCCTTCGTCTCTGCCTTTTGAAATCTATCTACCTCAATATTTAATCTCTTGATTTTTTTATCAACTTTACTCAGGTACCCCTCATAAACGGTAATAATCTTTTCCATATCGTAGATGTTATCGTCTGCTATTTCTTTGTGATCATCGAGGGCAGCATTGATATCCTTAATCAAAGTATCAACTTCCACTAAGTAACGTGTCCACTCGGCTTCGATCAAAGCTTCAGACGACTTACGAATTTGCTCTATCTCCTCTATGGAGATCGTTTTTCTTCCTCTAGTTACTGAGTTTAGCAGTTCTTTAAACATCTTCTTATTTTTAGGGAATATCGACATCTGTCGTTTCAATTCTTTATCGTAATTGGAATCGAGCGGATGCTTCAAAACCTGAGCTCCTCTACCTGTCTTGGCGCCAAGAAAGATACTATTTTCCCCATTGTAAAACAACTCTTTCAGTGTAGTAATCTGCGTCGGTCCTTTTTCTGGAGGCTCTTTCTCCGAAAGTTTGCTTGTATTCTGTATCAGTGTCTTCAAGCTCATTTTTATTAACGTTTCCGCTGAGTAAGGACTCTTCGAAGTTTTTTTGGTATGCTCATCCACTTTTTCGGCATCAAAACTTCGAGCAAGCTCTGAGATACCGGTAATACTCACAAATTTTTGCAGGGACTCAGTCATGTATGTTCGACGCCATTTCATATAGGGAACCTCATGATTCAAGCAATAAAGCAAAATAACAGAGAGCTCGGCATCTGATAATCTATCATTTTTAAATACCCGATCTTCTTCTTGTTTCGTATCTTCCTTTATCTCTTTCTCTATTATTTCTCCAGCTGCTTCTCTTTCATGTCCTGTTATTTTTCCTCCTGTCGCTAATTTGTAGATCATGATTGCAACTGGATCTTTAGCTCCTTCTTGCTTCATGCCCTCAATCAAATTATCATAATCAGCTGGCGGCTCCTTCATATTTTCGTCCCGCTTTGTCTTTTGCGAATGGAGCTGGTTTCCCCCAGCGGCTATGAAGTTGCCCCTCCCATTTTGTATGCTTAAATATTGATGTCCAATTTGAAATTTATTTGACTCTATATAATTTTGGGTTCTCCAGTTGGCAAATACTTTACGTTTATATGGATCATCTATATAATAAACTCCCTCTTCATTTGGAACTGGACGCGGACTTTTGTCCAGTATTTGCTTATTCTTATTGCCTACTTTCAGAATGATTTCCATCATTTCTCTCTCTGTTAAAGTTGTTTCTTCATCTCTTTCTTCGACTTCATCCCCTGAAAAATAAATGTCGTCATCCTCCATAGATGATTCAGATTTCATCGTAGGTAATTCAGCCGGGTCTTCATCTTTATCTTCTTCTTTTCCGCCAGACAAACTTTTCATAAGCTGTATGACAGTTCGATTTCCTAAAGTCTTTTGCAATTGTAGTGCCTTTTTCGGTGTTAGTGCAGCGCCACCGATTAATTGAGTACGTTCATTTAAGTCGGTATCCTTGTTTGAGGGAAGTTTACCGTTAGCTAGATTGCTTTGCGGCTTGGTAGTAAGCGCTTTGTTCCTAAACACCGCTGATCACTCCTTGCACAACTTTTCTATCCATATCCTCTACATGAGTCAGAAGAATTACATTTGGTATGAAATGGGATATTTTCACAGAGTATGGATGGTGCAAAGAATAGTATATTCTGAGTTCGCCGTATAACTTCCTGCTATTCAAAGTTACCTGGTCGATCCTAAAACCCCACTACCCTGAATTATTTTATGATTCCGAATTCACCCGATTTCGTTGACGAAACAAGTAATTCAGGATAAAGTACCACTAACACTTGAACGCACAAAAGCAAAAAAGCAAGAAAGCACAAAAGTACGAAAGTAAAAATGTACCTTCTCACTGCTTCAGCCTGATTTACAAGGAGTTGCCATTATGAACAAGCCATTATCTTTTTCGCAAAGTATTTGGGTGCTTGTCACCGTATTCGGAATCTTGTTTCCCGCCCTTTTCTGGGGCAAAGTTGAGCCGCATATGCCGCTCTTCCTCGCAACCATTGGAGCTGCCACTCTTCTCTTTCTGTTCGGCGTTCCGTGGAAGCAAATGGAGGAGGGCTTGATCAAAGGAATTCAAACCGCGATCGCCCCCATGCTGATTCTTTCCTTAATCGGAATTTTGATCGGGGTATGGATGATGAGTGGAACCGTTCCGATGATTCTGCACCTCGGCATTTCGATCATCTCACCGGAGTACTTCACACTCTCCGCCCTGTTTCTGACAGTAATCGTTTCTTCCGTTACAGGAAGCTCTTTTACCACGATTAGTACGGTAGGGGTCGCGATGATGGGGGTCTCGACTGCACTCGGACTTGATCCATTGATTACAGCCGGAGCCATTATTTGTGGAGCATGCTTCGGGGATAAAATGTCGCCGCTCTCAGACACGACCAACTTTGCAGCAGCCATTGCAGGCGTTTCCTTATCGGAGCACGTCAAGTTCATGTCACGCACTGCGATTCCTGCCCTTTTCATTACCGCTATTTTCTTCGGATTTCAAGGACAAAGTGCCAGTGTTAACCTAGACGCCATTCAAGAAATCCAGCTTGCTTTGGAACAAAACTTCTCACTTGGCCTTTTATCGTTGCTGCCAGCATTCGTCGTCCTGTTATGTTCAGCGCTGCGAAAACCGATTTTGCCTACATTGGTATTCGGGATTTTGAGCGGGATTGTCACAGCTGCTCTTTCGGAAGGCGTTACCTCTCCCGTCGAATGGATGACTGTCATGCAAAAAGGCTTCGTCAGCAATATCGCCAATGAAGCCGTTGCATCAATTGTGGACCGCGGTGGACTGTTGTCAATGACCTGGTCCCTCGCCTTGATTTTGATTGCCTTGTCTTTAGGGGGCATCCTGCAATACAGCGGTGTGTTTCATTCACTCTTTTCCGGATTCATCAATCGAATCAAACGAGACGCTGAGATGGTCGGACTTGCCGGATCTTCTTCTATTCTCGTGAATCTGCTGACAGGAGAACAATATTTGTCCATCCTACTCCCTGGACAGATGTTCCGTGAAGCATTCGCAGCTCGCGGAATGGCGGGCAGACGACTGTCTCGTACTCTAGAAGACTGCGGGACACTCGTCAACCCACTCATTCCATGGGGGGTAAGTGGTGCATTCTTTACCGCTACCTTGCATGTATCCACACTGGAATACTTGCCTTACGTCATCTACCTGTGGATCTCGCCAATTTTGACGTTTCTATTTGCCATGCGTCGGCAGAAAGCTTAGCCGGCTGCATACACGGTCGTACAGTTTTTTCCTTTGCGCTTGGAGCGGTACAGTGCCTCATCTGCTGCCCGCTTCAAGCCATCTGCCGTGTTTGCGTCTTGAGGATAGCGCGCAATGCCGACACTGACCGCAATCAAGATGCAGCAATCGTCCTGTGTTAAGGGGCGCAGGCGCAAATACTCCCGAATGGCATGCGCTTTTTCCTCCGCTATCTCTAGGGACGATCCTGGGCAGAGCAGCATGAACTCGTCTCCTGCATAACGATAGGCAGTATCCTCTGGTCCCGCCACTTCTTTCATCGCTTCGGCAATTTGCTTAATCAGTGCGTCCCCTGCATGATGACCGTAATGGTCGTTCACCGCTTTTAAGCTGTCTGAATCCAGCATAATCAAAGAGACAGACGCATCCTCTTCACTCAGCAACTTTTCCAAATCACGATGGAAAGCACGATAGTTCGCAATCCCTGTCAGCTCATCCTGAAACGACATCTGGTACATTCGCTCATACAAACGCGCCGTTTCGATAGCACTTGCTACCTGAAAACCAATGATTTTCAGTAGTTCCTCGTGCTCTTTTTTATAGGCGAATTCGCGATAAGACTGGGCAGAAACAACGCCCTTGATCTGATTCCCCAGCATGAGTGGAACGAAAATGCATGTATTCGTATCAACTTCCGGACTTCCCCAACGGATCATTTCTGGCTCACTTGGCTCGTTCTTCATCGTTTTGATGTGGATTGTTTCCCGTGTATCAATCACTTTGGACACCATCGCTTGCCCGTAGGGAATCGTGAGTGGACCGTAATTGACCCCATCATCGATGCTGATCGGGATTTTGATCTCACTGTCGCCTTCATCATAAAAGGCAATAAAGAAAGCATCTGCTCGCATCACACGCGAGACCAGCTCGAATGCTTTCCACAAAATTTTGCTTTCCTCAAACGTTTTCGCAAAAATGTGGCTAAGGTCGTGTAAAATCTTCATGTGCTCGGAGATCCACATCATTTCGGTTACCTTATTTCGCAGCTCCACAATCTGCTTCAGCAGCTCCGCATGCAAGACACTGTCCTGTTCCGACAGCATACTGTCTACCTCACGCGATAAAGCTTCAACCTCGCCAAGCTCGACTTCTTCTATGTTGCTGAGCCATTGGCTATAACGCTCCAACAACTGTCTTGCATACGCTTCTCTAACGTCGTGCTTCTCATGCATATTCAACCCTCCGGCTATTGGGTAGCTTTACGCTTTTTTTTCATGATATCGCTCAATAGCTGCACGGATGGCTTGCAAGACAGCTCCCTGACCAGGTGCTAAAAAACGTTCTTGGATCGCCTTTGTGATCTCCTGCATTCCATCTGCAACCGTCTTGCCTACAAGCAAGCTCACTAAAAACTCGCTCGTCTTGTCCATGACAAAGGTAAAGCTGGCATCGCAAATCACTTCGGCGTCTACATCAATGATGAGTACACAGCCTACCATGGTAGAAACCTCGTACAAGGTAGTTCCCTTGGGGATTTGGGCGAAGCCTGCTGTCAGTACCGTATTTTTGTTCATCCAGTCGTCCTCCTAGCTGCTGATCGGCAAGCATACCTCGACTGCCGTTCCGTTACCTGGAGTGCTTATCAACCGCAGAGTCCCCCGATGGTTCTCGATAATTTTGCGGCTCACCATTAATCCCAGGCCCGTCCCCGTTTCCTTGGTCGTGAAAAAAGCCTCTCCCAATCTCGCCAGCTGATGGGCCGGGATACCCACTCCATTGTCTTCAAACCGAATGACGACTCGGTCATCTTCACATCGCAGTCGAATCACAATTTCTCCATTCCCTGCGGTCGCTTCGATCCCATTTTTCAAAAAGTTAATGAAGGCTTGCTTCAACTGATTCTCATCACAGTGGATCAAGGGGACTTCCGATTCGAAAACGACCTGAATCATGACCTTTTTCAAAATCGCCTCCGTCTCCAAAAGCGTCACCACATGCGTGATCAGGTTGGTCAGATCGCGGGCTTCAAACACCGCAGTATGCGGCTTCGCCAAGACCAACAGCTCTGAGACAATCATCTCGATCCGCGCCAATTCCGAGCTCATGATCGAAAAATACTCTGGCTTTCTCATGCCATCCTTTTGCATTAATTGCACAAAGCCTTTTAACGAGGTAAGCGGATTGCGTATTTCATGTGCGATCCCTGCCGCCAATTGCCCGACTAGCGCGAGTTTTTCCGAGTTTTGCAAAAATTCTTGCGCCCGTTTGCGTTCCGTGATATCTCGGATCAGTATGTACATAGAGGGCTTGTCCTGCATCGGCACGGATGTTCCACATACTTCTACCTCCGTTCGACTGCCATCCAAGCGGATCAGCTCAACCTCAATCGGCGCGGCCGTTTCCCCCTGCTCCAAAATGCGGAGGAGTCCCTTGATCTTCGGTACATCACGGGGATGGAAAAACGACTGAAAAGGATACCATAACAGTTCGTCCAAGCCGGAAGCCCCAACTAGTTGCATCCCTGCCTGGTTGACGTATTGAAGCTCCCCAGCATGGTAGATGAACGCACCTTCACCGGAAATATCCAATACTCTGCACCTTTTGGAACCATATCCGTCCCCAAACGCGGCCGGCAGCCTCTGCACCATCGCATAATACCCAATAGACGTGCCTTCCTCCCAAAAAGTTCCATATGTAATATGCACAGGAATATTTGTCCCATCTTTATGACGAAAAGCGGTGTAAAAAGGTCTCGGATCGCCATTCATCGCAAATTGCGTTTGAAGGCGTACCATTTCCTGTTCTTCCGAAACAGCCAGCTTCCAAAATGAGGACCCTTCCCATTCTTCTACGGAGTAGCCATTCAACACTTGGCAGGCAGGATTGCCTTTAAAAACTCTACCAAATTGATCGAGCAGAAAAGTGGCCTGAATCATTTGATCAAAGAAGGAACGATAGAGATGACCACTTCTCCATCCACTGTCCAATAAGTTTTTCATCGTGCCCCTCCCTCCTGGGACGAGAAAACGGCTACTCCAAATTACGGAAATAGCCTGCAACGTTCTCAAATCCTATTCTCACCCAATTTTACCCTATTCGTTCTGTTGTTTCCATCCCCCGGAAAATTTAAATGTGCAATTTTTCCAGTACCGCTGCGCTCACACGCAGTTGCTCTGCCATTTTATCGTCAACAGCCAAGCCCAGCCTCGTAATTGCCGCGACCAGTGCACCGGCGACAGGTGAAATCGTGGGAATCACTGTTTGAAACGAAGCTCTCGCAACCAGTTGTTCCCGAAGGTTTGTACCGGCAGTTAACAATCCCCCCGCCAAAACGACCGGTACAGGCTCCTGGACCTTTTGTAAGCAAGCATCGGCCAACTCTAGCAAATCCTCCACTGCTTGCATGATCAAAGCATTCGCCACCGCATCGCCTAGTGTTGCGGCTTGTTCCACGAGCTGACTCGTTTTTGCCAGCTCCATTCGCGGATTGCTTCCCCCGTAGATCAGATTGATCAGCTCATCAGGACGTTCTACGCCATAGTGATCCATAAACATACGCGTCAGTACTGTCGATTCACCGCGCCCATCGTATTCGCGCAATACAGCGATTGCCGCTTTTTTGCCCAAATCAAACCCGCTGCCCTCATCTCCTACCAAATACCCCCATCCGCCTACGCGGTGCCGCGCTCCGTCTTTTGAAAAGGCACAGGCAATCGAACCTGTACCGGCAAGGAGAACGACGCCTGGCTGCCCCCATGTTCCCGCATAAAGAGCTGCGATTACATCGTTATCAATCAGCAGCCGTTCTCCCCACTCATCGGCAAAGGCATGTTGAATTCTTTCCTTAATCTGCGGACGATCTGCACCGCCAAGCCCGATAAACAGCCCGGCTACTTCCTCTTCTCTGGCACCTGCCTTTATTCTCACAGCTTCAATGAGTTGGCGCAGAGTAGCTTCCACATCCCCCCAGCTCCTGGAGAGCGGGTTTGATGATTCCCCCACCACAATTGCCCGTACCTGTCCCGCCTTATTGCAGATCGCTGCCCTGGTTTTGCTTCCGCCTCCATCGATCCCGATAAACCACTTTTCCGCATTACTTGACTGCACCTGCCGTCAACCCCTCCATAAACTGCCGCGATGCCATCAAAAACACGATGATCATCGGTAAGGCAGACAATGTGAGCCCAGCAAACAGCAGGCTCCAATCCGTTTCATATTCTCCAAACAGCACCATCATGCCTACCGGAATCGTCTTGAGCGCTTCCTCTTGAATGAAAATCAACGGGAAGAAAAAGTCGTTCCACGCATGGATGAAATTAATAATGATTACCGTAGCCAAGGCCGGACGAATCAGCGGCAAGAGCACGCGCCAAAACACCTGAAAATGGCTGCACCCATCAATCCGCGCCGCTTCCTCCAGCTCAATCGGCAACGTCCGAAAGAAGCCCGTCAAAATAAAAACAGAGATCGGGATACCACTCGCCGTATAAATCAGAATCAGCGACCACAATGAATTCAAGAGCCCGAGATTTTTCATCAGCAAAAACAAAGGAACGATCCCCAGCTTGATCGGAATCATCAGGCCAATAATGAAAAAGAAGTATAGCCCCCCTGTCCATTTAAAAGAAAATCGCGACAAGTAAAAAGCCGCCATCGCTGAAAAAACCGTAATCAACATGACAGACATGGCACTGACGAATACACTGTTCCATAAAAAATCAGCAAAAGGCACGGCTTCCCACAGCTTTTTATACGTATCCAGGCTAAACGCCTTCGGAAGCGAGAGCGGACTCGCAAATATCTCCATATTTGTTTTCAAGGAAGAAGAAATCATCAGTACGATCGGATATAGCGCGATTAACGCAAATAAATACGCCAGCACATAAGATACAGCTCTCCCACCTACAGTCATCTTCACATCGCATCCTCCTTTCCACTCAGGAATACGCAACTAGTGTTGGACTTCTCGTTTCCTCATCAAATAGAGTGACAGCGCCGACACAGATCCCACGATAAAAAACAACACGACAGCCAACGCCGAACCGAGTCCAAGTGTGACATCCCCAGCTCCGCTGCTAAACGCCATACGATAAAAGTAAACAGCTAGCGTATCCGTCGAATAAAACGGCTCACCCATCGAGCCTTGCATGGCGTAGACGAGCTCGAACGCTTCAAACGCCTGAATGAACGTAAATATCGTCATAATCGTGATCGCTGGCATGCACAGCGGCAAAATCATTTTCCACAGCATCCGCCAGCCTGTTGCCCCATCCAACCTTGCCGCCTCGATCAAATCCTCCGGGATCGACTGAAGTCCCGCCAAAAAGATCAGCATGGCAAAGCCTATGCCAAACCAGCAGTTAATCAAAATAATTGCGAGAAGCGCTGTATCCGGGTCACCGAGCCATGGTCTGGCCCACTCTTCTAGACCAATTTTTCCCAAAAATGTATTGAGTGCACCGTAATTCGGATTTAAGATCAACTTCCATAAAAATCCAATTACAATAACAGACAACAGCCTTGGCATGAAATAAGCGATCTTGAGGAACCCGGAACCTCGTATTTTGCGATAGATGAGAAAAGCCAGTCCGAAAGCTATCCCATTTTGCACAATCATTTCGACCACAAAGTAGAAGACGTTATGCCGAAAAGCATTCCAGAACATTTCGTTGAAAGGCTCTACTGTAAACAGCGTAATGAAATTTTGCAGTCCGACAAAAACCCCGCGCTTGATGCCATTCCAGTCGTACAAGCTGTATAAGAATGCCGAAAAGATCGGGTACACGACAAACAACGTATAAATAACAAGTGCAGGCAACGGAAACAAGTGAATCAGCCAACGCCCTTGCCCCTTTGTTCGAATGCTTTTCCTATTTACCGTCTCGATGATACCCCACCCCTTTTTTACGAAAATCATCGCGGCCTATTCAGAAGCCGGGAGTGAACCCCACTCGGGTCCACTCCCACTTTCCGTCTGCTATTTTCTACTTTTTAAAGGGAGGAAACCAGGTAGCCGCCGACTTTTGTACTTCTTCTACGACCTGTTCAGGGGTGAGCTTGCCTAAATACATGCCTTGAAGGGCGTTTTCCAATGTTTGCTTCGTGGTCGGTTTTCCTTCCGCGAAGTTGACGACCATTAAATAAGGTGTGGCGCTTGTTTGGGACAGCTCTGCCATCTTGTTTACCAACGGATCGTCAGTCGATACACCTGGCACCGCGCTGATTCGTTTGAACTGATTTGCGAATAGCTCCCCGAACTTTTTCGTCGCCATGAATTCCATGAATTTTAATGCCTCTGCTTTATGTTTGGACTTGGCATTGACGGCATAGGAACCATCGACCCAGGTTGTCAGGACTTGTTTTCCGTCATCGGTTGGCATCGGGAAGAAATCAAGTGGCAAATCGGGGTTGAGCTTCTTGATTCCTTCCAGTTCAAAGCTGCCATTGATGAACATCGCTGCTTTTTCCGTGGCGAACAACGTCCGCATATCATTCAATTCGAGACCCACATAATTTTCCGGGAAATAAGGGATAAGTGCTTGCATACGCTGCACGGATTGGAGGAACTCGGCGCTTTTCAGGTCACTTTCTCCTTTCAGCAGCTTGTCGAGATAGTCCGTTCCGTTGTAGCTAGCTGGAGCAATCACACCATGACTGAGAGAGAGGAGCCAGCCTTCCTTTGCTCCGAAAGAGATCGGGACGATTCCTTTCTCTTTCAATGTTTTGGCTGTCGCGATCAGCTCATCCCAGCTTTTCGGTGCCCGAAGGCCATTTTGCTCGAAGATTTTCTTGTTGTAATAAAATTGGGTGGAGTTCAGGGATAGTGGGACACCGTAGACTTTCCCATCTTTACCTGTGGCCGCTGCGAGGACGTCTTTTGGTATGGTAGATATTCCTGGTACATTGTCGAGAGGCTCCAGATGTCCAGCTTCAGCTAGGGTAATCCCTGGAGCGTAAGGACGCAGTTGCAAAATATCTGGACCACTGTCGCTTTGGAGCGCCGTGTTCAGGATGGTATTGTACTCCGTTGCTTTGAATGGTTTGAAGTCGATCTTGATATTCGGATTGTCTGCCTCAAAAGCTTTGATGATGGCTTTGTAGCCCTCCGTGTCTTCTACACGCCAGCTATGCATCGAGAGTGTTACCTGCTGTCCTCCACTCTGCCCGCCGCCAGAATCTGTTTCGGTTCCTCCACTGCTACATCCTGTCACCACCATAACTGCAGCCAACACCATTGAAGCTACATAGCGCAAACGAAATTGCTTCATGCGAAACCCTCCCCTTTTTCTTCTCTTAGGTCTGAAAAAGCTGGGCCGTAACAGCATCGTGCAAAATCGGACGTAATTGCCGAAGCTGATGATTGCGGCCTAGATGAACGGCGTTAGTGAGAAAGATGACAGCAAACTGTTGCTCCGGGTCGATCCACATACTGGTTCCAGTAAAGCCCGTATGCCCGAAGCTCTTACGATGCAAGCCGCTTCCACAGCTCAAGGTGGTGTGTGCTTGATTGAGCTCCCAGCCATAGCCCCTACTCCCCCCTGCTTGCTCCGTATGATTGCGAATCGCCAGTTCGTACCATTCGCTCGCAAATATTCGAGGATCTTGGTACAACCAGCTCATCGCGTATCGGCACAGATCGTCAGCCGTTGAAAATAGTCCAGCATGTCCGGCAACCCCTCCCATCGCAAATGCTTTCTCATCATGAACCTCGCCTGTAATGTAGGCGTTGGTGAGTCTGCAATACTCAGTAGACGCAATATTCCGATAAATTTGTTGATTTGGACAGTAGACGGTATGTACCATGCCCAATGGGGTGAAGATGCGTCGGGTAACAAACTGGTCCAAGCGCTCTCCGGTTACTTGCTCGATAACGAGGCCCAACCAGATCATGCCCAAATCACTGTAAACTACTTGGGTCCCTGGCTCGTGAATCAATTCTTGCGCATACAACAACTCTGGCAAATCGATCGCGCTATCGCGTCTTCTCTCTGCCAAATCTGCTGGCATTCCTGAGGTATGCGCAAGCAGTTGCGCGAGTGTGATCCGCTTTTTATCAGCGGGACAATCGGGAAAAAATCGGCCAATCTGATCATCTAGCGCTACCACTCCCTCCTGCACGAGCAAGAGGATAGCAGGCAGCGTCGCTGTCACTTTGGTGAGCGACGCCAGGTCAAACATGGTATCCGGCGTCATCCGCTGGTCTTTGGTGATACTCGTCGTTCCGACATCACACGCATACCAGATACGATGATCACGTACGATTCGCAAGGCAGCTCCCGGCAGCAAACCGTTGTCCACCCATCCTTGCAATAGCAGCTCCAGATCGTCCATGTCTTCCCTCCCTTCTCCTACGTCGATGAGCGTTTCGTCCGACTGACAGCAAGCCTTGATTTTTCCAACAGGGGAATGACTTGCTCTTGCATCCTGCTGATCATGGTAATAAACAAAATATCGATGACGTTCAATTGGGCAATGCGTGAAGCCATGGCTCCGCTGCGAATGCTTTTTTCTACCGAGCTAGTGAACAGCCGGATGTTGGCTAGTTCGGCTACTGGCGAGGGTCCGAATTTGGTCAGGGTAATGATGGTCGCTCCCTGCTGCTTGGCCTCCGTCAACGATTGAATAATGTCTTCGGTCTGTCCTGAATAAGATATGCCGATAACCACGTCTTTTTCCGTTAAAGTGACTGCCGACGTCAATTGTGCGTGAAAATCCGAATAAGCCTCACACCACAAGTTAATCCGCGAAAATTTTTGCCGGATATCGTCAGCGATGACTGCCGATGCACCGACGCCGTAGACATCGATCTTCCTCGCTACTGACAGCACGTCGACTGCTTTCTTTACTTCTTCGTTGGACAAGACGGAGAGCGTATCTTGGATGGATTGAATGTTGTTCCAGCTGACCGCTTGCATAATCGATTCAACTGAACCCTCCATCATAATCTCCTGATAACTGCCCATCGCCGTCTGTTTCGTCAAATCTCCTGCGACGCGCAGCTTTAGCTCCTGATATCCCTTCATATTTAGAGAGCGAGCCAAACGGATAATCGTCGCCTCAGAAACCCCACTCAATTCCGCCAATTTTTGGACAGAAAGCTTCACGACATCTTCCGGGTGAGCCAGGATATAATCAGCGACTTTTCGCTCCGAAGGCTTCAATTGATCCAAGATTGCTTGTAGGCTGACAAGCCCTCCATTTAACATATGTGACATCGCTTTCTTCCCCCAAATCTTATCTACATTTTATGTAGCATTATTTCTCTCGTCAATTGTTATCTAATAAACAATATTTCAAAACCACGAAGCTCAGCACAACTCTTCTGAATTTGTTCTCTCTTTTTCTAAAAATTCCCTCCTTGACTTTCTCGTGGCGTCAGGCTTTACGCTTGCATCGCTAACAGGAATAAAAAGGAGGATTTTTCCATGAAAACGTTATTGATTAAAGACTGCATGATATTGACGATGGTTGAGGGAGAGAAGCCATTTCTCGGGGATATTTGGATCGTGGATGGTCGAATCGCCAAAATCGGACCATCCCTTGAAGAGGAAGCAGACCGTGTCATACTAGCTAAAAATAGAGTCGCGATGCCCGGTCTCATCAACGCGCACAACCATGCCAGCATGTCCTTGCTGCGTGCTTTTTCCGATGATCTCAAGCTGATGGATTGGTTGGACAAAAAGATGCTGCCGGCTGAAGCCCGGATGACAAGAGAAGATGTCTACTGGGGAACGACACTTGGAATCGCGGAAATGATCGCTTCTGGCACGACCGCTTTTGCCGATATGTACGTGCATATGGATGCTGTTGCCCAAGCGGTACTTGATTCCGGTATACGCGCTTCCTTGACTCGCGGCATGGTCTTTTTCGAGGATGACGGAGGACGACGAATGGCCGATGCCTTAGACCTCATCGACAACTGGACGGGGGCTGGCGATGGCAGAATCACGACGATGCTCGGTCCGCACGCTCCTTATACGTGCCCGCCGAAGCCTTTGCAAGGAGTCATCGAGCTTGCCCGTAAGCGCCAAATCCCGCTCCACATCCATCTGGCTGAAACGATTGAGGAAGGAGAGAAAATCCGGGCCAAGTACAATCAGACTCCCACGGAGTATTTGCATGAACTGGGCATGTTCCACGACACGCACGTTTTGCTCGCGCATGCTGTTCATTTGAATGACTCCGATGTCGCACTTCTTCGCGGGATGAGTGGCGGAGTCGCACATAATCCTGTCAGCAATTTGAAGCTCGGCTGCGGCATCGCCCCTGTCAGAGAGCTGATCGAGGCTGGGGTCACTGTCGGGATGGGAACAGACGGTGCTGGCAGTGCTACGACTCTCGATATGTTTGCCGAGATCAAAGCCGCGACTTGGATGCAAAAGCTCAAGCACGGTGATCCGACGGTACTTCCTGCCGAAGCAGCCTTGCGCATGGCTACTATTGAAAGTGCGAAGCTGCTTGCGATCGATCACGAGGTCGGAACTCTGGAAGCTGGGAAGAGAGCTGATCTCATCCTGATCGATCTGGATAAACCGCATCTGCAGCCTGTCCATGACATTCCTGCCCTGCTTGCATACAGCGCGACGGGAGCCGATGTAGATACAACCATTGTGAACGGAGAAATCTTGATGCATCAGCGCCAATTCCAAACCCTCCATTGGGAGGAAATAAAGAGAGAAGCGACAGCACGAGCCAGCCGACTCGTCGAGGGTCTGTAATTGCTTTTGTGCTCACAGGTTGAGTAGGCAGAAGCCAATCGCGAGACACATCGTAAACACGCTCCACATGAAATAGGGAATGAGCAGCGAGGATGCGATTTTATGGTGGGGACGAATGGCGCGAATGAGCACCCATGTCGAATACATCACCAGAATGGTATCCAGCGCAGCCAACACGAGCAGTTGATAACCGATAAACAAGACGAAAAAAAGTTGATGAAAAAACCAATTGATTCCATATAGAAGCAAAAGCTCGCGGTCTATTTGCTTCGTTTGAATCAAGATCAGTAACGACCATGCTATGAGTGCGTATAAAATGAGCCAGATGATACGAAACAAGTAGAGTGGCGGTGTTCCATCGGGCTTGGCAAGGGAAGCATACCAGGCCCCACCGTCTGGAAAAGCAAGACCACCTAGTGAATAAACGACCACTCCTGCAAGAAATAGAAGAATATTGTGCACCAATCTCATCCAGGAAGTCACCCTTTCCTCTTCTTTCTTTTCTTTTCTTTCTCTTCTATATCTATGAGTGGTCGTTCTCTTTTCATGCTAGTTTCAGAGATTTCTTTTTCGTATGGGAAAAAAACTGGTACGTTGCTGTAGTGCTGGGGAGGAAACAGGAGAAAACGCTCAGCTTCTTGTCCCACCCGCTGGGGGATTGACTGCCCGACTCCATGAAAAAAAGCGAAACCCGCGTCCAAAGTGGTCCATTCAAGAGGCGTCTCAGAGGTGGACGCTAAGAGCTTGTTTCTCTTTTTTTCATTGCGTCTCGGTCGGTGTACCAAAGATCTTCGCTTATTTCTCCTGTTTCCTCTACGAGCTTTCCGTGTGATCCGAGTTTTAAAAGATGGTAGAGCCTCATCAGTTACGACAGAGAAGAATATTTCCAGACGTAGCGACTTGTGGAGTCCTACCGAGCGGAGAAGGGATTTGCGGGCAAAAGAAGCGCAACGTGCCCGAGCTACGAAGCGGCTACCACTTTTGCGTTTCCCCGCAAATCCCTTCGGAGCGGGCAGTCTTGACCCCCAGCGGGACGGAGCCTGGAGCCTAGACTGGAAATATTCTTCTCCCCACCGCAGCTACAAACATAGGATTCTTTAGTTGTTGCTGTAGTGCTGGGGAGGAAACAGGAGAAAACGCTCAGCTTCTTGTCCCACCCGCTGGGGGATTGACTGCCCGACTCCATGAAAAAAAGCGAAACCCGCGTCCAAAGTGGTCCATTCAAGAGGCGTCTCAGAGGTGGACGCTAAGAGCTTGTTTCTCTTTTTTTCATTGCGTCTCGGTCGGTGTACCAAAGATCTTCGCTTATTTCTCCTGTTTCCTCTACGAGCTTTCCGTGTGATCCGAGTTTTAAAAGATGGTAGAGCCTCATCAGTTACGACAGAGAAGAATATTTCCAGACGTAGCGACTTGTGGAGTCCTACCGAGCGGAGAAGGGATTTGCGGGCAAAAGAAGCGCAACGTGCCCGAGCTACGAAGCGGCTACCACTTTTGCGTTTCCCCGCGAATCCCTTCGGAGCGGGCAGTCGTGGCCCCCAGCAGGACGGAGCCTGGAGCTTAGACTGGAAATATTCTTCTCCCCACCGCAGCCACATACATAGCAACTCCATAAAAAAACCGCTAATCTCATCCTCCGTAGATTAGCGGTTCTATGTATCAAGATCGAGTTATGGCAAACGCAATGTCTCGCCTGGTTTCAATGCCTTGCCTCTGATGTCTTTCTCAGCCAACTCGGCTACGAATGCTTCCCCATCCTGCTTGATCGGCGGGAATGTATCGTAATGAATGGGCACAACAAAATCGGCTTGTACCCACTCGGCAGCCACGAGTGCATCCTCAGGTCCCATTGTGAACACATCTCCAATCGGCAGGAACGCCAAATCGATGTTATGACGCTCTCCGATTAGCTTCATGTCACCGAACAGTCCTGTATCCCCCGCGTGATAGAGCGTTTTTCCTCCCAGCTCGATCACAAAGCCCCCTGGCATTCCCATGTACACGATTTGTTTCTCATCATCCAGTACGACACCGGAGCTGTGGAACGCCTGTGTCATTTTCACTTTTCCAAATGGCAGTTTGACAGAGCCTCCCAGATTCATCGAGATGGTCTTGACTCCCTGCCAGCTCAAATAGGTAGCAAGCTCATGGGTTGCAACGATTGTCGCATCGTTTTTCTTGGCCAGCTCTACCGCATCCAGAATATGATCTTGGTGTCCATGTGTCAGAAGGATGTACTGAACTGAGATGTCTTCCAGCTTGGTTGCTGCCACTGGGCTTCCTGAAATAAATGGATCAATCATGATTGAATGCCCTTCACTTGTAACCTGCACGGAAGAATGTCCGTGAAACCGAATATCCAACATAGTGGTACCCCCTCTATTAGCAGCGTTTTTTCAGTCCCTTTTATGTTACCATGCCGCAGGGTGTAAAGAATAGGAAAGGCCGTCGATCACTCGACAGCCTGAGAAACAAATCCTAATTTTCTACAATCAGTACCTAGCAATCGTCGCCGTCATGCTCTGTAACGGCAATAATTTTCGAATCACGAATAATGGTGCGACGATTACCATTGCGCTCTTCCAAAATAATGGTGGTCGATTTTACTTGTACCAGACGACCGAAAAAAGTACCTTCTACAGTGGCAACCCTAACATTTCTGCCTTCGAATTTTTTTACCTGGTCTTTGAATGCCATGGTTAATCCCTCCTTCTCATGCATCCTATGAACATTTGGCATAGCCCTACTAAGCAAAAGCGGAGTCAAAGAGAAAATGTACTTGTACCCGTCCGTCATTTGTCCCCATTTTCAACAACTTTGTCGTCTGGTGACAAATTGACGCCAAAACAGCCATCCGTTTACGAACACTGTGAGATTTTGTCGCACGATTCCACAAGGAAAACCATTTTCACGTACAGAAACCGTATAGCAAGAGATGAGCGGACTTTTGTAGAGGAGGGATTTCCATGGGAGAGGTTATCGAATTATTGGCGCGGGAGAGAACGTACAGTGGCAGAGATGTTGCGGGTCTGCTAGGTATTGGGGCGAGCACCTTGCGCAAGTGGAGCATGCTCTTAGAACAGCACGGCTACTGGTTTTTGCGGGATAGTCAGAATCGTCGGGAGTACAGGCAGGTAGATATTACGTGCCTTCAGCGGTTTTACAGCTTAACAAAGGATCAACTCATTCCACAAGATGAAGCTGCCCGAATGGTTGCTACGCAAAGCGCACCTGAACCTGCCCGAAAGGAAACGGCCGTTGCGGTTGCATTTCCCCCTGTTTCCTCATATCCGGCTTTAAACCATACTGCTGCCCTTGAAGAGCTGGATGTAAAGCTACATGCCTTGGCTTCCCATGTCCAGCAACAAGACGCCGCCTACTTAGCGCTGTTAGCACGTGTAGAAAAGCAGGAAACCTATATTACCAACAACCTGAAAGAACGTGATCGCCGCTTGACCAAGGCAATGAATGACATTATGGATGCCAAAATCGAGTTAGCCAAAATTAGAGACGCTGAACGGAAAACATCGATCTGGCAGAAGCTTTTTCGGATTCGCTAAACGGCTGCAAGATTTATATGATCGCTATCTTTTTTCTCACTGCCAGCTGACTTAGGATGCCCGGACGTCTCGCTTACGAAATAACCAGATCATCATGCTATACGCTCTATCCAGTTGCTCCGGGCAGCCTTCGCTCTTATCACACCCCTCTCTACTTTTCCTCTTTTTTCCGCGGTTTTTCTCCTGTTTTCGCCATTCTTTTCTATGGAAATTTCTTATTGATAATAGTAATCATTCTCTATATAATCATAATCAATTCAAAAGAGATTGATTCTCATTATCATAAATTTTCAGGAGGCTACGTACATTGAAACACGCAGGATGGAAAACCGGGATGATTGCTTTACTACTGACAGGTGTAGTTGGATGCAGCAATTCCACGTCCCCCGAAGCTGCCACACCAACACAACAATCTGCTACCAGCTCACAGTCGGACTCGTCGACATCAAGTCAACAAGCCGTTCATACAATCAGCGCAGATGAAAAGAAAGTAGAGGAGCTACTTTCCCAATTCAAAACCCAGCCACCTACCAAAGTCGTGACGGTTTCCGTAGCGATTACCGAGATACTAAACGAACTGGGTGTCACTCCCGTAGGCGTACCGACGACAAGCAGCAAGCTACCAGCCTCCCTCGACAATGTTCCGCGTATCGGCACTTCTCACCAGCCTGATTTGGAGCAAGTCGCGAAGCTTCAGCCTGACATCATTCTCGGCCCTACCTCAATCCAAGCGAGCATCGATAAAAAATTCAAGCCCGCCGCGCTACCTACTGCTTACTTGCCTGTAGACTCAATCGACGAGCTCAAACTGTCTACCGTCGTACTCGGACGCCTGTTCAAGCAGGAAGAGAAAGCAACAGCGTTTCTCCAATCCATCGTGGAAAAGGAAAAAACCATCATCGACACAACCAAAGGGAAATCCGCTCCCAAAGTATTGTTCTTGTTCGGTTCAGCCGAGGCCCTTATGGTCATGAATGAAAATACGTTTGTCGGAAGCCTTGCCCGCAATCTCGGCGCATCCAACGTCGCTTCCTATGTCCTGAAACAAACCGATACATACGTGCCGCTCAATATGGAATCGATCGTAGCTGCCAATCCCGATGTCATTTTACTGGTAGCGCATGGCGATCCGAGCGCAGTGACCAAAAAATTCGAAGAAGACGTGAAGAAAAACGGTGCATGGGAAAAACTGAGCGCATTCAAAAATGGCAAAATGAAAGCACTCGATTACAGCACATTTGGGATCGCTTCCCTGGTAAAAGTCCCGGCTGCCTACGAGGAGCTCGCGAACATCCTGTATAACAAATAAGGAGTTTTTCCAGTGACCCAGAACATTCCGAGCAAGAAAGCAGCTCTCTTGGTGACAGCTTGCATCATGCTCGTTGTAGCTGCACTGCTCTCCATTGGTCTGGGGAGCGTGCGCCTCTCTCTTGCCGAAACGATAGAAGCCATACTCGGACACGGCGATGCCGCTAGTCAAACCATTCTGTGGGATATCCGGATTCCGCGTATTTTTCTCGCACTATTGATTGGAGCGAATCTCGCTGCATCGGGTGCCCTCTTGCAAGCAGTCATGCAAAATCCGCTGGCCGATCCTGGTTTGACTGGCGTATCCAGCGGGGCAGCCGTTACGGTGCTGTTCATCATGCTGGTCGTGCCCGACTATTCTTACCTGGTACCCCTAGCTGCCATCATTGGCGGCGGAGTAGCAGCAGGCATGGTCTACTCCATGGCTTGGAAAAAACAGGGCGGATTAACCCCTGTGCGCATCATTTTATCGGGGGTTGCCGTCAATGCTGTCTTCGGTGGAGCAATCGGGTTATTATCCATCTTGTACAGTGACAAGCTACCGGGTGCGCTGCAATGGATGAATGGTAGTCTGTCCGGAAAAGGCATGGGCGATGTCATGGTGATGCTTCCCTACTCGCTCGTCGGATGGATCGCAGCGCTATTATCGATCAGGCAGGCAAACATTTTACGCCTCGGAGAACAAGTCGCTCACAATTTAGGACAGAACTTGCATCGCTTGCGCCTCTCTCTTTCTATCATCGCGGTCTATCTGGCAGCTGTTTCGGTATCGACTGTCGGCCTTGTTGGATTTATCGGACTCGTCGTGCCGCACATGGCTCGCATGCTCGTCGGCTCTGATTACCGTCTGAGCTTGCCGTTTAGCCTCGTGCTTGGCTCTCTTGTCTTGCTTGTGGCCGATACGTTTGGTCGAACTGCATTCGCTCCTTTGGAGATTCCTGCCGGGATTGTCATGGCAATCGTGGGAGGACCTTATTTCCTTTACTTGATGCGAAAAGGGGGCATGTGACATGTTACAGGTGCAATCGTTGAACATCAGCTACGGTCCGAAGTCGATCGTCCATGACTTTTCCCTCGATATCCAAGCAGGAGAGGTTGTTTCGATCATTGGGCCAAACGGTTCAGGAAAATCATCGATTCTCAAAGCGATTTCACGTCTGATTCCTTGTAAAAGCGGCCGTGTATGTATTGCGGATCAAGAATTGAACAGCCTGAGTATGAAGCAAATCTCTCGCATCATGTGCATGCTTTGCCAATCCAACACGTGCCCGTCAGACGTGACTGTAGGAGAGCTGGTCGGATATGGTCGCGTTCCCCATAAAAAATGGTTTGAGCGCCTGAGTGGCGAAGACTATGAGATCGTCACGTGGGCTTTGGAACAAACCGGTTTGCTCAGCTACAAGGACCGCTACCTCGTCTCATTGTCTGGCGGGGAAGCACAGCGTGCATGGATCGCGATGGCTTTGGCTCAACGACCGAAAATCTTGTTGCTCGATGAGCCAACTACCTATTTGGACATCGCCCATCAACTGGATGTGCTTGAGCTCGTTCGCAAGCTGAATCAGGATTTGAAACTGACGGTTGTCATGGTGCTGCATGATTTGAATCACGCCAGCGCCTACAGCGATAAAATTTGTGTGATCAAAGACGGAAGCCTGCGTGTTTTTGGAAAACCTCAAGATGTGCTTACGATGGAGCTGATTCGCAAAGTGTACGGCGTCGAAACCGAGATTCAGTACTCGCCAGACAGCTCTAGCCCCAGGATTCACATACTGAAAAAAGCAAACTAAACAAGTGAGGTGCTCGTATGAAAGCGATGGATAAGGAAGCGATGAAGGCCCAGTACCAATCGTTTGCTGCGAACATGAAGACACTCATGTTAAGCACAGTCGACGAGCATGGAAAACCGTTTCTCTCCTACGCCCCGTTCGTCAAATACGATGGAAAGTTTTACATCTACATTAGTAAAATTGCGAACCACTATCGCTACATGGAAGAAAATCCGGCAGTCGATGTCATGCTCATTGAAGACGAGTCGAAAGCGACTAATCTGTTTGCTCGCCAGCGCGCCCGCTTCGTGTGTTCGGCCATGAATTTGGGTAATGCGGGTTACGATGAGATTTTCGAGCTGTTTGCACAGTCATTTGGAAAAAACATGATGGATATGCTGCGTGGCCTTGATTTTTCCTTGTTCGAATTAACACCATCAGAGGGACGCTATGTAGCTGGGTTCGGTCAGGCTTACGACATTGACCTGACAGCCGATAAATTTGTCCACGTCAACCGAGATGGCCACACATCCAAAAAATAACGGAGGAGCATCATTCATGACCTATTCAACCGCATTGACACTTTGGCTCACCATCCAGGAACGTTTTCACAAGACTGCGAAAAGCTTGCCCGAACAAGATTTGCGGTTGAGCATGAATGCAGTCTCCATCGGGTATATGCTGCGCCATAGCGCTGAGGTCGAGTACATGTTTGCCGAATGGTTTTTCGGTCGGAGCATCCCAGCGGACGTAGAGCTATTGACGAAAAGCGGTCCTGCCGGAACCAAAGTTGCATTTACCAACGTGCAAGAGCTCGCTGATTTCATGACCGCTTCCAACCAACACTTGATCGATGCGATGCGTGACTTACCTGAGGAAGCTTGGCACAAACCCGTTGAAACGCCATTGGGGTCTTCTACTCCTTTAGAAGCATTGGGTCGCCTCATGTATCACACGGGTATCCATGCCGGACAAATTTCGCAGATTCAAAAATCATTTCACACCAAAGAAAAAGAACTCACCCACTAACGTCTGATACCGACTTTCGCACGCCAAAAAGAGCTTCCCGTCTCTCTTGACTGGAAGCTCTTTTTGCATGTGTGCCACTCTCTTTACATCACGATTTTTCTTGCCGCGTTGACGAACATTTTCACGCCGACTTCGAGCGCCTCCTCGTCGATTGTAAAACGTGGATGGTGGTGCGGATAAGTGATACCTTTTTCTTTGTTTCCGGCAGCAACGTAGAAGAAGCAGCCTGGCGCTTTTTGTTGGAAGGCGGAGAAATCCTCACCACCCATGGTTGGGCGCATATGCTCTACCCATTCTGCTCCCAGTGATTCTTCTACGACCTCTTCCATCAATTTCGTCACTTCGGCATCGTTGATAACCGGGCGATAGCCAAATTCGTACTTGAACTTGTACCCCGCGCCGTGTGCTTCTGTAATGCCTTTGATCACGCGTTCCATGAGTCCCGGAACGGACTCGCGCAGATTTTTGTCAAAGCTGCGGACTGTCCCGCAAATCTCTACAGCACCCGGAATGACGTTATGTGTCGTTCCCCCCACAAATTGTGTGACAGAGAGAACAAGATTATCGAGCGGATCCGCATTGCGGGATACGATGTGCTGGAGGTTAGTCACCACTTGTGATGCAATCGCGATGCTGTCGATCGTTTCATGCGGAAGCGCCGCATGTCCGCCTTTTCCAAGAACGGTGATCCAGAATGTATCAGGAGCTGCCATCATTGGACCTGGGCAGATACCCACTGTCCCAAACTCCATCGTCGACCACAGATGCGTACCAATCACCATGTCTACGCCGTCCATGACACCTGCCTGTACCATTTCCTCCGCTCCGCCTGGGTATACTTCCTCTGCGTGCTGAAAGAAGAAACGAACCTCTCCCTTGATCTGATCCTTCATACCGGACAGCAGCTTTGCCGTTCCGAGCAGCATGGAAGTATGTCCGTCGTGTCCGCACGCATGCATGACGCCAGGATTTTTCGATACGAATTCAAACGTATTCTCTTCCGTAATCGGCAATGCGTCCATATCAGCGCGCATGGCAAGCACTTTTCCGGGCTCGGAACCGATTAATCTGGCCATCACACTGTTTTTCGTCGGTCTAGACACTTCCAGATTGCCAAAGGTAAGCAGTGTCTCGTATACAAACTGTGCTGTTTTTTCTTCATGGAAGGATAATTCAGGGTTCTCGTGCAAATAGCGTCTCCACGCGATTACCTGATCCTTGATTTCTTCGACCGCCTTATTAAGCGTTACCACTGCCGTTGCTGTCATGCCGCTCTCCTCCTGATTTACGTGGCTCCCCCACTTACTATTTCTTATGCCTATTTTGCTAAGGATAAAACGGTGCGGTACAGTACTTGGGCTCCGTTCGCACAATCCTCTTTTGTCGTGAACTCTGCTGGGTTGTGGCTAATGCCGTCCTTGGAACGAGCGAAAATCATGCCAACCGGGCACAGCTCAACTAGCTGCATGCAATCATGCCCTGCGCCACTCGGTAGTCTAAATGCTTCCAAGCCTTCTGCCTCACACGCTTCGCCTACAGCATTCTGGATATCGTCCGAGCATACAGCAGGAGCTATGCGTTGCAGCAGCTCTACTTTCAATGTCACATTGCGCTCAGCACAGATCGCTTTTGCCTGTTCGTAAATGCGCTGTTCCACTTCATCACGGATCGCTTCGTCCACGTCGCGCAAATCAAGCGAAAACTCGACGCGTCCAGGAATGACATTCACTCCGCCTGGAAATGCTTGCAGCCTTCCAACCGTCCCGACACTGGTTCCAGTCCGTCCCGCTTCTTCCTCGATAGCAAGCATCACCTGAGCGGCTGCTGCCATCGGATCACAACGCAAATTCATCGGCGTTGCCCCAGCATGACCGGCTTCTCCCTCTAGCACGAAATTCAACCAGAGCGGACCCGCCACTCCTGTCACGATCCCGACAGATAGCCCGCGGCTCTCTAGAACCTTGCCTTGCTCGATATGTAGCTCCACATACGCTTTCACACTTCCGGGAGTTCTCGCCGCGAGACTAGTGCGGTCCGGATCAAGCCCCGTTTTCCGCATGGCTTCAGCAATCGTGACCCCATTCTTGTCTGCTTGTTCCAGCTCGTCTCGCTTGATCAGACCCGCGATACCGCGGCTGCCGATCATCCCGTAACCAAAACGCGTTCCTTCTTCATCCGTGAACGCGGTGACTTCGATCGGATGCTCTGTTTCGATCCCCTGTTCCTGCATCGTCTGTAAAACTTCTACGCCAGCCAGTACGCCAAGTGGACCGTCATAATCGCCGCCATTTGGTACGGAGTCGATATGCGAGCCAATCAAAACGACAGGGGCGGCCGGATTTTTCCCTTCTTTTCGCCCAATCAAGTTCCCAACCTCGTCTTCGCGAACGGTGAGACCTGCTTCCTTCATAAAGCCTGTGACGAGGTCTTTTGCCGCACGTTCCTCAGGCGTAAAAGACAACCGCGTGATGCCGCCCGCCTCTTGCTTCCCAATGTTGCCAAGCTGTCCCAAACGATCCCACAATCGATCCGAATTGATCATGACGCGCCACTCCTCCTTCTATACAGAGCCAATAACGGTTGATTAACGGTTATGTCCTTAATTGTATAATAGTCTGTCTATTTTGAAAAGGCGGTAGCCATGGACCTCGAAATAAAGTCCTAGACTGCCGCCGCCATTCATTCCGCATGGCAAATCCATCCCCCAAAAAGTCCCGTAGAATGAAACCTGCCTATATGCGTAAAGCCAGCTTCTCTCAATAGCTGTTCGATTTTAGGTTCAGATAGAAAAGAAACTTTTGTCATGATGGTGTTTCCCATCTCTTCTACTTTCGCTGATTCGTATCCCACATCTAAAAAAAAGCTTTTCCATATGTGTAATCTGTTTCGAAGTTCGGCATCATGGCGGTCTCCGTACGCACTAACAAGTACGAAGGGAGCTCCCGGTTTCAAATGCTCCTTAATGGACCTGAGCAGCTTCAGCTTCTCCTGCTCATCGTTAATGAAGTGCAGAACCAAGATACAGCTCGCCGCATCGTACTTCGAGTCTGGATATGGCACATCGTCTATCGTTCCCTGAATGAGTTGGACGCGGCTTTCCATACCCAGTTGAACCGTTTTATTTTTCGCCATTGCAAGCATCTCGGCAGAAGGATCGACTCCCGTGAACGTCCATTTTGGGTTAGACGGTCCCCATGCAGAAAGTTCATTTCCCCCGCCCGCCCCAATCACGAGCAATGATGCCGCTTTTTCTCCCAATTGAGCTCGAAAATAGGATTGGGCCATCGTGAATAAAAGATCATAGGTGGGAATCGAGATTCGCGTGTTAGCATCGTACGCAAGAACCATTTTGGCGTTGAATGTAATTTCTTCGTTCATAGGTAACCTCCATTGTTTCATTATGTGATAAACGAAAAGCATTTCATTATAGAGTTTTTATAGATATATAATATTCGTAATTTTTAAAAAATTGGCGCTGTCCTATACAATGACTAGGACTCCGTTAGAGTCTGGGGATACGTTAAGATCAAAGACTTTAGGTGTCCACAATAACCTCCTGGATGCAACTTGTCAAGAAGCTGTCCCACCCCCACCATTCTTCCTTATATTCCTTATGGAGATTCTTCTACGTTATAATTGATTTCCTCCAACGCTTCCGCGGCAGTTTGCCTAATATATTCAGTAGGAGAATGTAAGTACGGTTCAATTATTTTTATAAATTTTCGTTTTTTTGAACAACCAATGATGGCTAATGCATAAACGAGGATAGCGTCGTCTAGTGTAGGCAGAACGTTTGCTAATGGATCCCATTCTACATTTCTTGCGATTCCTTGAAAGGTTACTGCAATCATAAGTAGATGAAACAAACTTTCTTTTACAACAAAGCTTTCTTCTGCAATCGCAAGGTCTAAGGCATACTCTGTAAATGTTATAACGTCATTCGGGTTATGGGTTCCATACTCCAGCAAATCACCAATATCACCCAATCTGAGATGTAAATCTTCCCTTCTATTTAGGAATAATTGTTTCAGGTATGTAACGTCGATCATGTTAACCTCCATCAATCTTCCTCAATTCCCCTTCCAAATGCCGGATCGTCTCTACTCGGTCCTGTTCCTCTTGCTCATCAAACAAGAGCTGCTCTAACAGTTCATATATATCTTCCCATATACGTCGAATTTGATAGAACTCCAGCGCTTGCCGATTGATCACATAATTTGTATGTGTCTTCCGATAAGTAGCCATAAACTCTTCAAAAAAAGGCTGATCTACCAAAAACATCAGATCGGCTTCTACCGGAGCCAGCTTCAATCCTTCCCAGTCTATGAGAATGAGCTGCTGACCAGAATGCATCAGGTTCCAGTTGTGAATGTCCGTATGGCAAAGCTTCATTTTTACCTCACTGCCTCGCAATTGCTCGGCAATCCTCTCCAAATCATTCATGCGGGTAGCCAATATGTTGGCAAAAGGTTTGACGATTTCATCCACATCATCAGGCAGAGGGTGGATATCTTCGTTCAGCATTTCTCTAAACTGCTTGGCAAATGGGATACAGAAGTCTTCCTTGATGGCAGCCGTACTGACCGGGATTTCTTCTCCGTACAAATGCAACTCCGCTATGATTTCTGCTAACTGGCGAACTTGCAACGAGTTTAACGCTTGGTTCCCAATGGTTTTCCCCTCAATATAGGCAAACAGTTGATAGATGCCCATGTCGTCTTCATGTTTATACGCTGCGGTTCTAGTCAGCAGTGGAACTGGAATTTTGCCTTGTAGTCTGCTTTGGAGTGATAGCCACTGGATAATGGGGACATACTTGTCGATCAGCGCTGTCCACTTGGGCGTAGATGCTCTGCTTTTTTCATAGACCTTCAAAAAATAGGAACGCTGGTCGCTGATGACTTTATAAGCAAGCGCCGACCATCCTCCTTGCTGAGGGGTAACATCAACAGCGTCTATATCATAATGGTGTCTCAATATGGTTTTGAAATGATCCATGTGGTACTCCTCTCTAACTTCGTATACTCCCGCGACTAATTATCACCAACATACAAAAAATTGCCTTGCCCCACAATAGGAGCAAGACAATTTTTAATAGTATGACAAATATTTCGTATCACAAAATATTTTAGTGATTATTGCACACCAATTGCATCATACGCATCTCTTACTGATTCTACTTGTTGGGAATTATCACCGAACAGAACTGTCGCGGATTGAATCGCTGCTTGTCGCATAGCTGAGAAGTTAGAGTTTGGATTGAGGTAGTTTGTTAGTGCGTAGTAGTAGATTTTTGCTGTGTCATCTCGTCCAATGCCTGTGACCGTTACACCGGAGTGTGTACCGCCCTCTGCGAGGAGATATGCTGCTTTGTTGTTGATTCCGCTGTTAATGTGTACGCCTCCCTTGTCATTTGGACCCATGTAGCGATTGCTGTAGTGGTCAGGATCGCCAGCAATGGTTGGATCTTCGAGAGAGCGTAGTGCGTCTCCAGGTGTTCCTGGTGTGTATACATCTTCACCTATTAGCCAATCGTCATTATCAACCATCGCCCCGAAGATGTCAGACATGGATTCGTTCAGCGCACCAGACTCGTTTTCATAGATCAGACCGGCTGTTCGTTCTGTGACAGCGTGAGTTAATTCATGAGCAACGACATCCAAGCCAGCGGACAATGGGCCGAATCTGCGTCCATCTCCATCCCCGTATGTCATTTGCACGCCGTTCCAGAATGCGCGGTTATCGTTTCTACCGTAATGGACTGTGGAGATGATTTTCGCACCTTTGTTGTCAAAGCTGTTGCGGTTATGTGCGTTTTTGTAGTAATCGTAGGTTGCCTGAGCATAGGCATGAGCGTCGACTATTGCTCCATCTGTCCAGTTGTTATCCGAGTCAGAACCTAGAGTACCAGGTTGGGTATATCTGTTTTGTGCATTGTACGTCTCAATTCCCTTGCCGCGCGTCGTATCTTTCGCCGTATAGTTGGTATTGCTTACTTTCGTTACTTCAAACGATTTGGTGTCACCTAGTACTCCTGTACCCGTCCCTGTAATCTCATGGAGCATATTGTATTTGTTAATCACGTCACCAGTGTTTGCGTCGATGAAATACTTCCAACGGCCTGGTAGCGGATCGAGGAAATTCAGTTCCACTTCATAAGCCAAATACGATTCATCTTCGTGGATATAGATATAGAGGTTTCCTTTTGGCTTTACCTCGAACTTCTCCACTTTTTCGTCAATCTCATCCTCCAAATCCTTCATAGCCTCTTTTACTGCCTTATCTGCCTTCAGCTTTGGTTTTTTCGTCAGCTTATCGTTATCTGCCAAGTTAGGTGCGTAATTCCCGAGGAATGCCGTTACATTTCCATCCTCGTTTACGTGAATCGTCTGCTGATAACCAAAGACCGGGATACCTTCGTACATTTCTTGTACGCGGTAGTGAGTCATGTCTGTCTCTCTGTCTGTCACTTCATCTAGCACTTTAAAGTGGTCTCTCACTTCTCCGTCAATGCGGAAGGAATCTTGATGTTGCTCTAGGAATCCCCAAACTTTGTCTTCGCCATCCAGATCTTCTGCCTCGAACTCTTCTCCGATAAATTCGGGGGTATCCCACTCAGCGCTAAAGACGATACTTTCGGATTCGGCCTGCGCAGCTAGCGGCAGGAAGGTGGATGTACCTAATGCGAAGCTGAGTGTTACTGCAAAAACCGATTTTTTCATACTTGTTAAACCCCTTCTTGGAAAATATTGTTTTTTATGTAAATTCATAGTTGTTTATATCTTTTATTATTTATCATAATTCTGAATTTGAAAACTATTTTTTGTAAATTTATTACAATTAAATTTCTCTGCTTTAGATGCACTGCTGTCTCAACATACAAAAAACTGCCTTGCCCCACAATAGGAGCAAAGCAATTTTTCAAATAGTATGACAAATATTTCGTGTAACAAAATACTTTATTTGATTATTGCACTCCAATTGCATCATACGCATCTTTTACTGATTCTACTTGTTGGGAATTAGCACCGAAAAGAACTGTTGCGGATTGAATAGCTGCTTGTCGCATAGCGGAGAAATTAGAGTTTGGATTGAGGTAGTTTGTTAGGGCGTAGTAGTAGATTTTTGCTGTGTCATTGCGACCAATGCCTGTGACCGTTACACCGTGGTGTGAACCACCCTCTGCGAGGAGATATGCTGCTTTGTTATTGATACCGCTGTTAGTGTGTACGCCTCCGTTGTCATTTGGACCTGTGTAGCGATCGCTGTAGTGGTCAGGATCACCAGCAACTGTTGGATCTTCGAGAGAGCGCAGTGCGTCGCCAGGCGTTCCAGGTGTGTATACATCTTCACCCATGAGCCAATCATCGTTGTCAATCATTGCCCCGAAGATGTCAGAGATGGATTCATTTAACGCACCGGACTCATTTTGATAGATCAGATTAGCTGTTTTTTCTGTAACGGCATGTGTCAATTCATGTGCGACGACATCCAAGCCAGCAGACAATGGGCGGAATACGCTGCCATCTCCATCCCCGTATACCATTTGCACGCCGTTCCAGAATGCGTTGTTGTAGTTGCTACCGTAATGGACAGTAGAAATCAATTTCGCACCGTTGTTGTCATAGCTGTTGCGGTTATGTGCGTTTTTGTAGTAATCGTAGGTTTTCTGTGCATAGGCATGCGCGTCTACAAGTGCTCCATCTGTCCATTTGTTATCGGTATCAGAGCCAAGCGTGCCTGGGAGGGTGTATCTGTTCCGTGCATTGTACGTCTCAATTCCCTTACCGCGAGTCGTATCTTTCGCCGTGTAGTTTGTATTGCTTACTTTCGTTACTTCGAAGGACTTAGAGTCACCAAGTACCCCCGTACCCGTTCCTGTAACCTCATGGAGCATATTGTATTTGTTAATCACGTCACCAGTGTTTGCATCGATGAAATACTTCCAACGCCCTGGCTGCGGATCGAGGAAATTCAGCTCCACTTCATAAGCCAAATACGATTCATCTTCGTGGATGTAGATATAGAGGTTCCCTTTTGGCTTCACCTCGAACTTCTTCACTTCTTTGTCAATCTCATCCTCCAAATCCTTGATGGCCTCTTTAACCGCTTTATCTGCTTTGAGTTTTGGTTTTTCCGTCAGCTTATCATTGTTTGACAGGTCAGGCGCGTAGTTACCGAGGAATGCCGTTACATTTCCATCCTCGTTTACGTGAATCGTCTGCTGATAACCATAGACCGGGATGCCTTCGTACATTTCTTGTACGCGGTAGTGAGTCATGTCTGTCTCTCTGTCTGTCACTTCATCAAGCACTTTAAAGTGATCTCTCACTTCTCCGTCAATGCGGAAGGAATCTTGATGTTGCTCCAGGAATCCCCAAACTTTGTCTTCGCCATCCAGATCTTCTGCCTCGAACTCTTCTCCAATAAATTCGGGGGTATCCCACTCAGCGCTATAGACGATGCTTTCGGATTCGGCCTGCGCAGCTAGCGGCAGGAAGGTAGAACTACCTATTGCGAAGCTGAGTGTTACTGCAAAAACCGATTTTTTCATACTTGTTAACTCCTCCTTGGAAAATATTGTTTTTTATGTAAGTTCATAGTTGTTTACATCTCTTATTATTTGTCATAAATGTGAATTTGAGAACAATTTTTTAACGACAAAAAAATCATTTCCCGAAAGAAATGATTAATTGGTAAATTTATTACAATTGCGCTTGCCATACGATCCGATACACCTTGCGCGGTCTGCCCCGCGGGTGCGGGTTTTCTTCCCTGATCACCTGCGCGAGTCCCTTTGACTCCAGTTCAATCAGGATGCGTCTGGCGCTTCGTGGCAAAATTTGTAGATACGAGGCTAATTCTGTCGCATGAATTTCCTGAGAGCCTCGCTTTTTGAGTATGGAGTAGAGCTTGGCGAGCGTCATGACACTGAGAGAGGTAAGCTGGCTGAGCTCTTGCAGCTTTTCTGAGTCGTACCGATAGGTGATCTGTTCAGCACGGCCAAGCGGTCCTACGACACTTTTGTCATCAAAGAAGACCATCCAGTTGCCTGTCCCGCGCTCTTTGGCGTGCAACAAAGCCGCGCCCCCGTGGATTTCTGCTTCATAAGCAGTCTTGCCGATCCCGATTCCGCACGTCACCAGATCAGCACGAATGCCAAACAGCTCTTCCAAATCCGGCATGGTCGCATAGTCACGAGTCACTTCTTGCAGGTTACCCCGCGTTGTATAAATGACGTATCGTCCGGGACCTGCTGTCTTCAGTGAGCCTTGCAAATACTTCGCGTATCGCAACAGCTTTTCCATCGTCTTGATCTCGGCATTTTGCCATTCATCTGTGGAAAAGTTGCCACCGGCAAGCTCACGAAATGGATCGATCTCCATCATCTGCACGGCAATTTGGGTATCTTTGAAGTGAAGCATTTCGTGCGTACGCAAAAGCATGTGAATAACCGAAATCACGCCTGCACGTGTCGGCACGACCCGATGTACAGGGACACCTCTCCGTGCCAGCTCTACATCTGCTGTCCGCAAGCAGGTGACAGCCACCTTAGTCTTGCCTGCTCTCCAAAGCTGTTCGTGGTAATCGGCCAGTTCATCCGCTGAGATTGCTCCCTCATAATGCTTGAGCCATTTGTAACCACCATCGATACCCGCTTCGTCCATAAAATGCTCCAGTTCTTCTGGTGAAAATGTATCAAAGCTCACTTCATCCACCCGAATTCCCAATTGATGGGACAGATGAAGCAAGGTTCTGTACAAGCTCGCACCGAGATGAGGCACATAAGCCATCGGCACTTGGACCTTGCCTGACTCGCTCACCATGGCATAAGGGACCTGTCCGGAGAAAAGCCACATATCCACCTCATCCACATGCGGCAAGATCAGACCGAGGATTTCTTCTTCTTTCCAATAGACAATCGGCAAGTATTCAATTTCGGGAAACTCTCGCATGACTGATTCGATGATGGCAAGTGAATCATCCGCGCCTATTACGCCTAGTCGCAGCTTCAACAAAATTCCCTCTTTCACACCAATCTCTTCCTACTTGTGGACTGCTTCTGTGATCAATAAACAACTTTTTGAACAACCACTACTAGGATAACATACTCCCTTTCTTTTTCTCATCGGGGGATCACTTTACCTGCTGCCTCCCCAATCCGGTGTGCCGCGTATAAAACAGGGATGATCAGCAAGCTGTACGGCAACGTGCTCCATATCAACGGCCACGTCGCAAGCCCAGCCTCAAGCAATCGATCATACGTATACAAACTATATGGCAAAACGAATGCCACAGCCGTCACCACACCAGGTGTGTACGTGCGAAGAACAACGGTATGACCAACATGCATGAAAACATGGAGAAACATCACATGCAGACAAACTAGAAAAAACGGGAGGTACGTTCCAGTCGAAAGCGTCGTGACAGTCAGGATCACCGCTACCGATAAAACGGCGAAAATACAAGAGACTGCGACCGCAAATTGCGCTGTACTCATCGAAAGCGAAGGCTCCATCATCTTCATTAGCCGTTCTGGCATTGTCTGTCTAATGAGGTCTTTTTTTGCTCGCACCCAACCTTCTACCATCACGATCTCCTCGAAATCATGAACCATGAAAACGACTAAAAACAGCCAAATCAGATGGGACAGCTCCAGCATACAAGCACCCTCTTCCTATTCGTTTGCCTGCAAAATTCCATATGCCAAAAAAGATACTGCGTCGTCCGCAAGCTGCTCCGCTGTTTTCTCGCCCGTCAGCAAATACCGCGTCGTCATACGGTCTACGACTGCGATCATTGCCTCTGCCGCCACCTCCACAGACAACTCGACACGGACGTGCCCAGCACTCTGATTTTTTCGCAGGTTGACAGCAACAATTGAAGCCAGCTTACGATGCAGCTCTTCGCCCTCTTCCGCCTGATACAGTACGATCCGGGTCAATTCAGGCTGCTCCTGAAAAAATCGGAACAAGGTGAGCAGATTCTCCCGTACTTGACCGAAGACATCTGCCTTCGTCAAGACCGTTACCTTCTGACCGCTGTCCGCCAATTCCCATAGCTTGGTGGCAAATGTGTCCGTCAACTGCTGATACAAGCCTTCCTTGCTGTCGAAATACTGGTAAAACGACGCCTGTGTCAGGCCTGCTGCTTTCACGATGTCGCTCACCCGTGTACGATGAAAGCCTTTTGCCGCGAACTCAGAAGCTGCCGCCGCAAGTAACCGACCGCGACTCTGCTCCCCTTTAGACAATTTGTCATTGGTCATTTTCTCACTCCAAAAGTAACTCGAAAGTTATATAACTCTTGAGTTACTTTTACATCTTTTGGATTTCCTTGTCAATACCCACTTGCTTTTTTATTCCACTCTATGTAAAATGTTTGCTCAAAGGGTATCATTTGATGGCAATGAGGAAGAAGAGTAGTCATTTCTCGAGACTTCAGAGAGCTGATGGTTGGTGCGAATCAGTGTTAAGGAAATGATGAATGGGCTTCCGAGCTCCAAACCGAACCCGCTCTCATGGCGGCAGTAGGCTTTGGCGTTACGTCCGTACGTTACAATGGACACCGTATCAAGCTGTCTGACACAGAAACGGTACGGATCAAAGAGATTTTGCGTATGGATGATTCCGTACGTGAAATAACAAGGGTGGCACCACGGTTCATTCGTCCCTGTCCAGGGCGGATGGACCTTTTTGTATTCTAAAGCGGACATTCAAAAAATCGACTTTTGATCACGAAGTAGTCCTGAAAGCTTATGCGGCATCGAAAAGTCGACTTTTTGAACTCAACTTTCTAAACTCGCATCTAACATTGAAAGGAGCAACTTTCCCATGAAAACCATCTTTTCCGGCATTCAACCGAGCGGCATTATGACACTCGGCAACTACTTGGGCGCAATGAAGCACTTCGTTCCGCTTCAAGATCAGTTCAACTGCTTTTACTGCATCGTAGACCAGCATGCGATCACCGTTCCACAGGAGCCTGCTGTCCTGCGCGAAAACATCCGTCGTCTCGCGGCTCTCTATTTGTCCGTTGGCCTCGATCCGAACAAAATGACGCTGTTCGTCCAATCGGAAGTACCGGCTCATGCCAAGCTCGGCTGGATCATGCTGTGTACCTCTTACTTGGGGGAATTGGAGCGCATGACCCAATTCAAGGACAAATCCGATGGACGCGGCGAATCCATTCCAGGCGGTCTGCTGGCTTATCCTCCATTGATGGCTGCTGATATTTTGCTGTACGGCACTGATTTCGTCCCTGTGGGCGAGGATCAGAAGCAGCATCTGGAGCTGACTCGTGATTTAGCCGCTCGTTTTAACAACCGTTATGGTGACATTTTCACCATTCCAGAAGTTCGCCTGCCGGAGACTGGCGCACGCATCATGTCCCTTGCTGAAGGCACCAAGAAAATGAGTAAATCCGATCCAAACCAAGGCGCCTTCATCTCCATGCTGGATGATGCAGACACCATCACGAAAAAAATCAAGCGCGCGCAAACGGATTCCGACAGCGTTGTGCGTTATGACAAAGCAGAAAAGCCTGCTGTCTCTAACCTCATGACCATCTACTCCCTCTGCTCCGGAAAAACTCTGGATGAGATCGAAGCGATGTACGAGGGTAAGGGTTACGGCGCATTCAAAACCGAGCTGGCAGAAGTTGTCGTAGAAACATTGCGTCCGATTCAAGAACGCTTCGAGCAGCTGTTCCACTCCTCTGAGCTGGATGATATCCTGACTGCCGGGG
Source organism: Brevibacillus sp. HB1.1 (assembly GCF_013332445.1). Taxonomy (NCBI): domain Bacteria; kingdom Bacillati; phylum Bacillota; class Bacilli; order Caryophanales; family Paenibacillaceae; genus Brevibacillus; species Brevibacillus sp. HB1.1. The sequence continues at coordinate 221,746 of NZ_JABMIV010000005.1, read as the reverse complement.
CAGACAAAGCGAATAAGGTCGCGAACGAGATGCTGTACAAAGTTGAAAAAGTGATGGGGATGGCACGTATCTAATCCATTTCCACAACAAAAAACGGGCTGGGAAGCTATCTCCCAACCCGTTTTTTTCTCTTGCTACTTAACCGTAACGGTTACATTGGCTGTCTTGCCAGCATAGCTGATCGTGATGGTTACTCTCGTCTTTGGTTTGGCATCCTCCAAAACGAGAATCCGACCTGTTTCATCCACCTCTACCTGATCGGGCTTGCTCGATTTGAACTCGATTCCTTTTGCATCCGTAACGTCTTCTTCTGCATCGTTCCCGAGAATAGCTGTAACTTCGAGCTGTGCTTCCTCACCCTGTGCTAGTTTGAGAGACTTCGGTTTGATCTCGATTCTTTTCAGGGCAGTCTCACCAACTACATAAGAGGAAGCCGTCACTACTGTAAAGATCCCTACATCGCCTTCTTTTACCACTTTGACTGGTTTTCCTTTCAGTCCTATAGCTGGCCTCCACATATTACTCCGGTACGAGTAGGCTTGGAGCTTTTCGCTTGCATCTTCAGCGATAGGTAGCCCGAGTGTATAGCCTGTTTTTCCGAGGCTTGTCAGCTTTTTACCCTTGCTCCACGCTTGCAATTGATAAGCTTCACCCGGGTTCGGCACGCCCTTCCAGCCGTTTTCATTTGCTTTTGTCAGGGAGAGGGCAAACTCTCGTGCACGCTCAGCAGCAAAGTATGCACCCGGCACCTCTACCCACGCTTCGCTGTCCAAAGTTACACGGATGCCTACCTCTTTTTTCTTCAATTGTTCAACCAGCTGCTGTTCCAGCGTCACCGTCGGATCAGATTCTTCCTTGCGAGAACGCGTGTCGTTCGCATCGTCATCGCTTTCTTCCACCTGAATGAACAACACCGGAGCAAATCCGATTTTTTCTTTCACGGACTCGATTGCTTTCATGAATTCCCCGAGTATGTCCAGAAGTTCATCTACTTGTTCGTCATCTGCCTTGATCTCATCCCCATCTTCAATGACGACAGTACCAAGCTTTTTCAAAAGCTTTTCCGCCAGTGTACGGACATGCTTGGCTACCTCTTTGGAAATATCCTTTTCATCGAGCGGCTCCAGCGCTGTTTTCGCCAAGCTCGTCAAGGAGGCAAGTGCCAGACGGGCAATCTCTTCATCCTCGATGCCCTCTTCTGTAAGCGGGTCAAATGCTTTGTCCAAAAAGCTCTTGGTCACATCTTGGAGTGCCTCTTCACTGATGGTTCCTCGCTCGGCCTGCTCAGCCACTGCCTCGAGTACAGTCGCGATCGTATCAGTGACTGTCTCCCATTTCTCAGTCGGCGTCCACTGCTGGGCATCTAGAAGTTTTTCCAGATGGCTGAGTACTTGATCCACCTGTCCTAAAATGGCGTTCTCCTCGTTACTTGCGGAGATGACCTGAGCTGCTTGCTTATTCAAATCTCGCTGCGAGTCCGGTGTCGGTGTTCTGTCCGGCGGTGTAACTGGCGGTGGTGAGTCCGGCTTAGCTGGAACCAGCACGGTCAATGCTTTCGTCACTGCTGTCGATTGGTCGGATGTTCGTGTGACCTCCAAAATCAGGTCTACATTCGTCTGGCGATTTGGCGGCGTAATTTTGCCGTCCTGCGCAATAATCGCTGGATCACTAGACGACTTGATCGCGATGGTAAAGCCTGAAGGTACTTCTGGCAGCTTCAAGCGCGTCTCACCCGCTGCTGGCTGTGTGAGCTGCGTGATGCTTTCTGCCACTTCTTGTGCTGTTCTTTCCGGCGTGCCATGATCCTTCAAGTCCAGCTGTACAAGGACAGGATTATGATCACTCACACGTCCCTCTCTCTCAGTCAAGCCAGCGTTGATGTGAACGATATCAACCTTCGTGTCGTCCTCCAAATGGTTGCTAACCAAAATTTGATCCAAGACTTGGGAGTTCCCTTGGTACACGTACGTATACTGCTCACCCTTTGGCAGTGTCTCCACCATATTGGTCAAAACGCCATCTGCCAATTCCTGCACTGGATTCGAAAACGGGAAATCGTTGAGATCACCCAGCACCACAACATTTGCTTTCGCTTCAGCCGCATGGATTTCTTTTACAAAGTTGTTTAACACACGGGCAATTTTCATGCGTTGTACTTCACTCACCAGCTGTGGCGGCTGATCTTTTCCAAACAGCGCTTGATCTCCACCCTTGGAGTTAAAATGGTTGGCAATGACAATGACAGGCTCACCTTGGAAAACGAATTCCGCAGCCAGTGGCTTACGGCTCGAAGCAAACGCATCGTTGGTCGGATCTACCCGCCCTGGATTGAGAGAAAGATGCGCCACGCCATCTCTTTTCTCGATTTGCACCGCATCTGTCGCACTTCCTGGCGTTCCTTCTGCCAGCTGTACCCGTTCTGGATTGTAGAAGAAACCGACACGGATGTTTCCTCCTGGCTGTCCACCATCTTGATTGTTCTGTGGCGCAATATCGGTGTATCGGTAAGTCGGGCCGTTTTTGCTTTCAATTGCTTTGATCAATGCGTCCGCAGACTGTGTAGCATCTGTTTGCCCATTGTCCGTTGGCCCATTATTGTCCTGCATTTCCACCACACCGATGATATCCGGCCCCTTCATGTTGTCCACAATCGTCTCGGCGATGCGATTGATTTTGGCAGAATCGGTATTAGCCGAAAAATTCTCGATGTTGTACGAAGCGACTGTCAGCTTGTCTTCCTTTGGGGAAATACTCGTCACTGGCTGCTCGTAATGGCTTGCCTGTACCGTAAATGGTTTTGTATGGAACAGCTTGTAATTCGCAAAGCTGTAGTCAATGATGCCTAACAGTGGGCCGTCAAATTTGTCGCCGACTTTTACCTCTCCGGCAATCGATTCGAGTTTGTCCGATACCGTGATACGCTCAGGGTGAAAATCATTTGCCGCTAGCACCACCCCACCGGCTGGTGTACGTGGCTGACTCGGATGGGCTTGATCATCGATGACGACAAATTCCGTTGCACGTGGATTGGTAAATGTCTTGGTTTCGCCAACTACGATTGGATTGTCAATCTGCACCAGCATGCCTTCGAGACTTTCCCAGAAGTCTATCCCGTCTTGGTCTGGATCGAATTTGCCGAGACTGTCGTTGTCGATGATTCCTTTCGGATATTCATAGTTGTCCTTGCCCAGGATGAGTGGGTCTGGGAGTGCCTTTCTAGCGCCGATCACAACGTTGGTCGCATCAATTTGCGTCTGCGTGAGGTCTGTACCCGCTCTGTTCGATGGCACGTATTCCTTGACGGTTCCGCTAACGGTTACTTCATCGCCCGGGCTGACCGCTGCTTTTGGCTCATAAACATAAATGCCTTCCGAGGTAAATGGATCTGCGTCCGGCTGCGGGTCTTGCATATAAAAGCCTTGTACATTGCTGCCGCTTCTGACGATAGCCGTTACGATTCCCGGAACATTATTCACTGTTCCATCGGCCATCGATGATCGGTGCGACGTTCCTTGAATGTCATGAATGCGAATGTTTTCTTTTTGAATCATGTAGCGGAAGGTCGCTACATTGCTGTCTGTGTAACCATCCTTGACGGCTATGGCTGAAACGGTCGTATCCGCATCAATCTGGATCGAACCCGTATACTTCTGGCTATCCCTGCTCGGCGTTGAACCATCAATCGTATAGAAGATCGTGGCGTCAGCCATCGTCGTTGAAAGCGTGACTTTTGTTCCCTGTGTCACCATAGAACCTGCTGGACTCGCTGTAACCATAGGGACTTTATTCTCGTCCTCTACGAGATCAGCGGCAGTGCGCGGGACCAGCTTGTATTCATTGCGATCGTAGTTGACCACGCCTGTAATAGCGGCATAGCTCTTGTTCACTGGAAGCGGAAGAGTGGCAGCAGGACGAGACACAAACTTGCCGTGCTGATCCTCCAGCGTATAATTGCCGCTCGTTACTGATTTGACGGTGACTACTTTTACCGTCACCAGCTTACCTTCCAAAGCCTCTCCTGTAGCAGCCGCAAAATCAGTAGAAATCACCAGTTGTGGGTTAGGCACGCCCGCCTGCTTCTGCACGATTTCCACGTTGCTAGTAGCTGCTTCGAGCTGTGCCAGCCCATTATAGTCATTCATTTTTCCGGTAGCGCGAATCTTGTCTCCTACTTCAATTTTGCCAGTCAATCCTGGCGCACGAAGGACGAGTCCCGCCGTATCGTCTTGGAAATAGACGTTGTTTTGTCCGCCCGCCTCAAACATCGCCGTCACCGTTCCGACGACAATCACGTTCGTTCCTACAGGGGTGTTTCTTGCTTCAGCAATCGTCGTCGAACCCAAGGCTGACTTGGTGATGTTGACTTCCTGACTCTCAAACGACTTGCCATATTCCCCAGCTGTTTGCTGCGTTACGAGAATATGATCCAGCTGATCGATGTTTGGAATCGTAAAGGAAAATGACCCGTTTGCCTGTGCGATTCCTGTTTCTTTATTACTAAGCAAAAGCGGTTGTTTTTGCGGATCGTATGCGCGCAGTATCGCATTCCCTGCTGCCGCTCCAGCTTCTCCTCGCAGCTCGCCCACACCATTCACGGCTTGCAGGCTGACTTTTCCCTGGATCAAAGCTGTGCTGGCTACCGCTGGCCTCAGCTCGATGCTCGTGCTCTCTTTCTTACTCCCTTCCGTTGCAGTCAGATAGACTCCCTGCGCATTTGGATCGGGATTGGTAAAAGTCAGCTCGATTAACCCGGAAGCATCCGAATCTTGTTGTGCCAAAGGAGTGTCGCTACCTGTTCCTGTAGGCTGACTCGCATAAACCTTAATAGTCCGCCCTTGACCGACATAGCCGCGAATTGTTGCTTGGATAGGATCAGTATGATCAAAAATAAGTTCTGTAGCGTTCAGCTTTTCGGTCGCATCTGTTGGTAGCGGTGGTTCTACTGGGCTTTGTGCGTTTTTCGGGGTAGGTGCTCCTGTGATAAAATCGTTGCCGTTGTTATTGGTATCCCAGCCATTTCCTCCGTTCGGTACGATACCGCTGGCGTCACTTATGCGTTGGGCGCTGGTCGAGTTTGAAGTAGCTGGTGCAGGAGAGTTGCCCTCATATGCATTTGCTCCTCCGTATCCGACCATATCTACAACACCTGGTTGAGAGGATACACCCGCCCCGGTTAAAGGCGTAGCATGGCTAACCAATGCGACCTTTCCTTGTGCTCCAGCCATTGCAAGCGTTCCCGTAACCTCAGGAGCAGGGAGGTCTGCTACACCGCCCGTTCCTGCTGCTTGCTGAATCAAATAAAAACCATAGGGAGCTATGCTTCCTGTCAAATCGGTCTTGTTCCAGCTGGGTCCAGTAGCAGCAGCATACTGAACAGACCACCCTACAAGTGAAACAGCCGTGTCTGTCGGGTTGTACAGCTCAATGAAATCGTTCTTGTAATGGGCGCCAGAATTTCCCCCACCCCCATACACCTCACTGATCACCACATGATCAGCCCGCGCGGCTTTTGCCTGTGGCATCCACCCGGTCGGTAAAACAGTTCCCATCATGACCGCGGCCATTAGCGCCAGCTTCGGCCATTTGGAAGCATTTCCTCTTTTTTTCAACATTCTTGCATCATTCCTCCTCACATCATTCGGAAGTATCTACTATGAAATGGTAAACGTATAACCTGAACCTTATGTAAATTTGATGTAAAGTTTGTATAATCCTTCTAAACTTGTAAAAACAAAAACCGCCAAGGTCCATCGTCCTTGGCGGTTTTTCTTTGTTTTTGTCAATTAGCTTTCGTCCACTTTCATACTGCGTGCGATATAAAGAACCGGCGTCGAAGCTGCCGATACGACAAACTTGATCAGGTAGGTAGTCAACAGGATTTGCCACCATACGTCCATCGGGAATTCTCCCAAAAAGGCAATCGTACAAAAGGTGACCGAGTCGAGCAATTGACTGAAGAGCGTGCTTCCATTATTGCGAATCCAGAGCTGATTACGGCCTGGACATTTTTTCTTCAGCCACGAATAGATTTTCACGTCGACAAATTGGCTGACAAAATACGCACACAAGCTACCCAATGCCACTCTTGGCATCAAGCCAAAAATCGTCTCTAAGGAACCTTGGGCAATATCTGTTTCCTGTGGTTCAAACACCAGCACGAGCTGCATGATGATCGTTGCCGCAATTAAGGTAAAGAAGCCGAACCATACGGCTTTTTTCGCTTCTCTTTCCCCATACTTCTCGTTCAATAGATCGCTTACCAAATAAATAGAAGCATAAATCGTATTGCCGAGCGTCATGACCAAGCCGAACATCTCGATTGTTTTGACCACCTGGATGTTGGCTAGCACGGTAGCCATCCCGATCCACGCGTACAGTCCCATTCTGCCGAACAGTCGGTAGCAGAGCAGGAACAGCCCGAAGTTCACCAGAGCAAAAAGCACTCCGATCCAAAAATTAAACATATGATTTCCTCCTAGTTTTGATAACGCGGGAGTTTACGAACCGCGGCCCGTTTGAGCATTCAATCATTTTACTTGCATTCTTTTATTTTATCAACAATGAAAAGCCAGAGCAAAAAAACCATCACTAAGGGCGATGGTCTTATCAATGGGTACTATTAGAGGCCAGTATCACAATGCATAGGCCTCTAGTCGATTTCATCCTGAATGCAATGTAAAAACTACCATTTATGGATATGGCATTAATAAAAATCGATGTCCGCCGATTTTTAATGAATACCCTCTTCCACGCCACTTGATGCTTCTTTTAGAAAGATACTTACGAGCTTCTGAGCCGTTTTGCGAGCATGATGAACTGCTTCGTGATTTCCCTCGATCATTGCAGTAACAATGCTGCCTTCTATCAAAAGATACAACGCATTGGCCAGTTCCTCTTCCTCCCGTACTCCAGCTTCTTGAACAAGTTTCTTGATAAAATTTTTTAATAATGATTTATGTCTTAAAGATACTTGATGAAACGAATGAGTAGGTTCATTAAATTCTGCAGCCGTATTTATGAAGGAACACCCACGAAAGTCAGGTTGCAAGAACCACTCTTCTAATGTATCAAATAGAGCAACCAAACGCTCCGACGGGGTAACTTCCTTCTTATAAACTGTGGTTTCGAACCAGTTTCTCCAAAGGGAATCTCTTGTCTCAAGATAAGCTATCACCAAATGCTCTTTAGTAGGAAAGTTGTTATACAGCGTCATTTTGGCTACTCCGGATTCTGCTACAACTTGATCGACCCCCGTAGCAGTAATTCCTTGTTTATAAAACAAGGATGAGGCAACATCCAGTATTTGCTCTTTTTTTCTTTGTCTCATGCCTTCTCCTCCTCTATTAATGAACGCGAAGGTTGGCGATTAATTTCCCAATATTTTTGATCGTTGCAAAGTGCATTGCCTCATGGTATAGGGAAAAGCCAAGTAATTGCTCAACTGTTGTGAAAGAAAGTCCAGTAGATGATTTATAGGAAGGCTCTACCGCTTCTTTCAAATTGTTCGAAAGTGTCGATTCGATCCTTAGCATTTGCGCCGTCAATAGTTCAATCAGCTCTGACAATGCTGGAGGTTTAATATCCCAGTTAGAAGGCTGAGTTCCTGGGTCAAATAAAGTCTTGAAATTCGAGGGCATTTGAACTTCTTTTCCAGAAAGTTGAAAAGCGAATTTTTCTTGAACGACATATATGTGTCCCAAATTCCATTTTATGCTATTTTTCAACCCAACAGGAATGATTTCAGCATCGCGGTCATTCATTTCTCTCACATAATTAATCGTTTGACGTCGAGCAAATCCTAATTGTTCTAAAATGAAGTCACTCATTATTTGGTCCCCCCTCATCCTTCTGTCTCCTCGCCATTACTATACAGACAAGTATATATAATTTCAAATTTAATTTTTCGGCTTTTTTTCTGCGAATAACGTTATTTTATCTCTCTAATTGGGTTCCTTATAACGATCTCCATTAAATTCAGTTCTCCACTATCTACTGCCTCTGTAAGAGCTTGAGGAAACTCCTCTGTATTTGTAACACGTCTGTACGCAACTCCAAAGCTTTGGGCAAAAAGGTTAAAATCCGGATTGGTAAAAGAAATCTGTGTAACCGCTAGATTGGCATTGCACTGGTGCTTCTCTATCAAGCTATACCGCTGGTCATTAAAGATGATGATAGTAAAGCTCAGACCCAAGCGCTTTGCGGTCTCGAGCTCCTGAGCATTCATTAGAAAGCCACCGTCTCCCGTTATGATAACCACAGGACAGTTTGGCTTGACCAAGCAGCTTGCCAAAGCGCCAGGCAGCGATGCTCCCATTGATGCAAGACCGTTGAAAATAATCGTTTGCCCTGGAAGTTCTGGCTGGTACCAGAATGATACCCAAATCTTATGCAAGCCGACATCAGAAATCACGATGCTTTCCTTCGGCAGCTTTTTGCTTAAGGTCCACATCACCTTGTGAGGCAGATCCTGTTCTGATGGGATGGCCCGCAACTTCTTCATTCTACGTACACGAATCTTCTCATAGTCTACAGGTTCGGGCCTCCGATTTAACAGGTTCGATAATGCCTTAATCGTTTCTCGCAAATCACCCACAAGGTCTAATTCAACGGGAAAATGAGCATCAGTTTCAGCGTAGGTGGTATTAATACTCAGTACTTTACGCGATTTATCCTCGTTCCAGAATTTCGAATCAAATTCAACAAAATCAAATCCAATGGCGATTACCAAATCTGCTTCATGCAGAGGAAGCAAACCATCAGGATCGAAACTTCCGCCGACTGTGAACAAATTAAGCGGGTGATCGAAAGGCAGAAAACCTTTGGCCATAAAAGTATTGACCAATGGCAAATTCGCTTTCTCTACTAATTGTCGAATTTCTTTCCAAGCTCGACTACGAACCGCACCGTTGCCTACTAGGATGATTGGTCTCTTTGCCTCCATGATTAACTGTGCGGCTGTGTGCAGCGAGGACTTGTCGGGACAAACTTTTGCTTTTCTTCCAATGGGAAGTGGTGAGCCGACTACCGTATCCCGAGCAACATCTACAGGCAGCTGCAGATGCACAGCGCCAAAACTGTCGGTTGTTGCCAGAGCAAACGCCTTACGGATGATCTCTGGAATTGTGTGCGCGGATGAAATCTGCTGATTGTATTTTGTAATTCCTTTGAATAATTGTATCGTATCTATATTTTGATGTGATTCTTTGTGCAGCTGGCTACGATCTGTCTGACCAGTAATGGCAATCAATGGCGAGCGGTCCAAGTGAGCATTAGCCACACCTGTAATCAGGTTCGTCGCGCCAGGCCCCAACGTAGCGAGACACACGCCGGGTTTTCCCGTGAGTCGACCATACACATCTGCCATAAAGGCTGCCCCTTGTTCGTGCCGCGTAACTACAAATTGAATCGATGACCGCGATAAGGAGTCGATAAGATCAATAGTCTCTTCACCCGGGATGCCGAAAATGTACTCAACTCCCTCAGCCTCCAGACATTGCACCACAAGGTCGCTCGCTTTCATATGGCTCCTCCATTATTAGTCTTTTGGTGGATTACATCTATTTTTCGTATGCAAAGTCCAATTTTATTCATTTGTTGATCCAACTGGAGTATACGTGTTATTCATGATCTATAAAAATCTTTGAACGGACCCGCAAGAGAGCCAGTTTTTCAAAGAGCCCATCCCACGGGTCACCGTTCAGCTGTTATTGCACGCCGTTTTCCAATTCCTTTATTCGCTCACCTAAAAATCGCTTAATTAACGCTACGCTGATTTCCAAATCCTCTTCCAAAGGAAAATGACCCGTATTGAGCAGATGAACATCAACATCTTTTAAGTCCTTTTGGTAAGCCAACGCCCCATCCGGACCAAAGAACATATCATTTTTTCCCCAAGCAACCAATGTCGGAGGCTGGTAGGTCCGGAAATACTCATGCCAACTCGGATATTGTTTCAAATTGTTTTGATAATCATAGAGCAGGGCAAGCTGGATCTCACTATTCCCAGGTCGCTCCAGCACATATTGGTCCAAATTCCAACTGTCTGGGCTGATTTTTTCCGGGTTGCGTGTCCCGTTTACATACTGCTGTTTTGTGAACTCAGGTTTCAGCAGACCTAAAACATTGTTGATAGAGGCATCATCAGCTGGATTTTCCCAATAAGTCCGTACGGGAGCCCACGAGGATAGCAAGCCTTCTTCGTATGCATTTCCGTTTTGAGAGATAATGGCTTGGACTCGTTCTGGATGTTTGATAGCCAATCTGAATCCGACTGGCGCCCCATAATCGTGGACATAAATGCTGTATTTCTTCAATTGGAGCTGCTCGACAAATGCGTCCATAACATCCGCCAAATTGTCGAAGGTATAGGCAAAGTCGGCCATAGAAGGCTGATCACTGTTACCGAAACCAGGATAGTCAGGTGCAATGATATGGTATTCATTAGAGAGCTCGGCAATTAAGTTGCGGTACATGTGAGAAGAAGATGGAAACCCATGGAGCAACAAAATGGTCGGATTCTCTTGATTCCCAGCCTCCCGATAAAAAATGGCGAGACCGTCCACAATTTCTGTTTTGTAATATACTGTCATCGTTTTCACCTCATTTCCGGTGGTTTAGGAACACGCTGCTATTTCCCGAGGATTATTTGTAACGCCGATCATTTTCGTTTATCGGATAATCATTTCCACTCATATCCCGTCTTCTCATAAGACCGTCTTCGTCATACTCCCAAAGCTCATTCCCATGGCATCTCATCCATTGACCAGTTTCTGCATCACGGTACTCATACTCAAAACGAACCGCAATCCGGTTGTCCGTGTAGCACCAAAGCTCTTTCATGAGTTTATAGTCCTGCTCCCTTGCCCATTTCTTCGTCAAAAAAGCTTTAATATTCTCGCGACCTGTAAAAAACTCTGTGCGGTTGCGCCAGTTGGAGTTAACGGTATACCCTAGTGACACGCGTTCCGGATCGCGAGAGTTCCAAGCATCTTCGGCAAATTTTACTTTTGCCAACGCGGATTCAAGTGTGAACGGTGGTCGAATGTCTTTACTCATTTTTTATCATCCTTTTTCTTTTTTATAGTTCAAACCATTATTTGAATTTACGATCCGCCTCTTTGATAGGAAAATCATTCCCCGTCATATCCCGTCTCTTCATGAGGCCATCCTCGGCAAACTCCCAGTATTCATTTCCATGGCATCGCATCCACTGACCTGTATTTGCATCACGATATTCGTACTCAAAACGCACTGCAATCCGATTGTCCGTGTAGCACCAAAGTTCCTTCTCAAGTTTGTAGTCCAGCTCTCTAGCCCACTTATTTGTCAAAAATGTCTTGATAGCCTCTCGGCCGGTAAAGAATTCTGTGCGATTATGCCAATTGGAATCAACGGAGTATCCCAAAGATACCCGCTCCGGATTGCGAGAATTCCAAGCATCCTCAGCAAACTGCACTTTTGCCAATGCAGACTCCTTTGTAAACGGTGGTCGAATGTCTTTGCTCATGGTCGATCTTCCCTTCGTTTGTTGAATATTGGTGGGGGAGCATCCGCTCTCCTTGGACTTAGTATACAGACAGGTCTGTCTAAAATCAAATATATTTTCTCGGTCATTAATCCTAGAAGCGAGCAACCTCCTAGCCCACTAACATTTACCTGTTACTGATTTGTAGGATTTATGTCGATAGTCTGTAACCAATGCATCCACACTATCGTACATAATGAACGTGTAGCAAGGACAAGCACTAGATACAGCACACTACACATTACATCATGATCAGTCAGCAAGACTGGGGAGGAGATTCATCACATGAAACACTTGAAACACTTGAACAAACTCGTAACAGGAACTGTACTTACTTCCGTACTTTTCACTGGAGGGTATGCAATTACAGCAGATGCAAGCAACACAACTGCTACACCAAAAGGCTTGCAAGAGATTACGAAAAAAACAGCAGACGTAACGGGTGACAAGACCGCAGACACAGTCGTTCTGTACGGGAAAAAAGAGAAAAACAGCCCATACGTGAAGGACCTCACTATCAAAGTAACAGATGGCAAAACGAAGAAATCTTTTAACATCGACGTGAAGGACGACGGCTACGAGCCGAAGCTCTCCGTTCAAGATTTCACTTACGATAAAAAAGGCGAGATCATGGTTACTGCAAGCACTGGCGGAAGCGGTGGCTACACAACCAATCACATCTACAACATTAAGGATGGAAAAGCGAAAGAACTCGGCCTGCCAGGTCTGGATAAAAACAAAGCAGGTGTAGTCGGAGCGGACTTCGTAGAACTGAAACCAATCGATCTCAACAAAAATGGTCTCTACGTACTGGAAGGCACAGAGCGTCTGACTGGTGATTACAATGCAGATGTTCGCGGCTACCTCAAATCCAAATGGAAATGGAACCAAACCAAATGGGAATTGATGAGTGCTAACTTCGAACCAGCTGTAAAACCTCTCGAAGTCTACCATGATACTTTCAAAAGCCAAGACTCTGCCTTTGCTTTTAAAGGTCCAAAATCTTGGAACGGCAACATCTTAGTTGAAGAAAAAACTGGCCCAAATGCAGACGAATACTTGCCAGAAGCAAAGAGTGTAACCCGCTTCATCTTCAATGCTGAGAAAGCCGAAGATCGTACACCTGTTGTGGTTATCACCGCGTTTGACCTGAAGGACTGGAAGAAATTGAACAACCCGGACGAGCCACCAGTCGGCTACGAAATTGCACGTAACCAAGCAACCAACACGGTATATGTAGCAAGCTTGCCACAAGACACAGTATTTGACCCAGCAAGCAAAGAAGGGAAGAAATTCATCCCTCTGATGATGTCTCTGGACCAAGTAAAACAAGCGTTTACGTTTGTAAAACGATAATCTATCCACATCTCTCCACAAAAAGTCCCTTTGCCGCTCTCATTGGCAAGGGACTTTTTCATTGTTTTTGAGGTTTTACTTTACTATAGCTTCGCAAGCCTTTTTAACTTTTCCTCTTTTTCAGTAGGATCCAAGTACTCGAAAAGACCAATGCGATTCCCCCATGGATCGGCAAACGTCCCCCACTTGACCGGTACTTCTTCCCGTTGGAAAATTTCAAACGGTTCGATTTGCAGCTCTTTAATCAGTCTTTCTCTTTCCGTCTCGATATCGACCAAGGCAAATCGCATGGGACCGCTTCCTTCCGCTGGCGTCCCCTCTGCCAGCTGCAGCCAACAACCAGGCAGGACTTCCCACTCAGCAAATCCTTCATGAGGAACAAAATCCGGCTCTCTTTGCAAAAAGCTCTGGTACCAGGCTAGTCCTTTGGCGAAATCAGTAGTACGTAATTGAAACGTCATTTCATGGATCATGGAAGAGCCTCCTGTTCTATAACCTTCCATCCATTATTTCACATTGCTTGCATCACTTTCTAGAGAACAGAACAAAAAACCCCCGACCGAAGTCGAGGGAAAACTACTCTTTTATGCGAATATCGGCAGCATGAGATTCAGCAAGAACAATCCCGCGATAACGTACATGAGTGCAGGCACTTCGCGTCGTTTGCCCAATGCGAGCTTCATGAGCGGATACGCCACGAAGCCAAACGCAATTCCATCTACTATGCTGTAGGACAACGGGATAATCACGATGATCAAAAAGGCAGGGAAGCCTTCCGAGAAGTCCTTCAGATTGATATTCTGTACATTTTGCAGCATCAGTGCGCCGATGATGATGAGCACTGGCGCAATGGCTCCATCCGGAATCATTTTAATGACAGGCAGCAAACCGAGCGAGAGCAAGAATAAGGTGCCTGTTACAAGTGCGGTCAGCCCCGTCCGTCCTCCTGCTGCGATTCCTGCCGCGGTCTCCACCGTCGAAACTGTCGGACTGGTTCCCAAAATGCCAGAGATGACAGCCGACAACGCATTCGCTTGCAGCGAACGGCCGAACTTCTGCGGCTGTCCAAGCATCGAGGTATGCCCATGAATCAAACCAATATTTTCAAAAACGATGACCATCGCCAATGAGAAGGTCGCGATCCAAAATGGCAACGCCCAAATAGCAGAAAAGGAAAAACCCGCAAATACGCTTCCGTAATCCGCGAACGAAAACGTTCCTCCCCCTCCTGGCTCGACAATCCCGAACAAAAAGCCAAGTCCTGTACCAACCGCAATTCCGATCAAGAAGTTGCCTGGCACATTGCGAACAAACAAAATCAACGTAACAATCAAAGTAATCAGCGTGACGATCACATGCGGGCTGGACAAGTCACCCAGCGCAACAAATGTAGACGGATTCATGACGATCAGCCCGCCTTTTTGCAGACCGATGAAGGTCAAGAACAACCCAATCCCTACGGTAATCGCTTCTTTTAGCGAAGAGGGAATCGCATTGGACAATATCGTTGCGGCCTTGGTAAAGGCAATCACAGTAAAAATCAGACCAGAAACAAAAACAGCAGCCAATGCTTCCTGCCAAGTAAGGCCCATCGATTGGCATAACGTATACGTAAAAAGGGCATTGATTCCCATACCGGGAACCAGAATAATAGGAGCATTTGCCCAAAAGGCCATAAGAAGTGACCCGATAAATGCCGTCAATACAGTCGCCAGAATGCCTGCTTCCATCGGTATTCCAGCATCATTTAAAATCGAAGCGTTTACGGCAACAATGTAGACAATGGTGACAAAGCCAATGAATCCGGCGATGAATTCCCTTTGAAACGTCGTGTCGTAAGCGCGCAAGTGAAATAGCTTTTCCATCCACGTACGCACGGATTTCCCCTTCTTTCCTTTATGTCTTTTCCATGAAGTGAAGATTCACAGAAAACATGCTATCATAGCTTCATCAATATGAAAAATATCCATAAAATCTAATTTTCATATCGTTTTCATATGGATCCATTCTCGTAAGGAAAGAAGGCATTGCGCGTGGATATTCGGCAACTGCGTTACTTTATCGCCATAGCAGAGGAAGGTCAGATAACAGGAGCGGCTAAAAGACTGAATATGGCCCAGCCGCCTTTGAGTCAGCAACTGAAACAAATGGAGGAAGAGCTCGGGGTCATGCTCATTGAACGCTCGGGCAAACAAATGGTCCTGACAGAAGCAGGCGTCACCCTCTATAAGCAGGCGCTCAATATCGTTCATCAAATGGAGGAAGCTCTCTCCGAGGTCAAAGAAACAGGCGAAGGCATTCGGGGGACGTTGTCCATCGGTGTCAGTGCACTGTCGGCCTATCGCCTGCCAGAACAAATTCGTGTGTTTCAGCAAAAATATCCGCTCATTACGTATAAAATCTGGAAAGGCGATACGCAGCTCCTCAATCAGTGGCTGGAGCGCAGAACCATAGAAGTCGCTATCGTACGCCTCCCCCACTCCTTGAACAACTGCACCATGATTCCGTTGGAGGAAGAGGATTTTGTGCTCATTGTTCCTGCCACCTCCCCCTATGCCGATCGCAAGGAAATCGAAATGCGCGAGATCGCCGAGCTTCCACTCATCATGCCGAGCACACCAGGATTGGGCATCTACGACTTGATTATCAAGGAATTCTCCCGTCTAGGCGTGGAACCGCACGTGATCTGCGAGTGCCCGGACATCTCTCTCATCGTCAGCATGGTCGCCTCCTCGGTCGGTTCCTCCATCGTCCCTATCTCGGCATGGGAAACTCATCAGAGCGAACAAATTCGCGGGATTCGACTCTCCGGAACTTCCATTTATTCCTCCGCTGCTGTCGTCTGGCAGTCTGGACGTCATCTGTCCAAAGCGGCGAATCGGTTTATCGAGACGTTTTCATCGTAACTCCATTCAGGGGCGGTCACATCCGGAATAATCTTGGAAATCCCGCGGGATGATAAACTATTACCATTTCTTGTAGATTCCCGGGAGGATAAAGATGACTTTCCTGATATCCTTGGTCATTGTATTTGTCATTGTGCTGTTCGGCGCGATTTCTCCTGAGCTTTTCGCCTCTGCGGCTTCCCATGTACTGAAAGTGACCACGACGAATTTTGGCTGGTTTTATTTAATCGTGACTTTCGGTTTTCTGATCTTTTGTATCTTTCTTGCCTTTAGCAGATACGGACAAATCCCTTTGGGGAGCGACGATGACGAGCCGGAATATTCGCTCCCCACCTGGTTTGCTATGTTGTTTTCTGCTGGGATGGGAATTGGTCTTGTCTTTTGGGGAGTGGCGGAGCCCGTCTCTCATTACTTCTCTCCACCAGCAGGTGTGACTGGACAAACGACCGAAGCCGCACAAACCGCTCTGCGTTATGCATTTTTTCACTGGGGCCTGCATCCTTGGGGGATCTACGCTCTCATCGCTCTCGCTCTCGCATATTTTCAATTTCGCAAAGGAGCGAAGGGCTTGATCTCCTCCACCTTTGGCCCGCTGCTCGGTGAGCGCATACATGGACCGCTCGGAAAAGGGATCGATATTTTGGCTGTCATCGCCACGGCATTCGGTGTCGCAACCTCACTTGGCCTCGGAACTCTGCAAATAAACGGAGGTTTGTCTCACCTCTTTGGATTGCCGTCCAACACCACCGTGCAAATCGTGATCATTTCCATTATTACAGTGCTATTTCTGCTCTCGGCTACGACAGGACTGGATCGGGGAATCAAGTATTTGAGCAATACGAACCTGGTATTGGCCTTGTTGCTCCTCCTGCTGACGCTCGTATTGGGACCAACCTCGTTTATTTTTGACGCCTTCACCAGCACGCTCGGCAGTTATTTGAACAATCTCATCTCGATGAGCTTGCGGCTGACCCCTTTTACACAAGGGACATGGGTAGCCAACTGGACGCTGTTTTACTGGTCGTGGTGGATTGCCTGGGCGCCGTTCGTCGGCATGTTTATCGCACGCGTCTCCAAAGGGCGCACGATCAAGGAATTCGTCATTTGCGTGATGCTCGTTCCGAGTTTGTTGAGCTTCATCTGGTTTTCGGTGTTTGGTGGGACTGCGCTTCACCTCGAAATTTTTGATCAAGCGCCTATAGGGGCAGCGGTACAACGTGACATCTCGACTGCGCTATTCCTCGCACTGGAGCAGTTGCCTATGGGATACATTCTCGCTGTCGTTGCGGTTCTGTTGATCATCACGTTTTTTATCACATCGGCGGATTCAGCTATTTTCGTGCTCGGCATGCTGTCTTCTGATGGCAACCTGGACCCGTCGAATCGGGTAAAAATCACCTGGGGCATCCTCCAATCCGCAATCGCCATCGTTCTTTTGTTAAGCGGCGGCTTAGAAGGCCTGCAAACAGCCTCCATTGTGGCAGCGCTGCCTTTTACCGTCATCATGGTCCTGATGTGCTTTTCCCTTGTACTGGCACTGAAGGAAGAAGACCGCATTGCGAAGAAGAAACGGAAAGAACAGCAGAAGAAGCTGGAGAGGTTGTTAAAGGAGTTGTAAAACGTAGTTACGAAAAGAGGGACGTAAAAAGAGGGACGCTTCCATCGCGTCCCCCCTTTTTATTCATTGGATACTGTTGATTCAGAGATTACCTCAATCCCATTTCTGCGAAACAGCGCCGCCGTCAGCCCGACACCCGGCACTTTTTTCCCGGAAAAGCTGCCATCGTAAACGAAGGAGCTTCCACAGGACGGACTGTTTTCTTTCAAGATGGCAGATGTGGCTCCAACCGTTTTCGCCAGCTTCAGCGCTTGGTTCGCCCCCATCAAAAATTCCTCGGTGACGTCTCGGCCAGTGTTGTCTATGATGCGTGCTTTGCCATCCAGAACATCTTCTCCAGTCCCCCCGATGATTTCTGCTGGCGGTCGTGGTGTTGGCAAGCCTCCCAGCTGTTCAGGACAGACGGGTATAGCCTTTCCTTCCCGGAGCAATTGCTCCAGCTCTTGGTCTAAGCATGACTTCTGATCGTAACGGCATTCACAGCCGATCAAACAGGCACTAATCACTTTCATGACAACCGTCTCCCACCTTTTTATCTACAGCTTGCGCAGCTTCACGCTTTGTATCATATGATCCTGCCCCTTGTCCAAAATCAATTGAGCGCGAACACGCGTCGGCAAAATGTTTTGGCGCAGGTTGGCTCCGTTAATCTCCTTCCAAATACCGGTGGCTACCTCAGTCGCCTCCTCGTCAGACAGACTCGCGTAACGCTTGAAATACGAGGATGGGTCGGAGAACGCGGTCTGACGCAACAGCTTGAACCGCTCTACATACCATTTCAGGATGTGCTTCTCTTCCGCGTGCACGTAGATCGTGAAGTCAAAGAAATCAGAAACAATGACCTCGGAAATACGAGCATCGTTTTCGTCACCTATAGGCGGTTGCAGCACATTCAAGCCTTCGACAATCAAAATGTCAGGCTGTCTGACGGTCTGCCATTCATCTGGTACGATGTCATACACAAGGTGGGAATAAACAGGCGCTTTCACTTCAGGCAAACCCGATTTTACATCGGATAAAAAATTGATAAAGCGCCGCAAATCATAGCTCTCTGGGAATCCCTTGCGCTTCATGATTCCTCTATCTTCTAGAACCTTGTTCGGATACAGGAATCCATCTGTCGTTACCAAATCGACCTTCGGATGATTCGGCCAGCGAGACAGCAGCGTCTGCAAAATGCGAGCTGTTGTGCTTTTGCCTACAGCCACACTACCTGCAATACCGATAATGAATGGAACCTTACCATCCTGGTTCCCTAAAAAAGTGTGAGTCGCCTGGTACAGCTCCTGCGTGCCCCCGACATACAAATTCAGCAGACGGGACAACGGCAAGTAAATGTCGGAGACTTCCGTCATGGACATTTTCTCGTTCAAGCCCTGCAAAAGGGAAAGCTCGTTATCAGATATGGTCAACGGCGTGGAAGCCCGCAGAGCACTCCACTGCTCGCGATTAAATGTAACATAGGGTGATGCCATGGGAATGTACATCCTTTCCATCATGAAAGTGCTTTCTCTATTTCACACAAGGTTAGTTTACACCAGCATGTCTTTCTTGGGAACAAGGGGGTTGTCCCAAATCAGACTAGCCCTGCACTTTTGCCTTCATGAGCACATAGAAAAAAAGCCGATACCCCATGGCATCAGCTTTGCTAGCAAAAGAATTTATCCTTATTTTCCCAAGTGGGCTTGCAGCATCCACACATGCTTTTGCAAGCTGTCCATGATCCCCAGGAACATATCCCCAGTCGCTTCATCGTCCCCTGCTTCCGCGGCTGTAATGCCCTCTTGGAGCTCCTTAATCAGAAGTGTAAAATCACTCACGACCGCTTCAACCATTTGATCCGCAGACTCTCCACCTGTCGCTTCCTTAATGGAAGCCTGCTCCAAACAGTCCTTCAACGTCGAAACAGGCTTGCCCCCAACCGTTAACAGCCGCTCCGCCAGCTCATCTACATTTTTGGCTGCCTCGATGTATAGCTCCTCAAATTTTTCATGCAGGGTAAAAAAATTCGGGCCTTTGACAAACCAGTGATAATGATGCAGTTTCATATACAGCACAGACCAGTTGGCAACCTGTTTATTAAGTACGTCGGTCACGGGCCGACTCATTGTCATACTCATCCGGACGCTCCACCTCTCATGGTATAGATATAGCGTTTGTAGTATGTGGTGGATCGAAGGTTCCTATTCTTTTCATGTCAGTCCATCTTTTCTACAGGCCGGACGAAGCAGAGCGCGAAAATCTATTATTGTTCATGAGTCACTTCTCCATCCTATTGCGATTTAGCAGATCAATAAATGAAGCTAACTTAGCCATGTATTTTCACAAGAAAATCCTCTAATACTCTCCTAGTCGCAACGCCAGCTCTGGGAAGCAATTCATTTACGCGAACGAGCATGGCAGGATTGTCACGTATCATTTGTTTCCCTTCTAGAGTCGTAAAGCTTCTCAACGTATCTACACAGGTCACGAAAAGTTCCTCATCATCCGTATCCAGCAACGATAGTAGAATATTTAGTTCATGCTCGTTACAACAGCTGTCCATACAGTACGCGAGTCTTCGCTGCCATTCTAACGGTTTCATCAGCACATGACTGGACAGGTCTTCCCAATCCTTTTGGCTGAACTTCGCTAGCATGTCAGACGCTATTATGCAGCCATAGTCATACCAATAATCAACAGTATTTTGGCTGCCTGTTATGAAAACATCTAATTCTTTGTACATGCTGGTCACCTCCATTCAATATTCAAGTTTTACGTAATCAACGATGATTGTCTCACTCCCAAACAATACTGCATCGTCATGATATTTATCCGATAAACCCCTCTACGAGAAAATCTTCAGAAGTGTGCTATGGGAAAATAAATAGAACCTAGAATGAAATCTGTATCTTTTTCATGTAAAAAAGCCACAGATTACTCATTTCCCTTTTTTCTGTCAATCATAAGATATTTCTAGATTGACAAAAGGAGGATTACTATGGCGAATAAAGCAAAAGCGAAGGTTAGCCCCCAATTTAAAAGGCTCTGTGCCCGATTTGGAAGAATATTAGGGGGCGAGTCGGAAGTTGAAAATGGGCCGGTTTGTTTTGTCATGCGGCTTGCAAATCTTCGAGAAACCATCTTGGGAAGACGAACGCTTTCCCCTTTAGTTCGAGCTCAAATGTTTTCGTTTGAATCCCTTGATAGGTCGGGTCGTGCCCTTTGTTTGGGCGAGACTGCCGTTCACCAAAATCAGGTGAACCGCTTGATGTCGAATCTCCGCAAACGTGGGATTAAAGTGACGGCACTTCACAACCACTGGCTAAAAGAAAACCCGCGCTTAATGTATATGCATTGGGAAGCGATAGAAAATCCGATCGTATTCGCCAGGAAAACCAAAGAGTCCATCGCATTCCTGGGTTAACATGGTGGAGCCATGAAGTTTTCATTTCATCATAATCGAAAGGATGACGGATATGGGCAAAATAAAGGCAAAAGCAAAGGCAAGTCCCCAGTTTAGAAGACTGTGTAACCGATTTTCTGCCATTTTAGGTGGAACAGAGCATGAAATTACGAGAGGTCCCGTTTGTTTCGTCTCCAGAAATAGAATATTCAATGCGTCCATATTAGGCAGAAGAACCACATCCCCATTGGTCCGTTATCAACTGTTCTCGTTCGAATCCTTAAACAGTTCAGGACGTGCCCTATGTTTAGGGGAAACGGCTCTCTTCCAAAACCAGGTAAACCGTTTGTTGTCAAACCTTCGCAAAAACGGGATAAAGGTAACAGCAGTCCATAATCACTGGCTCTTTGACAACCCGCGTCTTATGTATATTCATTGGGAGTCGATTGATAATCCCATTGCATTCGCCAGGAAAGTGAAGCGTTCTATTGCCTTTTTGGGTTAATCAACCAATAACAGAATACAGCGGCATCTAAAGACGCGATACTATCGTCCTAGATTTTCGCTGTAGCTACAAACCAAAAACCCGAGATTTCGTACAACGGCAATCCATGAATAATATCCCCTGAATCTCCCTACAATTGCGGATTCACGGGATATTACTATTTTCATTACTAATTTCACTTTTTCATATTATCTCGCGAGTTTTGTTTCAAGAGCTGCTGCGCAATTGTATTTCCAATAAGGTAGGCTGGTGCAGACGTGTTGCCATCCACCGTGAATGGAATAATCGAATCATCAGCAACAATTAAGTCTTTTACTCCATGGACTTGACCTTGGCTATCCACCACTCCCCCCTTGCTAAGAGGCGCCATGCGAAGCGCACCTTGTTCATGATGATTATGGTCAAAATTATTTTTGATGAACTCTTCAAGCTTGCGATTATTGTTGATGATGTCTAGAGCTGGTGAAATAAGCCGGTATGATCGATCGATCGCGGTTAATTGTGCGGCTATTTTCTTGATATATACCTTATAGCAGTTTTTAACTGCTTCAAGATCTGCGGGATTATTGAGATATCCTTCATCAGCCAGCACAATTTTCAACGGATCATTACTTTGTATACTTATGGAACCACGGCTCTTTGGTTTTAGGAAAAGGATAGCTATCGTCAGTTTCCCTTTTGAGCCGATTCCAATCAGTTGGACTGCACGACGAGTTTTGTTTGAGCCTGGAGTGGGATCTGGCAAAAAGGCGCCACCTGAAAAAAGCGCATTTGGATCATCATCAGGCAATGGGTTATCTTTCGGATTGGCACTAAACTCAGCAAAGTTGAGCGTGTGGTTTCTAAGGCCTTTGCCAACGTGGGAGTTGGCGAAAACAACTGGGATTCCTTCGTCCTTAAGCATTTTGGCGGGACCGATTCCAGAAAGCATTAAAAGCTGAGAACTATGGATGCCTGCTGAGATGATTACTTTTTTCCGAGAGTAGGCTCGCACGCGTTTACCCTCTTTGAGAAATTCAACGCCAATTGCTCGCTTATTCTTAAATAATACCCGAAGAGCTGTTGATTTAAAGAAAACTTGCAGCTTTCGACCATTGACTCCTTGACCAGCAGTAGTCATGATATCTGATGATAGAAAAGCGGTGGAAGCACTTTCTCTCCGTCCATTGGGTTGCTGAAATAATTGCCAACGCGTAAAGGGTCCAAGGGGAGTTTTCGGGTCATTGTAATCGAGAATTTTTCGAAATCCTGTTGCTTTCTCGATGGCTGACACTAACTTTTTGGACTTTGGTGTTGGATTTTCAGGTGCTTGCCGAATGTCGATCCTTCCCTTATAACCATGAACCTCTTTATTGTTTGTCTTCCCATTGTAATTCTCCATTTTTCGGAAATTATGAAGTGCATTCTTTGGTGACCAAAGAGGTCCCAACAGCTTCTCCCATTGTTGAAAAACTGCTGAGGTAGGTCTTACATACTGCTGTGTGTTAATAGAAGAGCCTCCACCCAATAATCGACCCGTCGTCCATTCAAAACTTCGTTCATTTACTTTTTCCTGGGGTACTCCTTCTCCTTGCCAAAAATATTGAGGAAGATACAGCTCCTCCAGCTCTAAGGCAAACGTTGAGTTGCTAATTGGCGTGTCCCTATCATTATTTTCTCCTGATTCCAATACGAGAACGGATGTTTTTTTATCGTCTGTTAGTTTCTTTGCAATAACAGAACCTGCTGGACCGGTGCCTACAACAATATAGTCAAAAATGATTTTCTTATCTTTCTGTTTACCTTCGCTCATTCGCTACTCCCCTACATGTACAGTTTGGATCATCCCATTGACTCAAAAGACACATTTGCTCTAAAGAAATTGGGTTAATGTAGGGTATTATTCATGAATGATGATGGTGAATGATTCCGACCAATCTCATCATTAACCTTGTATCCCATAAAAAAAGCTCATTCCTTCTACCGAGACAGACGGAATAAGCCTACTTTACTTACTATCCTGTTACAATTTTTTCGGTGTTGGACTTGGCAAATTTTCAAACGCATACCCATTAATCCCGGCAAAATCCATCTTTTTACGCAACTCACTGACAAACTGCGTAAAATAAAGGCCACGATCCATGCCGCCAGCATATTTTCTCAAGTCGTAATCGTAGGATAATGAATCGTATATGGGCTGTAAATCATCAACGAGCACTTTTTTCATATCCGCTTTTTTAATAGATGGATCGATACTGCATTCGTTCACGAGCGCCTGTAATGTTTCCTTGAGCGCATCATTGTCATAGGACGGGTGAGAGAGTAAAAATTTCAAATCATACAAGTCTTTAAACCTCGGCCTGACAATCGTTTGATGCAGCTTCCAAGCAACCTGGATGGACAGAGGTACAGTGTACGGAACATGAAAGCTTTCTCCAAAGGCAGGTTGGTACTCTAGTGGAACCGGGTCTGCATCCATTTCCAAGTGAAACGAAATATCCAGATTCAGCTCATTATAGTCATCCGCTTCCCTTGTTTGACCTTTGAAATAATAAGCAATATCCGTATTGATCGTCGGAAAATCATCTGCCATAGCGTAGTCGATATATCTCCAAAATGCATTCTTTCGAAAACTTCTAAACACGACGCCATCGTTCAGATCCATTTCGGTTACTTGAATCATCCACTGTGTAAATACTTCATGGGCATGTTCGACGTCCCTGATTTTCCCCGCATACAATAAGTCGATATCATCCGCGTCCCGAATCTCTCGGTTGTCCAAATATTGTCTGGTTAGAAGGCTGCCTTTTAATACAAAGGGCATATTCACTAGAGCAATTCTTCTCAACAGTGCTTCCAAAACAACGAGCTCTCTCGCCTCATATTCCAACTCTGCTACATCATCATATGTAATCATCATGATCCTCCATCTAAAAATTAGGAAATCCAGCCGCTGTCCAGTTCTTCGCGGCTGTCATAAATACATAGTTCATATTGTTCTTTGATTAGCCCGATCTGATTTGCTTGCAAAATGGTATGTATCTTTTCTACTCGATCGTAAAACTGTTTCGGGCTCTCATATTCTCGGACGGTGATAAATCTCACTTTTCCATTCGCATTCAAAGAGTTTCTCGAAATATGTCCACCATGACCCTCACATAAATTTCGTAACGCGGCGACATCATCGACCTGTACTTTGCCATGCCATTCGAAGTAAGGCTTCGAGTTTATGATGGGCTGGTGAAAATACGTTTCTTCTTTTGGAGAAATCTCTACTTTTTTTCGGACGATGGTAAAACCGTTGTTTTGAAACGTAGCTGCAATCTTTTCCATCTCTTTATTCACTTCATGAAAATCAGGTCGTTTGATTACTCCTGTTATCATCGGTTGATTGATGTAATTTCCCTGATCCAAGACGATCATGACCGGTTTCACTTGTTCCGATTGGCAGAGATCGATAAAAGCTTCCTTTTCATCAAGTTGTAGATCGTTGAAGGTAACATGAAACTCAAATTCCATTGCTTCACTCCCTGACTTTCCTTGTATTGCACAATCAATTTATTACCTTTTCTTCCTATTTGTATCGACATATCTTTTCTATCTCTTAACCGTTTCGTTTATAAAATAAAAAAGTAGAGGTACGCTGAGAATCTTCTCTCAACATATCTCTACTTCGAATAAGTCCTAGTTGCTAACCATTTAGCTTGGTGGTTGCTGAAAAGTCCAGAGAGTGTACTTTTATGGACCAATACCCCAAGATTTCATCGAGTCTTACATCTTGAACCCTAACCTTTGAGCCTAAAGAGCTTTGACCCGTAAGTTTTGAAATCTGAACGTTCATCTTTGAGCTTTCATCCTCGTATTCGCCAAATAATTTGTAGGATGGCCTAGTTAACCCACTAGGCAAGGGACTCTCGTTTATCAGCTATTCAAATGACTAGCAAACCACACTGTTAATCCACAAGATTGATTTTGGTAATCGTATTGGATTCACTTAAGATAAAATCGACTTCACACTCAAACTCATCGATTTCTTTACTAAGCGTATCCATTTTCTCTTTCAACTTCAAGGGGTCTACGAGCTTTGCTTCATTTTGCTCTTTAAACGGTTTGGAGATCGCTTCCATTTCCGTATCCTTCACCTTGGAGTCTTTGCCAAAGTTCGCTTCGAGCAGCTTTTCCAATCGTAGCTGTACTTCTTCATTTTTCGATTCAACCTGCGTGACTGCATGGTTGTAATCTCTTCTCATTTTCTCCAGCAGTGATTTCTCGTATTGAATGGACGTTTTTCGCTCGATTGCTTCTGCCACTGTCATTCTCTTGCCGCTAATCGTTACCATCGTCTTTGCGTTGGACTCGACGATCAGCGACTTAATGTTTTGTCTTCTTTTTATTAGATCAACAACGGATTGGTAGTTTCGCTCTGTCGTTTCCACATACAGTTCTGTTGACGTATAACCAGTTACTGGCTTAGGTCCAATTGCGGAAGACATGAAAGTCGTTTCATTGATTCCTTTTTGGATTCTTTTATCGAGTAATTTTAATTCTGAGAGTCCTCTTGTGATAGACATTTCCATCGTGTCATTCCTCCTCGTGGAGTTTTGATAGAAGAATTGTTTATGTATATAAGGGGTTACATTTGGTAGTTTACTATACAACTATATGTAAATAGCTGTCAAATTTCTTAGGGGATTGGTTTGAAAATTTCCACTTAAACTATCGTATCTAAATGATATGCAATTGGGCTTCTGTTCAATTTTTTCTAATAACAAGGTTTTTCTTGTCATCACATCATCGAATTGTTCCAGTGACAGTTTTTCCTTTAGTTGTTGCATATCCAAACGATCCAATTCTTTTAAAAGATACTCTTTGGATTTGTGAAATACCTCCGAATGGGTTAAAAATCCTCCATCTATTCTCATGCAAAAAGACTCATTCCCCCTCATCATTCAAGTTGGAATAAGCCTTTCGCAATTTATGAACAGTATCAAAGCTGCAAATATAGTCGATATAGCATTCGGGCAGCTTCCCCGCGAGTGACAGCCTCGCCAGCTCTAATCTGTTTATTAGCAGGAACATCGATCAAGCGCTGTTTCACAGCCAAAGCCATCGTTGGTTTCGCCCACTCGGAAATCGTCTGTTGGTCTGTGAATTGATTCAAGTAGTCCTCTGTATTCGAAGGGTAATAGTAATTCTTCTTTTCATGTAATGATCTTGCGCCAATCGCAGCCATTTCTTCCCGGGATATGGTATGATCCGGCCTAAACGTGCCATCCGGATAACCTTTCACGATATCCTTTTTTTCGGATGAAGCGATAAATGGAACATGCCATTGTGGCGGATTCACGTCTGAAAAGCTCTCCGTCGCTGTTTCGTCCAAAGCGTAAAAAGCTCTTACCAGCATCGCCGTGAACTCAGCACGGGTAAGCGGTGAATCAGGCTCAAAGTTGCCATCTTCTTTCCCAGTTACGATTCCTTTCGATCCCAGAAATTGTACGGCTTGCTGTAGTTCAGGATCCCGGTTGTCCACATCAGGGAACGTTTTGGTATTATCGTCCACGAAATACGTTCCGGAACGGTTTATTTCGGCTTCCATGCCGTTATTGTACGGATTGAACTTTCCACCGATAGGCTGCGTGCTTTTCCCATTCGAATAGAACACGCTATTATTTGTCGCGTCCGCCTGATTTGCAGGCAGAATGAGACGGATGTTGCTTGATACGTTCGAAAGCTCCTGCCCTTGTTCATCTAAAAATTGTACATGATATCCGCCGTTATTGTTTTCGACCAAGCGAATAACGATAACCGGGAGCGAATGGAACAGGCGATTTACAGTCGCAAGGTTAAACGTCAGTTTCGCATCCCCCGCATGGACGGTAAGATAGTCGACATCCTTACGATTCGTGAAGCTATCCTTGTAAAGCTTGATTGTAAAACCGTTTTGGTCAGGCAACGACAAAATTTCCCCATTCACGACCAACTCCCTAGCAAGAGCAATGTTGTTTTCCGATAGCGTCTGCTCCACCGCATTCTTAGCCTTTCGCGCATTGTCAGCTACGCGGTCAATCAAGTCAGAAGTAATGACGAGTTGGCCGTCAACAAGCTTTGGCTTTTCGCTGCTTGCGGCTGTAATCACAAGCTCTCCTGCTTGGGTCAGTCCCTCCACAATAAACGGACGCTGTCTGTCAGCGACAGGTACCGATCGGACGGCAGTGTAGTACGTATCGGACAACGTGTTACTGTCGACGACGTACAACAAAAAGGAAGCGGTCACGTCCGGAGAACCAGCTCTGCTTGCAGTTGCCCGTACAATGGTCTGCCCGGGTTTGTTCGCTTTTACGACCTGTGTGCCATTCACATTCGATAAGGTTCCTATACTCGGATCGTCAATGGTGTACGCCATTTTTGTCCCGGGAAGCAAATTATTTACCGCAATGAACTGTTTGTTCCCAGGTTGCAGCATCGTAATATACGGATAGAGACTCATTTCCGGCGTAGTCCGTATCACAGGCTGAGCTGTTGCTCCAGGGTGATTGCCCGTTGGTTTGTCTGCTGTCCTAGGGCGTTCGGCTGTTGGTTTGTCTGTTTTCACTGGACGATTGCTAGTTGCCGTTTCTCCCGTGAAAACAACTAGCTTCGGCAAGGCAATCGAATCTGCCCAAGCCCACAAAGTCTGATCCTTTTTTACTACATAGTAATACCTTTTGGGTGGGGAAAAGTCGCTATGGTGTATAGAAGCGATGTCCGTAAGCTCTGGGAAAACTTTATGGTTGTTGTCCACTGACCAAAGCTGATCGTCCTCTCGGAGGGCATAAGCTTCGTCGATATTCCGATCTCGAATGGAATCCAATTGAACCATCGTTCGCGCGTCTTTTGCTGCATGCAAATACAAGGGATGCTTATTCGTGTCAGCGGTTGACCAAGACAAGACTGTGCCATCTTTCATATAAGCATAGCTGGTAGAAATGCCCGGCTCTATCTTGACGATATCAGCAAATCCGTTCATCTGCTCTGGACTTGTGTTTTTCGAGCGGTTATTCGGCAGATACGAGTTTGCCTTCCACCTCCAAACCGTACCGTCCTTTTTCACAGCGAATACGATGCCATTCGCCATTTTTATGGATACGACATCATCTAGTAGCTTTGTTCGGACTGTAGTAGGTGAGCCACCCTTAGTGGTACCTATTTCACTTCCCAAACTCCATACGGAACCGTCTGATTTTAAGACGAACAAGACTTTGTAGGCACCCGTATAATGGGCGACTAGTGACGTTCCATTTTTCAAGTCTTTGATTTGCCGCGGAACACTTGCAGAACTCGTTTCAAGGGTAGTGACGGGGGCGGCGTCCCAATACCACACCGTACCGTCTTTTTTTAGCGCCGCATAGTTAACAATATAGTTACCCCGGGCCGATTTCCTTTTGACTGTCATCTCTTTGACATCCTGCAAGCCCGGAATTTGCATCAGCTTGGCTTCATAGAATGGATCTGAAGCACTCAGAGGATGTCCATAGATGTACCAAGTCCATACGCTTCCATCTTTTTTCGACAGTAGCACATTATCGTTCAGGATGTGGTAATCCTCCCCGATACGTGTATACTGCTGTTCGTAAACGTCTCTTGTGTCGTTCCCTTTGGCTTGAACCGTATTAGATTGCGCCGTCAGGATTAACACAAGGCTTAACAATGCTGCCATCCATCGTTTCATAGTTTTCCTCCACCAGTACTCTCCTTGATAGTCTTCTTGCGCTGTCTCTTTAGATTTCCATAATTTACACCACGCTTAATATTAACAGAACAAGAAATATTTACAATGAACTACCTAATCAGGAAAAGCAAAAAGCCAGGGCTACTCTCCCTGGCTGTCATACGTTACAGAAGTCCTTCCTTTTGCCCTTTTTGTACCGCGTCATCCCGATTCCGCACACCGAGCTTGTCATACAAGGCAGACGCATAGTTACGCACTGTCCCATCTGACAAATACAGCTTGGAAGCGATCGTTTTATAGCGCATGCCTTGGGAGAGCATCTGCAAAATCTCCTGCTCCCGCTTCGTTAAACCATAAACATTCTCGTCTTTTTCGCTTATTTTCGATGCAACGAGTAATTCTTCCTGTTCGTTTACTGGTTGTGCATCCAGCATTTTATGAAACAGGTCCTGTGCAATCATCGTTCCGCCGCGATGGACCAGGCGAATCGTTTCCGCAAGCTCACGTGATTCAATCGATTTCAAGAGATAGCCGTCTGCACCACTGCGCATAATTTCCTTGGCTTTTTCCGTATCTTGAAACGTAGACAGGACAAGAACACGAATACCGGGCCATTTTTCCTTGATTCGTTTTGTCGCAGTGATCCCGTCCATATTCGGCATCTCCAAGTCCATCAGCACCAGGTCTGGTTCCAGCTCCTCGCACAGCTCCATAGCCTGCGCCCCATCCTCTGCCATCCCGACTACCCGCAGGTCTCGCTGTCCCTCGAGTATGGTGCGCAAGCTTTCCCGAATAAACGAGTGATCATCGACGATAAACAAACGAATGATTTCATCCGTGCTCTCTACCAGCCTCGGCACAAAACAAGTAATGATCGTTCCTTCTCCCCGCTCTGAGTATACGGATACTCTTCCTTGCAAATGAGCGGCCCTCTCTTTCATCGTCGTGATCCCGAAACCATCCTTCCAATTTTCCATCCCGTGACCGTTATCCTGTACTTCCAGCCTCGTCTGTTGCGGCTCAAAATAGAGAGAAACGACGATGTCCGTAGCCTGCCCGTGGCGTACCGCATTCGTCAAAGATTCCTGTAAGCAGCGAAACATAGTCATTTTCACCTGCTTACCAACAGGATACTCTTCTCCGATCGCACGAAACCGTACATTTACCTTTGCATGTGTCTGAAACTCCTCCGCAAGCTGCTTCAGCGAATGAACGAAGGGAAGCGTTTCTTGCGGTGACCCCATCTGATGCAAGTACCCTCTCACTTCCTTCATGCCGTTTCTCGCAAGCTTCAAGAGGGAGTCGAGCTTTTGCGTCCCTTCCTGCGACACCACATCCTGACGCAAGGTTTCCAGCCCCATGATGATCGAGACATAGGAATGCCCCATTGTATCATGCAGGTCCTTGGAGAGTCGGTCCCGCTCCTCCAGCAGAGTCACTCTCTCGATTTGGGTGAGGTATTGCTCCAGCACACTGTTTTGCTTGCGAATAATTTCATTTTGCCGATGGTTGACAATGAGCAAATGAAAGGCAAACCCCAACACATAAGCAAGCCCGACTTGCGGAAAAATCTCGAACACATCAATTTTCCGCGAGAAAAGCACAATCAGCAGTGGAAGGAAAACAATCGTAATGGGAGCCGACCAGCGAAACGATTTCTCCGCACTATTGGCGGCAATCAAAAAAGCTGGCATCAAAAAAGTAAGGTACGCCTCCGGAAACAAAGACGTGAGATAAATCGATAATCCGCCAAACAAGAGCATTTCAGCTATCAGATAGTAACGATAGCTCAGCATTAAACAAATCCACGGGACGGAAAACACCATTATTTGCCACAAAATAACAATCCATAAGGGCAGCGTAAGAGAATCTCCCCATTGTATTGTCGTAACGGTGAGTGAAAAGCAAATGAGCAGACGTAAAAAAAGCATCACCCAGTCATACCATGCCCATTGTTTTACGATCTCTAGCAAACCATCATCTCCTAATTGCTTTGAACATCAAGCGAGTATACCCTCCAATTAATTTTACCAGTCCGTTCCCAATCTTGGAGCACCCGATCATGAGTATGAATCCTAAACTCATGATTTGCAATGCCTTCAGCTCTGAATCCACTACGCTCCCTAAAAAATTTATCTCTATGAAATGATAGAGCAACGGTACGATCGCAAAACATACGGGTGCAATGTAGATAAGTACTCCGACCACCAGGCAGATACAGCCTATGACAAATTTCTTCATCAGCCAATAAATGGATATCCAGTTTCTCTCATCCGTTAATTCCGCTTTTGCCTGCTTCCATTGATTTCCCGCTGCTCTTTGTCTCATTGCCAACGGTTCTATGGAAATATCGGTATAAATCTTCGTCTGAATACGTTCATACTGGACAAAGGTTTGAGTTGTACGCAACACATTGGTGAGCAAAGGAATTCCCACTACGGTAAATGACAAGGCCAAGCCAAGCATGATACTGACCAAGTAAAAACATAAATAAAATACTCCCGAGACGAATGTAAACAGCAAAAAGATAACATTTTGAACGTTACGCATAATCGCCCTTTTCATTTAAGCTAATTCTCTCCTATCTATACCTTTTCCGACACGATGATGACGGTCTGCCCTTACCGTAATCCACTGCGCGTCACATGAGCCAGTACCAAAATGTCATATGACAGGCTAAGTCATGTCATTTCATCAAAATCATTTTGTAAGTCGGAAAAGTGATGACAGGAAGTAACTACCGAGTATGACGCGAGCTTTGCCATACTGTGCTCGAGCGCTCACTCTAGGAGTCGCTGCGGTGTTACCAACACAAAAAGGAGAATCGCACATGAAAAAAGTGATACAAAAAATGAGTCTCGTCGTTTTTCTTCTCTCCACCACCTTGATTACCGCATGCACACAGCCGCTCGGTGCCATGGAATCAAATCAGACTGCTTCCAGCATAAACGGACCGGTGGATGCCAAAGAAGTAGAAGCGTTTGCCGATCCACTGTTTGCAGAGAAAATGAAAAAATACAATGTGAATGGTTCCAGCTTTGTTGTCGTACGTGATGGCAAGGTCATCGTGAACAAAGGCTACGGCTTCGCTAACAAGGAAAAGAAAATCCCTGTTGATAAAGATACGGTGTTCCAAATTGCCTCTGTATCAAAAACCTTTACCGCTTTGGCTGCCATGCAGCAAGTAGATGCAGGCAAAATTGACCTGCATGGCAATGTAGAAGAATATCTCGGTGGGCTAAAGATTCCTAATACGACAGGAAAACCGGTCACCATGTACGACTTGCTTACCTACACAAGTGGCATCGATTTGCCTGATGGCATTGCCATTACCGGTGCAAAATACATTGATCAGGACATCTCGATGGATGAATACCTTCCAAAGCATATGCCGACTGTCATCCGACCACCTGGCGAGGCCTATACGTATGATAATTCTGGATTCTTACTTGCTGGTTACGCCGTGGAAAATGCAAGTGGAATCCCCTTTGCCGAGTATATGGATGAAAAAGTGTTCAAGCCTCTCGGAATGACCTCGACCAGTGTACGCTTTAAGCCTGAGCTCTTGAAGAGAATGGCTGCCAATTACGTCGGTCGTAAAGGAGAGCTTCGTCCTCCAGAAGGGCGCACTCCAACTGATGGTCCACAGGGAAGCATTCTATCAACAGGCGAAGACATGGCCAAGTATATGATCATGCAACTGCAAAACGGAAAATTTGACGGCAAGGAAATCGTCAGCGAAAAAAGCATGGACTTGATGCATACGTACCAGGTTTTCGCGGATAAGGACATCCCGATCACAACCGTAGGCTTTGAAGGCTATTTCCCAGAGCTGGCAAATGGTCAACACGTTGTTTTGAAGGGTGGAAACATGCCTGGGCATTCTTCCTTGATGGTATTGGTCCCGGAACAAAAAACCGGCTTTTTTATGTCCTACAACAATGATTCGTTTTTAAGCTCCGATATTTACAAAGAATTCATGGATCATTACTTCCCAGAAACAAAAGCAACGGTAGAGCCTGTTTACTTGCCCTTGAGTGAAAAAGATGCGCAAAAATATTTCGGGATTTATCAAAATACGCGTATTTATTCTTCCCGTACTTCTATTTCCTACGAGAATAGCTCACTCATGTTTGAGGATGAGATAAACGGAAAACAAAAGCTGCGCATGATTCACCCATTGCTGTTTGTAGATGAGGAAGGCGAAAAAATCGCGTTCAAGAAAGACCAAAACGGTAACATCAAATACTTCTATTATGCTTCACCAAAAGGTGCTGCGCTCGTTGCTGATTCACAAAAAATGGAGGTGACACAGACCTACTCAGACGTCCCTACCAATAGTCGCTATAAGAGCTATATCAACAATCTCAACGCTCTTTCCATTATGGGAGCGAAATCAGGAAGCAAATTTGATCCTACAGGGACCATGACACAAGGCGAATTTACTGACGCCCTGATCAAAGCACAAGGCCAGTACGTATTTGCCGGAAGTGAAGACGGGATTAGACAACAATTAGCCACGGGCATCCCTAATTTGAACCCATCGGCACCAATCACAAGACAAGTCGCTGCTGTCATGATCCAAAATTTGAAGCAGCTTGAACCAATGGCAAACACCAAAACGAAGCTGCAAGATGCCGATGCATGGGCAAAAGATGCGATCACTGCACTTGTTTCACAAGGCATCGTTGATCCTGATACGAAGGTTGGCGCAGATGGCTCTTTCAAATTCCGTGCAAAAGATTTACTGAAGCGTCAAGAAGCAAGTGCCTTGCTTGATTTAGCGTTTGGCTACTATTCGCTGCCGATTAAACGAAACTAACTCCTCTCTGAGCCAGTGCCAAAACGTCATTTGGCATGTCAAGTCATGTCGTTTCATCACAGAGACAACAACTATTTAGTATATCGGAAAAATGATGACAAGAAGTAACTACCGAGTATGACACGAGCTTTGCCATACTGTGCTCAAGCGCTCACTCTTAGAGTCGGTGCGTCAAACCGTGTTGCCAACACAAAAAGGAGAATCGCACATGAAAAAAGTGATACAAAAAATGAGTCTCGTCGTTTTTCTTCTCTCCACAACCTTGATTTCCGCATGCACGCAGTCGCTCGGTGCTGTGGAATCCACTCAGGCTGCTTCCATTGCTACCCAAGGACCGGTGGATGCCAAAGAAATAGAAGCGTTTGCCGATCCACTGTTTGCAAAAAAAATGAAAGAACATAATGTGACTGGTTCCAGCTTTGTTGTCGTCCGTGATGGCAAAGTCATCGTGAACAAAGGCTACGGCTTTGCTGACAAGGAAAAGAAAATCCCTGTTGATAAAGACACGGTGTTCCAAATTGGCTCTGTAACGAAAACCTTTACCGCTTTGGCTGCCATGCAGCAAGTCGATGCGGGTAAAATTGACCTGCATGCAAATATAGAGGAATATCTCGGTGGGCTAAAAATTCCTAATCAGACAGGAAAACCAGTCACCATGTACGACTTGCTCACCTACACACCCGGCTTCGAATTGCCAGACGAAACGACCTTTACCGGTCCACAATACATCGGGCAGGACATCTCTATGGATGAATTCCTTCCAAAGCACATGCCGACCATCATCCGACCACCTGGCGAAGTCTATACGTATGATAATACAGGATTCTTACTCGCTGGCTACGCCGTGGAAAAAGCAAGTGGAGTCCCCTTTGCCCAGTATATGGATGAAAAAGTGTTCAAGCCTCTCGGAATGGCCTCGACCAGTGTACGTTTGAAGCCTGAGCTCATGAAGAGAATGGCTGCCAATTACGATCTTAATGGCGAGCAACGTCCGCTAGAAGGACACGCTCCAACTGATGGTCCACAGGGAAGCATTATATCAACAGCAGAAGACATGGCAAAGTACATGATCATGCAGCTGCAAAACGGAAAATTTGACGGTAAGGAAATCGTCAGCCAGAAAAGCTTGGAATTGATGCATACGCACCAGATTTTCGCGGATGACATCCCGATCACAACCGTAGGCTTTGAAAACTATTTTCCAGAGTATACAAATGGTCAGCACGTTGTTTTGAAGGGCGGAAACATGCCAGGCCATTCTTCCCTGATGGTATTGATCCCGGAACATAAAACCGGTTTTTTCATGTCCTACAACAATGATTCAATGGTTAGCGCTGATATTTACAAAGAATTCATGGATCATTATTTCCCAGAAACAGAAAAAAAAGCTGAGCCTGTTTACATGACCTTGAGTGAAGCGGATGCGCAAAAATATTTCGGGCTGTATCGAAATACGCGTGCCTATTGGACACGCACTTCTATTACCTATGAGAATGGATCACTCGTGCTTGAGGGTGAGGCAATCGGAAAACAAAAGCTGCGAATGATTCGCCCATTGCTATTTGTAGATGAGGCAGGAGAAAAAGTCGCGTTCAAGGAAGACAAAAACGGTAACATCAAATACTTCTATTATACAGCGATGAACGGCATGAGCCTTGTTGCCCATTCACAAAAAATGGAAATGGAAAAGACCTACTCAGACGTCCCTAACACTAGCAGCTATAAGACCCATATCAACAACCTCAGCGCCCTTTCCATTATGGGAGCGAAATCAGGAAGTAAATTTGATCCTACAGGGACCATGACACAAGGCGAATTTGCTGACGCCCTGATCAAAGCAGAGGGCCATTACGTCTTGGCCGGGAGTGAAGACGTGCTTAGACAGCAATTGGCCGCAGGCATCCCTAATTTGAACCCATCGGCACCAATCACAAGACAAGTCGCTGCTGCCATGATCCAAAATTTAAAGCAGCTTGAACCAGTGGCAACCAGCAAAGTGACGCTGCAAGACACGGCCGACGCATGGGCAAAAGATGCGATTACTGCTCTTGTTTCACAAGGCATCGTCGATCCTGACACGAAGGTAAACGCAGATGGCTCTTTCACATTCCGCGGAAAAGATTT
Organism: Brevibacillus sp. HB1.1; assembly: GCF_013332445.1. NCBI lineage: Bacteria > Bacillati > Bacillota > Bacilli > Caryophanales > Paenibacillaceae > Brevibacillus > Brevibacillus sp. HB1.1. The sequence goes on along the minus strand of NZ_JABMIV010000005.1, from coordinate 185,819 downwards.
ACTGAAGCGTCAAGAAGCCAGTGCCTTGCTTGACTTAGCATTTGGTTACTATTCATTGCCGATTAAACGATAAGCATCCTTTTCCTCTTTTTGGGATAAAGTAGGGATTTGTTGTATACCCTACTCCTTTGAGGGAGGTGACTGGTCGTGGAAAATAGCGATAAACACAGGGGACAAGCTGAGCAAAGAGTTTCGAGTGACTTGAATGAGAAGGAAATCGAGCTTCAGCATCAATATCAAATGTTCCCTACCCCAGATGAAAAACGTGCTTCAAAAGTAATTACCGAGTTGAAAGATTAATAGCTACTCTCCCCCACTTTAAGGCTGTCGAGCAACTCGGCAGCTTTTTTCATTTGGTCCGTAATCCGCTGAGCATGACATGAGCGAGTGCCAAAATGTCATATGACACAAAGTAACTACCGAATATGACGCGAGCTTTGCCATACTGTACTTAAGCGCTCACTCTCGGAGTCGGTGCGCCAAAACGTATTAGCAAAACCCAAAGGAGAATCCCACATGAAAAAGGTTTTTCAAAAAATGAGTCTCACGATTTTTCTTCTCTCCACGACCTTGATTGCCGCATGCACGCAGCCGCTCGGTGCAATGGAAATAAATCAGACTGCTTCCATTGCTGCCAACAACATAAAAGGACCTCTGGATGCCAAAGAAGTAGAAGCGTTTACCGATCAACTGTTTGCAGAGAAAATGAAAAAATTTAATGTGAATGGTTCCAACTTTGTTGTCGTCCGTGATGGCAAGGTCCTCGTGAACAAAGGATACGGCTTCGCTGACAAGGAAAAGAATATCCCTGTTGATAAAGACACGGTGTTCCAAATTGGCTCTGTAACGAAAACCTTTACCGCCATGGCCGTCTTGCAGCAAGTCGATGCGGGCAAAATAGACCTGCATCATAATGTAGAGGCATATCTCGGCGGGCTAAAGATTCCCAATAAGACGGGAAAACCGCTCACTCTGTACGACATGCTTACTTACTCAAGCGGCTTCGATTCTCCTGACATCACTACCTTTCTCGGTCCACAATACATCGAGCAGGACATCTCGCTGGCTGAATTCGTTTCAAAGAATAATATGCCGTCCGTCATCCGACCACCTGGCGAGGTCTATTCGTATGATAATACAGGATTCTTACTCGCTGGCTACGCCGTGGAAAAAGCAAGTGGAATCCCCTTTGACGAATATATGGATGAAAAAGTGTTCAAGCCTCTCGGAATGTCCTCGAGTAGCGTACGCTTGAAGCCTGAGCTCTTGAAGAGAATGGCTGCTCATTACCGACCTAATGGCGAGCCACATCCGGCAGAAGGATTCATTCCAAGTAGTGCTCCGCAGGGAAGCATTCTATCAACGGGAGAAGACATGGCCAATTACTTGATCATGCAGTTGCAAAACGGAAAATTTGATGGCAAGGAAATCGTCAGCAAGAAAAGCATCAACTTGATGCATTCTTACCAGATTTTCGCGGAAAAGGACATGCCGGTCACGACAGTAGGCTTTGAAAACCTTTATAGAGAGCTGGCAAATGGTCAGCACGTTTTTTTCAAGGGTGGAAACATTCCTGGACATGCTTCCCTGATCGTATTGATCCCTGAACAAAAAACCGCCTTTTATATGTCCTACAACAATGATTCGGACATGAGAGCCGATATTTTCAAAGAATTCATGGATCATTATTTCCCGGAAAAAGAAAAAGCAGAGCCTGTGTATTTGCCCTTGAGTGAAAAGGATGCCCAAAAATATATCGGACTGTACGAAAATACGCGTGGCTTTTGGACCCGCACTTCTATTGCCTACGAGAATGGCTCACTCATGCTGGAAGATGCTACAAGTGGAAAACAAAAGCTACGCATGATTCATCCACTGCTGTTTGTAGATGAGGAAGGCAATAAAATCGCGTTCAAGGAAGAGAAAAACGGTAACATTACATACTTCTATTATTCCACGCCAAATAACGTCACACATGCCGTTGCCCATTCACAAAAAATGGATAGGAAAGAGACTTACTCAGACGTTTCTAACACCAGTAGCTATAAGACCTATATCAACAATCTCAGCGCGCTTTCCATTATGGGAGCAAAAACAGGAAGTCAATTTGATCCTACAGGGACCATGACACAAGGCGAATTTATTGACGCTCTGATCAAAGCACATGGCTGGTACGGATTTCCCGGGGATGAAGCCATCAATAGAAAGCAATTGGCCGCAAGCATCCCTGATTTGAACCTTTCGGCACCTATCTCAAGACAAACCGCTGCTGTCATGATCCAAACTTTGAAGCAGCTTGAACCTGTGGCAACCAGCAATGTGAAGCTACAAGACACAGCCGATACATGGGCAAAAGATGCGATCACTACGCTTGCTTCACAAGGCATCGTCGATCCTGATACGAAGATAAGCGCAGATGGCTCTTTCACATTCCGCGCAAAAGATTTGCTGAAGCGTCAAGAAGCAAGTGCCTTGATTGATTTAGCGTTTGGCTACCATTCTTTGCCGATTAAGCGGTAAGCATCTATGGCAAACGCGCTTCAAAAGTGATGACTGAGTTGAAAGATTAATAACTACTCTCCCCTATTTTAAGGCTGTCGAGAAACTCGGCAGCCTTTCTTCGTCCAGAAAAAAGAATCCGCTTATAGAAGACGGATTCTCGCCAGTACCTATCATTTTCTAGTAATTGCTGCGCTTCCCAACGAACAGGTATTTAGAACACACTCTCATTCTCACTATATCGTTACACTCTCTTCAATCACCAGTTCACCGTTTGTCGCATCGAGACTAGCCTCTACGCCCAGAGGGAGAGCAATGTTGCATGCACCATGCCCGATCTGAATGTTCCAGATGGTCGGTTTTCCGTAAGGCACGACGATATTTTGAAACACATCCCAGACAGAGAAGCCTTCGCGCTTTTTCGGCTCACAATCGGTCCATGTCCCGATGACGACGCCCGCACAATCATCAAACAAGCCGCCTTGAGCAAGCTGTGTCAACATGCGGTCAATCCGGTACGGCTCTTCGTCGATATCTTCGAGGAACAACAGCTTGCCTCTCGTATCGAGCTGGTATGGCGTCCCCATCAAAGCAGAGACGAGGGCGAGATTCCCGCCGACTACGGGTCCAGCTGCCTGACCTTCGACGAGACAGACGATTTCTTCCCCCGGCGGATTAATGATCGCTCCCAATGGCTCGGGGCGAGTCATGGCACGCAGCAAATATTGCTTGGACCAGTCATCCAGTCCATGTGCGATGTCTGAGGTTGCCATCGGTCCGTGAAGGGTAGCCAGATTCGCACGCTGTCCGAAAACGGTATGCAGCGCGGTAATGTCGCTGTAGCCGATAAACAGCTTCGGGTTTTGGGCGATGAGGTCATAATCGAGCAAGGACAGTATTTGCGGGGAACCGTAACCGCCACGCATGCACATGATCCCGTCTACTTCCTCGTCGACGAACATGGCATTCAGCTCAGCCGCCCGGTGCTCAGGAGTTCCCGCCAAATACCCACCGTACGCTTCTCGGCACGTATCTGATATTTTCACCTTGTATCCCAAACCTTGCAGCTCTGCCATTGCTTTGTTCAGCACTTCTTCTGTAGCAGGACTAGAGGTTGCCACTACTCCGATTGTATCTCCCGCTCGTAATGCTTTCCCTTTGTTCATCTGTCCAGTCTCCTCCTCCGGGTTCTCTCCCCATTATCGTACATCTATGTCACATGGTGTAGCCATTTTCGCAGCTTGCGACTTGCAGACGGCTGACTGATTCCGAGCGCTTCCGCTACCTTTGTCGTCGTCTTATGCTGCTCATACGCCCGGTGCACGAGCTGGCGTTCCACCTCATCCATGGCATCCTGCATCTGCATTACACGATCGACCTTGATCCCTTTGTTCACACTAGTCTCTTGGTTATGAATATAACGCGGAATTTGCGCGGGCGTAATGAGGACATCGTGAGACGTGACGACGAGCCGTTCCACCACATTTTCCAACTCCCTCACATTGCCAGGCCAATCATATTCACTGAGGATGCGGTAGCAGGTATCTGCGAGCTGTCTTTCCAAACAGTACTTTTGCGAAAAGACATTGAGAAAGTAATGAACGAGCACAGGGATCTCTTCCTGCCGTTCGCGCAGCGGTGGAATTTCCAATGGTACCACGTGAATGCGATAGTACAAATCCTCGCGAAACTTGCCTTCCTTGACCATTTGCCGCAGGTTTTTATTCGTGGCTGTGATCAGCTTTACATCTACTTTTCGCGAAACAGAGCTGCCTACGGGCGTAATGGTTTTTTCTTGCAACACATTCAACAGCTTCACTTGCAAGGAGAGTGACATTTCCCCGATCTCGTCCAAAAACAGCGTGCCTCCGTTTGCCTTCTCAATTAAACCTGCCTTACCATCTTTGAACGCTCCTGTAAAAGCACCCTTTTCATAGCCAAACAGCTCTGACTCCAGCAATGTCTCAGGAATGGCTCCGCAGTTGATATGCACGAATGGCTTGTCCACCCGCGGACTGCACTCGTGGATGTATTTTGCCAGCACGCCTTTTCCGACACCTGATTCTCCCAGAAGGATCATGGATGATTCTACCTGCGACAGTTTTTTGGCCATCATCGCGACCTGCTCCATGGACTGACTGCGGTAGATCAAGCTCGTCTCTCCTTTTTGTCTGTTGTTCTCCTTGGTCATTTCACTCTGCAAGACCGTGCTGACGTACTTGACTTCATGTAATTCCTGCTGGAGTTGCTCCTGGCTCGTGATATCAATGAACGTATGGATCACTCCGCTAAAATTCCCGTCCTGATCCCAAATCGGTGTGCCTTCCACAAAAAGCTTGCGATTTTTGCGGGTGGTTTGAATCGTGTGTACCTTTTTCTTGTCGCGAATGACCCGCATCGTAATCGTTGGAGCAAAATAGCCGAGGTGATGAAACTCCTCGATACGCTTGCCCATCATCTCCCTGGGATCGATTCCGAAAAATTCTTCATATCGTTCCGAGCCATACAAAGTCCTGCCTTCTGCGTCTGTTACGTGCACGATATCAAACAGCGAGCCTATCAGGGCTTCATAATCGATCATGTCGCTCTCTACCTCCCGTGCCCCCCGCAGCTTGTGGAGTGACACGTACATAGCGATTCGTCGGTCTGCCTACCCCACCATAGCTGACATCCATTCTGACACTCCCGCTCTTCTCCAGATAGTCCAAATACCGTCTGGCCGTCACTCTCGCGATCCCTACGCGTTCGGCCACGTCATCTGCCGAGAGCGGCTGACTCTCTTTCTCGATCTGGCGCATGATTTGCTCCATGGTGACAGCGTGCAGTCCCTTCGGTAGCACTGCCCTGCCTGTAGTGGCATCGGCTTGTTCTTTTTCTGGACTTTTGCGGAATAACAGCTGGTCGACCTCATCCTGGGATGCGGTTCCCTCCCAATCAATCCGTCGGCGAAACTCTCGATAGTTTTCCAGCGACTGCTTGATCCGTTCAAACTGAAACGGCTTGATAATATAGTCCATCGCCCCATTGCGCAGCATGGACTGAATCGTGGTCTTGTCCTTTGCAGCTGTCACAACGATGACGTCCACAGCATGTTTGGCGGCGCGCAACTCCATCAGCGTTTTCACCCCGTCCTGGATCGGCATGAAAATATCAATGATCACCAAGTCAGGTGTGAGCTCATTCACTAGCTTGAGTCCATCTGCCCCGTTGGCTGCAATTCCGACCACGACAAAGCCCGGGACGCGCTCTATGAACTGCTTGTTGATTTCCTGTACCATCGGATCGTCTTCCATTATCAGTACACGAATGTTGTCGTTATCCTTCTCCATGGCTCTCCACCTCCCCCATCGGAAACGTAATGAGAAAGCTGGCCCCTTCTCCTCGTGCTGAATGGCATACCAGCTCGCCTCCCCCTTTATTGACCAATTGATGCACCAGATGCAGACCAAGTCCACGGTGCGCACGTTCTTTCGTAGAAAATCCCCGTTCCAGCATGCGTCGGCGCGTCTCTTCGTCCATGCCGATTCCATTGTCCTCCACCAGAATAGAGCAAATCTCTTCGTCTTGCTCGATACTGATCATGATCTCCTTATCCTCGCGTTCGATTCGCTCCAGTGAATCAAAGGCATTCTCGATCAGATTCCCCAAAATGAGCACGAAATTATGATGATCCATGTACGGTGGAAAGCATTCCAAGTGACTCCTGCGATCAATGACGACACGGATACCCAGCTCTCTTCCGCGACTGACTTTGCCAATCAAGAGCCCAGATAAATTCTCATCCATGATCCGCGTCGTTAAAAAGGAGGTGAGCTCCTCCTGCTGCTCGTTGACCTCGAACAAATACGCGAGTGCCTTTTCATGCTGATGGAGCTGGAGCAAGCCTGCGATGGTATGCAAATGGTTCATGTGCTCGTGATTTTGTACCCGCAGTGCACCGACGAATTCTTTTACGCCTGTCAGCTCCTCCGCCATTCTCGCCACCTCTGTTCTGTCCTGAAAAATCGCAATCGCGCCGACGATCTTTTCCTCGACCTTGATCAGAAAACGGTTGGACCAGAGCAGTGTATTGCCGACGTGAATTTCTGTATTGGTAAAATTCTGGCGTAGCTCCAGCACTTCTGGTAATCTGGTGTCGTGCAGGACAGACCGTATGTGCTTGCCCAGCACCTCTCCTTCTATGCCAAAAATTTGCTTCGCTCTGTCGTTAAAGATCGTGATTCGCTCCCGATTGTCGATGGCGATGACTCCCTCGTGCATGGCATGGAAGGTCGCGGTTCGCTCTACCAGGATTCGTGCGATTTCGTCCGGCTCTAGGTCGAGCATCTGCTTTTTCATGTGACGGGCCAACTGATAAGAGCCCCACACCCCGAACAATAAGGAGAAGAAAAAGGTCAGCACGATATTGTTTCGCTCACTGTACAAGATCCCCCAAACATCCGGCATCACACGTCCGACCAAGACAACACCCACCTGCTGATGCTGGTCATCCATGATCGGCACGTAGGCCCGCAGAGCCGTTCCCATCTCTCCTTTGACTTTTTGAAAATAGGAGTGCTCGGCATAGGCCTCATCAACCGCAGGGTCCATAAACACGGTACCAATCCGCTCATCTATTGGGTCTGAGTAACGGACACGCTCCCTATTCAGTACGACGATATACGTCACATCATTGACGACGCGCAGGCTGTTTGCTGTCGGTTGGATGACCTTCCACCCGTCTGGTTCCTGAATGCTTTTTTGTACATTGGGAATCGTCGCAACCGTGCGCGCTGTGGTCATCAGCCGCTGTCCCAGTTGGGTTTCCGTAATCCGAATAATCCCTCCGGCCATGATCAAGTTTCCAATGATCAAGGAAAAAAGAACGATTCCGACGGAGAGTAGCATAATCTTCCATTTGATTGTTAATCGTTCAAACAGGTTCGTTCTTTCCTTTCCATTGGGTTTATACTCAAATTCATTAAACGTAAGCAGGTGTATGAAAATGAAATCGTTGGTAACCAGTACATTCATTGTCCTGCTCGGACTTGTGAGCGCTGTCATTATAGGCTTCAGATCAGATTTCCTGATGGAAAACAGAGGATACGACGAAGAACAGGTGGGGCTGTCCAATCAAATTATCATCAAGTTTAGCCATGTGATTGCGGAAAACACGCCAAAGGGTCTGACTATCGAACGCTTTTCCCAGCTAGTGAAGGAAAAGACAAACGGACGTGTTGAGGTACAGGTCTTTCCCAACAGTATCCTCCACACGGAGAAAACTGAGATGGCTGCCCTGCAAAACGGCGAAATCCAGATGATCGCCCCTGCATTCTCCTATCTGTCAAACACGATTCCCGAGTGGGCTGTCCTTGATCTGCCTTATCTGTTTCGATCGCAAGAGGATGTCGAAACGGTATTCAATGGGGAAATCGGCCAAATACTATTCGACAAGCTTGAAGATTCTGATATGAAAGGACTGGCCTTCTGGGGAAGCGGCTTTAAGCAAGTGACAGCCAATCGCCCGTTGATCATGCCTTCCGATTTTGTCGGCCAACGTTTGCGCATCATTCCAGGCAACGTGATCGAAGCTCAGTTTCGCACGCTTCAGGCAATCCCTGTAGGCTCTTCCTTCAATGAATTATACAGCATGCTAGCTGCCGGAAAAGTAGACGGCGAAGAAAATACAATCTCTAATGTGTACACCAAGCGGCTTTACCAAGTACAAAATCACATGACGATCAGCAATCACAGCTATCTGGGCTATGCCGTCGTGATTAATAAAACGTTTTGGAACAATCTCCCCGCCGATATTCAGCAGGCCATATCGGAAGCGATGCAAGAAGCGACAGCTTACAATAATCAATTGACTGTTTCGATGAATGACAAACAGCTGCGCTTGCTCCAAGAAAATGGGGGAATGCACATCCACTTACAGACAGCAAAAGAACGTGCGGCCTGGATCACAGCGTTGCAGCCAGTCTACGATCAGTTCGCTCCGAGTATCGGAGAACCATTGGTGCAGAAAATCAGAGAGCTCCACCAACGCCGGTGAAGCTCTCAATCAATCTCCTCGCTCTGCTCCTTGCGCATGGGCACAATCAGCGTAAAAACTGATCCCTCTGACGTGCTTTTTGCGAGGAGGAGATCTCCGCCAAGAGCCTTCGCCATCATGCGAGAATAGGACAGCCCCAAACCGAGCCCACGTACTTTGTCTTTTTTATTGCTTCCCCGAAAGAAACGCTCGAACACAAGTGGCTGTTCCTTTGCGGGTATTCCCGGCCCATCATCTTTGACGTCGATTCGTAAATCCGTCTCCGTCTCGTAGAGAGTGAGCGCTATGCTCCCATTCTCACCAACAGCCTGTTTTGCGTTGTTCAAAAGGTTAATCAAGATTTGCTGTACACGGCCCGGATCGACATAGATCATCGTCTGCTTTTCCAGAACCTCAACGGTAAACGTGACGTGACCGAGGTCGTGGACAATCCGCCATTGTGAGGCGATCTCGCGGATTAGCTTGTTCACGTTTTGCTCTTCCTGACAAACGGTGATCGCTCCTACGGCAAATGAATTGAAGTCTAGCAAATCCTCTACCATTTTTTGCAGGCGCTTCGTTTCCTTCAAGCAGATTTCCAAAAACTCCTTCTGCTCCTCACCGGAAACCACCTCGTCGTTAATTGCCTGGATTAATCCACTAATCGACGTAACGGGGGTTTTCAGCTCGTGTGTTACTCCAGCCAAAAGCTCTGTTCGCATACTTTCCAGCTGCCGAAGACGGTCGGCCATTTCCGCAAACGTATGCACCAGCTCGTGAATTTCCTTTTCCTTGATCGTTTTATTGATCAAGACGTCGTAGTTTCCTTCTACGATCTGGCGAGCGGACATCACCACATTTTGAATCGGCTCAGACAGCTTCCGCGCATGAAAATAAATAACCGCCCAGCCAAGCACACCCAAACTGCCCAGCATGATAACCAAATATTGGATTTCTTCTTTACCTACTTTGATATCTGTTTCTGGGAAAAGCAGGATCACCTTGCCAATGACTCGATCATTGTATTCCAAATTTTTCCTCACTACGTACAGTGTCTCACCTGACGGATGCCTCACTTTATCCCACCTATCTGCCTGCTCCAACAACTCAGGTGCTGCCTGCTGCAAGGGAGGGGGAAGTTTGGTTGGTCGACTGTAAACGACCTCTCCTTTTACATCTTCAATGAACAAAATCAGGTTGCGATCAACACCCATAAACTTACGCCGATTATCTAATACCTGATGAAGTTTTTCCCCCACCAGAATATTTCCAACATCATCGACGACTCGATCAGCTACTTCCTCTGCAAACAATCGCGTGACCTCGATCTGCTTTTCAATCGCAGCGTACTTGATCCAATAAGCAGAGACAGCCCCAATGATGAGCAATCCGATCACGAGGGTGAGCAGATAGCGTGTGGTCCAATAACGCAGCAGCGATACAGGCTCATTATTTTTTATAAACACAGAATTGATACCCAACCCCTCTTTGCGTCTTGATCTCGCCCTCATGAACCGGCCAATTCTCCAGAGTCTTTCTGACTCGCTTGATCGCCAGGTCTACGGCACGGTCACTTCCCCCGTAGTCTATTCCCCATACTTGTTCAATCAATTGCTCACGGGTAAAGGTCTGATTCGGATTTTGTGCCAGAAAAAGCAGCAAGGACAGATCGCGCGGGTGAAACGTCAGTTCGAGACCATGCAACGTCACGTGATGGGACTGAAAGTTTATTTTCAAGCTTCCAAATAGTCGGGTCTCTTGATCTTTCACCAAAATAACAGAGCGCCGTAGCACCGCATTTACTCGCGCCACTACTTCGTCCGCGACAAAAGGCTTCGTTATGTAGTCATCTGCTCCTTGATTCAGTCCCTTGAGCTTTTGGTCTGTCTGGCCCAGCGCAGTCATGATAATGACCGGACAGGAGCTCTTTTCGCGAATATACTGGAGGATTTCCCAACCATTGCGTTCAGGGAGCATGACATCCAATAGAACCAAATCCGGCTTTTTTTCATCAAAAAGCTGCACGGCCTCGATCCCGTCATTCGCTTGCCAGACCTCATGCCCTGCCTTTTGCAAGTAAGCCTTCAGCACGCGCGATATCACTAGTTCATCTTCTACCAATAAAATACTTTTCATATCTTCCCTACCTGATTTACAGACATATAATCATTCCTATTCGCGAATTCTCGCATGGTCCTCTATACTCTACGTACTTCTATTCTATCAGTTTACAACCTTGTATTAAAATTTGCCTTTGATGTTTTTGGAAAATAGGAAAAAAGCCTTGCATCCCATGTAAAGGAGCAAGGCTTTTTTTGTGAGAAACGTCCCCACTATGAAGAAATTAATTAGATTTCGTCATCTTCGAAAAAGATTTCTTCATCGCTGGCATCAGCGGAGAAATCGTGCAGGTTGTCGCCATCCTCGTCAACGATTTCGCCATCAATGTCAGCATCTTCGAACTCATCCCAAATGTCTTTTACTACACTTTCAACGAGGTCTTCGAAATCGGAATCATCCAGATCATCGTACTCGTCTTGGAACTCATCCAGGTCAACCTCAATTTCTACATCGATATCATCTTCATCGCCCTTCAGCGTGAACTTCCACTCGATATCTTTGAAGTCATCGTAGTCCTTGTCGAGTTGATCTTCCAGGTCGTCCAGGTCATCTTGGACATCATCGTCATCATCTCTGTTGCTCTTGCTGTTTTTCAAATCAGTAATCTGTTTGTTCAGGCTGTCAATTGTGCCTTGCAGGCTTCTGATTTGAGCATCACGTGCAGCCAACTCGTTTGCTTGTTGGGAGTTAGGCATGTCTTTTACCGTAACGGTGTACTTCGTGCCATCCCATGCTACATCCTTGTTGAATACGCCAGCCATCATGCGAAGTGGAATGTACGTGGTTCCGTTTACGATGAATGGTTCGATTGTAGTTGGAACAGCTGCGCCGTTATAAATAACTTTAATATTGTTGTACTTAGCTTGCAGATTCTTCGTTCCAGTCGCTGCTTGAGAGCTCGTCGGAATAAGCGTGGTAGTCAGAATCAACGCTGAGGCAATCGCCAGATATTGCTTCTTGAACATAGAAAATCCTCCATTCTCCCGGTTGTCTATTTCTTTCGTGTCACTATGTACATTTCCTACTTTACCTATCGTTCGTGTCGAGAGTATGTCAACAATTGATTTTTTCCTTTCCAATTTGAGGGGATTTCTGTGACCAAAAGGACCAAAACAACCAATATGACCGCATTATTTTCAATTTTCCAGCCAATTTATACAATGCGAAAAAGAGGAATAAAGCGTTTTCAAAACCTGGAGGAGGAACGAATTTCATGCGGATCAACTTTAGAAATCTGACCGTACAGGTTGTAATTGCCATCATTCTCGGTATCCTAGTTGGTCATTTTGCACCCAAATTTGGCGCAGAGCTGAAGGTGTTAGCCGACATTTTTGTCAAACTGATCAAAATGATCATCCCACCGATTGTCTTCTTCACTGTCGTAAATGGAATCGCCAGTATGGGAGACATGAAAAAGGTCGGAAAGATCGGCGGCAAAGCACTGCTCTATTTTGAAATCGTTACCACAATCGCATTGGCGATCGGACTGTTGGTTGTCAACCTGATCAAGCCTGGGGTAGGCTTTGACAAAACGGGCCTGACCAGCGGGGACGTCTCCAAGTACACGGAGGCTGCTGCTCAGAGTAACAACGGTTTTATTGATTTTATTACGGGGATCATCCCGGAAAATGTCGTCGGGGCTATGGCTAATGGCGAGCTGTTGCCTATTCTGTTCTTCGCTGTCCTGTTTGGTCTTTCACTCGCTGCCATGGGGCAAGCGTCCCAGCCTGTCATCAAGCTGTTTGATAAGCTGGCGCACGGATTTTTCGGTGTAGTCAACATGATCATGAAGGTTTCTCCGCTAGCTGCATTTGGCGCAATGGCGTACACGATTGGCAAATTCGGCATCGGTTCGCTGACCAGACTGGGCCTTTTGATGACGGCTGTCTACATCACGATGTTTTTGTTCATTATTCTCATACTGGGCGGGATCGCGCGCTACTACAAATTCAGCATCTTCGCGTTTATCAAATACATTCGAGAGGAAATCCTGCTCGTGCTTGGCACCTCCTCCTCAGAATCCGCTCTTCCGAGAATGATGGATCGGCTGGAGAAGTACGGCTGCTCCAAATCCGTTGTCGGTCTGGTCGTACCGACGGGCTACTCGTTTAACCTGGATGGTACCTCCATCTATTTATCTATGGCTGCCATTTTTATCGCCCAGGCCTATGGCATCGAGCTCAGCTTCTGGGAACAGGTCACCCTTTTAGGAATCCTGATGATTACGTCAAAAGGGGCTGCCGGTGTAACAGGTTCTGGTTTCATTACACTCGCCGCTACCTTGGCAGCCTTCCCTGTCATTCCGGTCGAAGGCATTGCGCTCTTGCTCGGCGTTGATCGCTTCATGTCAGAGGCTCGTGCCATTACGAATCTGATCGGAAATGGCGTAGCCACTGTGGTCATAGCCAAGCATGAAAATGAGTTCCATCCGGGACGCGTCCAACAAACAGACGAAACCGCCATCGAGTCGGACAACGATTCAGAAGCAAAACCGATCACGGCCTAGTCCATATAAAAAAGAGGTTCTCCTACTTCAGAGAGAACCTCTTTTTGCTTTAGTCATTTGGCCATGTCTTACGAAGCTCAACCTCGAATTGGCGCAGGTGATTAATTCGCTTCTGTGCTGCCTGATACTCCTCCTGCCAGCCCTCTTTCTCGCGCTCTCTAATCAGCTCCGCCTTTTTCTCCAGTTCCTTTACCTCATTGCGCAATGCGATCACGATGTCTAATAGCTCATCCATATCCATGGACCGCATGTCTTGAATAAAGACCCATTCAGCTTCTGTTAATCGATACTGTTTGTTCGCCATGTTTCATCATCCTTAAAATAACCTCTATACGAAGCCCACTCATGAGGAGTGACCTTGTTTTAGAGGAAAGTTAATATTCCTGTCCGTTTATAAGTGTGTCATTTTTTAATGAAATTGTTTCATTTTGAAGAAAAATGACGTCATTTCGTGTATAATAGTGGATGTAGGTATGAATGTCGACAATAATCCGCATAACAGGGGGGATTATTACTAAAATATCACCGGAATGGATATAATTCCAAATAATTATTGACGACTTGTTGCTCACTGAAAAAAAGAGCAGCTATCTATGCCAATACAGTGTTTTGCGCAAAGGAGGATCTTATATGTTCTCTATTAGAGAATCCGATTTACCAGGAATCGGTAGGAAGTACCAGGTCGAAACCAGAAGTGGCGACAAGCTGGTTATCGTCATTCACGATGACGGCCGTCGGGAAATGTATCACTTTGACCGTGATGATATGGACGAAACAATCTCCATGGTTACCCTTGACGATGATGAGGCGAGACAAATTTCTGCCATCGTAGGCGGCTTGACGTACAAACCATCTGCACTGGAAACAGTCGAGGTTGCGTTAGACAAACTCATGATCGAATGGTACAAAATTGAATCGAACGCTCCTGCCATTGGCAAGACGATTGGGGAACTCAACATTCGTCAAGAAACAGGCGCTACCATCATCGCTGTTATCGAAAAAGACCATAAACAAACGATTAATCCCGGCCCCGAGTATGTCCTTAGTACAGGATCTACGTTGGTCGTTGCAGGTGAACGGAAGCAGGTGAAGGCTCTCAAGACTATTCTCAGCAACGGAGGTGAGTGATATTGGAGCACATCGTTTTTGAAGTCGGTCTTGCCCTCGCACTCATAGCAATTGCGGGGTTCCTCTCCATGAAGTTAAAATTCTCCATCGTACCCTTCTACATTCTCGTCGGGATGATCGTGGGTCCACACGCTCCCGACATCGGCTTGTTTGATCTCCGCTTTATTGAAAGCGCCCCGCTCATCGAATTTATGGGCAGACTTGGCGTACTCTTCCTGTTGTTTTACCTCGGACTGGAATTTTCGGTAGGCCGTCTGATCAAGGCTGGTCGATCCATTGCCGTAGGCGGTACGATCTACATCGTGATTAACTTTACCCTCGGCCTCGTATTTGGTTGGGCCGCTGGCTTCCCTCTCAAAGAGGTATTGATTATCGCCGGTATTACCACTATTTCCTCCAGCGCCATTGTGGCAAAAGTACTGGTGGATCTCAAACGTACAGCAAATCGCGAAACAGAGATGATCTTGGGGATCATCATGTTCGAAGACATATTCTTGGCCGTCTATATCTCGATCGTGTCCGGCTTGGTGCTAAGCGGTGCAACCTCTCTTGCTGGCGTACTCTCATCCGCATTGATTGCACTCGGCTACATGCTCCTCCTCATTATCGTAGGCCGCAAACTCGTACCTTTCCTGAATCGGGCATTGAACATCAAATCAAACGAAGTGTTTATGATTACGGTGTTTGCCGCTCTGTTTCTGATTGCGGGTTTTTCCGAAACGATCCATGTTGCCGAAGCCATCGGAGCTTTACTCGTAGGTCTCGTCTTGGCAGAAACACAACACATGAAGCGCATCGAGCATCTCATCCTGCCGTTTCGTGACTTCTTCGGAGCCATGTTCTTCTTCAGCTTCGGTTTGACAATTGATCCATTGGAGCTGGGTGGAGCCGTATGGTTGTCCATTGCGGCAGTCGCCATCACCCTTTTCGGTAACGTCGTAGCCGGACTTTTGGCTGGACGCAGTGCCGGATTGTCTCCCAAGGCTTCTACCAATATTGGACTAACCATCGTCTCTCGCGGTGAGTTCTCCATTATCATGGCTAATCTCGGAAAAGCGGGCGCACTCATGGAAATTTTGCAACCATTTGCGGCTCTTTACGTTTTGATTCTCGCCATTTTAGGTCCATTGTTGACCAAGGAATCCAAGCACATTTACAAGTTGCTCAATGCTGTGTTTCGTCTGGATCGAAAGGCACCACTCAAAGAACCAGATAACAAAGCAGACGCTGGATAATAGGAGAGACATGACTACCGACAGCAGATATGCCTGCTGTCGGTTTTTCTATTTGATCGCAGACAACATGTTCTCCATTATTTCTTCACTCATCGGGCCGATGTATTTATTCTGGACCACGCCGTTCGAATCAATGATGTAGCTGGTCGGAATCGAAATGGCTTTGTACACATTCGCCACTTCTTTCTCGGGATCGAGTAAGATCGGGAAGGTAATGCCATACAGCTTCACAAAATCCGCCACCGCTTCCGGGCTCGTCTCCGTATCAGTCAAATTGACTCCGAGAATAACTACGCCTTTTTCCTTATTCTCTTCGTAGTAACGCTGCATGTCCGGCATTTCTGCACGGCAAGGAGGACACCACGTCGCCCACAGATTGAGAATGACTTTTTTCCCCCGTAAATCGGACAGCTTGACCGTACCGCCACCTATCTGCTGCAGTTCAAAATCCGGAGCGGTATTTCCTTTTTCAATCCCAATCTGCCCGTTGCCTTGCTCGCCAGATGAAGCGATGGGCTCTTGCCTGTTCAAGAATTCCGCATCAAAAATGCCCCATCCCAAAAGCCCCAAGAGTACGACGATCGCCCATGCATTATGATATTTCTTCATCGGTCGTTCCCCCTAACGGCTTCACTCGTCTGGACAAAAAGAGCAGCAAGAGAGCGAATGCATAGTACATGAGCTGATAGCCGGAAAGTCCTGCAAACATAGATTCTCGATTCGGAACAAAAAAGTGCACATAGACTTGGCTAATGGCAAACCACATCACGGGTGCAAGCCAAGCCACAAGATGAATGAGTCCTTCCTTTGCCCGATGCAGCCACCAAAGAAAGAAGGCGCATATCGCGACCTGTTGTACGTGATACCACATGCTGCTCTGTTCTAACACGACCGTGAGCAGCTGGTAAACACCAGTTGCAGTAAGAAAACCTGTCGCCATCCCCAAGGCGACGAAATGAACAGGAATCGCTTTTTTGCGTACCGTCTTGGTGAGGTAGATGACAACTGCCACGACTGCCAGCATGGCTCCGTTTTCTCCCCCTGAAAAATAAAGAATGGACGAGGGATTTTCCACCACTTTTGAAAAATGAAACAGGACGTAGCTGAACTTCCAAACGAGAAATGCCAGCACCAGCGCATTACTCAACAGCTCAATAATGGCTGATTTCATTTTTCGGTTATGTGTAAGCTGAGCGGAAATGGCCACAAAGCCGAGCGAAAGCGAAACAATGACCGCCAGCATGCTCATTTTCAACAAAAAGGGACCCATTTGAAAAGCATCGGACATTTTCGTTTCCTCCTTCAAGAAAATGTCTTACATTAAGGAAGACAAGTATCTAAACAATTATCACCATATCAGGAAATGGGGAATAAAGGAATGCTCACGAATATTTTTACTTTGCAGGAGCGCTATGCCCTTGCTTTTTCTACGCGAACGGAGCATCCACAAGTGCGCGTATATTGCGATGAATCGGTTCCAGACATGTATAGCCATAATTATACAGAAATTATGTCGATCCCCACGCAAGACTGGTTACGAGCTTACATTGAGCAAGAGCTACGACATGCCAAAGACCAGCAGCTCGGCCACTTGAAGCTGGAACTGCACCCGTCGCTACCTTTTTCAGAAGAGTTCGTGTCTTTTGCCACTCAGCTTGGGTTTGAAGTAAATACGATGCTGTACATGCTTGCACCGTTGGATGTTGCCGATAAACTGGCGCCGAATCCACAATGCTCCGTTTTACGTGGGGATTCACTCGAAGTCATGGAAGCAGGCATTCGCTGTCTTACTGCTAGTGATTCCGTCACGATCAATCCTGATTTTGCTGTCCGAAAAGCGAACCGGAAAAGAGAGATTTATGAAAGCGGCGAGATCATACCGTATGTATGCTTTGTCGATCAAGAGCCAGTCGGTGCATGTGAATGGCATCTTTACAAGGAGCTTGTTCGAATGGAGGAATTTTTTATACTGGATGACTGGCAGCGTAGAGGATTCGGCACGGAAATCATTCGGGTCATGATGCAGGACGCCAAAAAACTCGGCGCCACCCATATGTACTTGACGACCTATGCAGATGATACGCCGCAAGAAATGTACAGCAAGCTCGGCTTTCAAGAGGTCGTGAGGCATTTGGAAATGATCTGGCTAAAGAACTAAAAAAGCTCCCACCAAGTAGCTTAGTGAGAGCCATCCTATTTTCAGCGTTGATCTAGTCTTTTGTTTAGCAGCGCTTCTGCCTCCCGATCCCTTCGGTCGGTTTCGCCGTTTTTGGTCCATTGTAAAAATCGGTCGTCCAAAAGCTCTGCCAAGATTGCCCGTTTGTCCGCTTCGCTCACCGCCAGCGAGAGTACTTGTCTTCTCATGCTGCCGAGAAAAAGCGTGTAGTCCTCGTATTCTGGTCCCACCCACTCTTCGAGCTGGCGGCGCATTTTCTTCGCCAGACCCGGGTTGTTCCCACCCGTAGAGATAGCAATCTGCAAGTCTCCACGTGCAACGACGGATGGAACGGTAAAAGAACAGAGGTCTGGGCGATCAACGATATTGATCCACTGCTGCGGACGGCACGCTTCGTATACAGCCAGATTGACGGCGGGATCACTCGTCGCCGCGATAATGAGCACTGCCTCCTCTACGTCCTGTGGGGTAAAGGGTCGCAGTGCTACCATCAGCTTCTTAGCGTGTGCCCATTCAAGGATGGTTGCCGTACAGGAGGGACTCACAACGGTGACATCCGCACCAGCAGCAAGCAGACTGCCGATTTTCCGCTCGGCTACCTGCCCGCCACCGACCACCAAGCAACGCTTGTTTTGTAGATTGACCATCATGGCATAGTTCGTCACCAGCGTTCCCACCCCTCGGCTTCCTATTGTTGCACTCGCTCCATTCCAAGCGTAGCTTCAAACCAGTTGATTTTCTCACGCATCTTCACGACATCACCGACCAAAATGATAGCTGGATTCGTGATGTGACTGTTTTGGGCCAAACGTTCCTCAATATCAGCCAAGGTACCCGTGACCACCGCTTGCTGCGGGAGTGTTCCCCAAGAGATGACAGCTACTGGCGTATGCGGATCGCGTCCGTGCTTGATTAACTGGGTGCGGATCAACGGCAGATTGGCTACCCCCATGTAAAAGGCAACGGTGTCGATGCCATTCGCGAGAGCACGCCATTTCTCTACAGCCAACTCCGGCTTGTCTTCTCGCAAATGTCCCGTCACGACAGCGAATGACGAGCCGTGATCGCGGTGTGTCACGGGAATACCCGCGTACGCCGAGGCTGCAATTCCAGCTGTTACTCCCGGGACGATTTCAAAGGCAATTCCTCGCTCAGCCAAATGCTGCGCTTCTTCTCCCGCACGACCAAACACGCAAGGATCGCCACCTTTTAACCGAACGACAACTTTTCCTTCCAGCGCCTTTTCCGCTAACAGCTCGTTAATGGATTCCTGTCTCATCGTGTGATGATCCGGCAGCTTGCCGCAGTAGATGCGTTCTGCCGTCTGTGGCGCGTACTCCAGCAGAGCTGGATTTGCGAGACGATCATACACAACCACCTCTGCCTTTTGTAGGCATTCCATTCCTTTTACAGTAATCAGCTTTGGATCACCAGGGCCAGCTCCTACGAGATAGACTTTGCCCGCGCCGCTCATCGGTCACTTACTCCTGCTGATGAAAATGTCGCCATCTCACGAACCATCCGTGTCGCTGCTTCCACGATTGGAAACGCCAATATTGCTCCGCTTCCTTCGCCCAGTCGCAAATTCAGGCTGAGTAATGGCTCCTTGCCTAATGCTTGTAGGACAAAGTCATGCCCCGGCTCTTCAGAACGGTGACCCGCGATCAAGTAATCAGCAACGAGTGGCTCCATGCGAACAGCCAGCAAAGCCGCTACGGTAGCGATAAAGCCGTCCAGCAGCACAGGGACACGGCGAGAAGCTGCTCCCATGATCGCCCCTGCCATTGCTCCGATTTCCAGTCCGCCGACTTTTGCCAAAACGTCCAATGGATTGGTTGCATCCGGGCGATGCAGCGCAAGCACATCACGAACAACTGCCTTTTTACGCTGCCAGCCTGCGTCATCCAGTCCTGTTCCTCGTCCGACGATTTGCTCAGGATCAGCTCCGGTTAAGGCTGACAGAATCGCACTGCTAGCTGTCGTGTTGCCAATCCCCACTTCACCGACGATCAGGACTTTGGCGCCTTCCCCGATAATCGCTTCTGCCATTTCAAGGCCAACTGCGATGGAGCGCTGCGCTTCGTCTGCTGTCATCGCTGCTTCTTTCAGCATATTGCCCGAGCCTGCTCTGATTCGTTTGTTGTAAACACCCGGTGCTTCGACCTCGACCGATACACCGACATCTACGATTTTTTGGATGGCTCCGATTTGTCTGGCGAAGACGTTGACTCCAGCTCCGCCATGAACCATATTCAGCACCATTTGCGCTGTCACTTCCTGCGGATAGGCAGAGACACCTTCCCGTGCCACACCGTGATCGGCCGCAAAAACAAGCACGCCCGGCGGTGTCACAACAGGCATCGTCTCACCTGTCATCCCAGCCAGCTCAATAGCCAATTGCTCCAAGCGACCAAGGCTGCCAAGCGGCTTGGTCAACTGATCCACATGCTGTCTCGTTTGCTCACTTGCTTCCTGATTTCGTGGCTCAATCGCCGGATAAATGACTGACATTACACCTGCACCTCTTTTTCTTGAAAAGCCTTCATGTACTCTTCGATCGTATCCAACTTCACATGGCGACGAACGGTATCCGCCAACAGATCGTATCCCTGCTCTCTCAGAGCGACAAAGGATGGGCGCTCCGTGATGGGTGGGAGACCTTTTTTCTCACGGATGGTATTCAGCAACAGAGTGCGGAAGTGGTCATTGTGAAACAGCCCATGAAAATACGTGCCGATCATCTGACGCTCCTCCTGACAATAGCCCTCCGTACGCCCCTCCATCTGGATAAAAGGAAACTCATTGCTCGAATAAGCAGATTGCCCCATGTGAATCTCGTAGCCTTCCACCGTCAGTTTTTCCTTCGCAAATACTGCTTCACCGCGGGACAAAACTGTCGTTTTCTTCTGCTCCATCGTCGTGATCATCGGGATGAGACCCAGCCCATCAAGCTGCTGCAACGGAGACTCGACCCCAGCAGGATCGTGAATAGAATCTCCCAGCATTTGATAGCCGCCGCACAAACCGACGATATACGTCTTCCCTTTATGATGAAGGTCTTTGACCGCCGCGGCAAGACCTGTCTCTCGCAGAAATTGCAAATCCTCAAGTGTATTCTTGCTGCCCGGCAAGACAATCAGGTCGGGCTCACCCAACTCTTCCAAACGTGTCACAAAGCGCATCCGGCAATCCGGCTCTACAAAAAACGGGTCCACGTCTGTAAAGTTGGAAATTCGCGGGTAACGCAAAACAGCAATGTCAATCTCTCGCGGTGTCTCACGCTGACCTTGATAACGGTGCAAAATCAGCGAATCCTCCGCATCGATCCACAAGTCTGGAATAAATGGCACGACTCCAAGGACAGGCTTGCCTGTGTATTCCTCGAACCAGTCCAGCCCCGGCTGCAAAAGTGTCAAATCACCGCGAAAACGATTGATGATGACTCCGATCACGCGGTCCCGATCTTCGGGTTCGAGCAGCTGGAGGGTACCGACCAAGCTAGCAAACACACCCCCACGCTCGATGTCTGCCACCAAAATGACGGGCGCGTTCGTGAGACGAGCGACCCGCATATTGACGAGCTCGCGGTCATTCAGATTAACCTCTGCCGGACTGCCAGCCCCTTCAATGACGACCCGCTCATAGGAGCTGGCGAGTCGTTGATACGCTTCCTCAATGATCCGCAAGCCCTCGTGATAAAATTCCGTGCGATAGGCAAAAGCTTTCATGTTGCCATATGGCTCGCCGTTGACGACAATTTGCGATTCGGAATCTCGTGTCGGCTTGATCAAAATGGGGTTCATGTCGGTCGTCGCCAGAATTCCTGCTGCTTCTGCCTGAACGCCCTGTGCCCGGCCGATTTCTTTTCCATCCAACGTCACGTAGGAATTCAACGCCATATTTTGCGATTTGAACGGAGCTGTCTTGTAGCCATCTTGGGCAAAAATCCGGCACAGCGCTGTAGCAATCGCACTTTTTCCTGCATCCGAGCTAGTACCTTGCACCATCAACGGGAGGGTTTTAGGCACGAGCGGCCACCTCCGCGCAACGGTTCAACCAACGCTCAACCAGTTCGGGATTGGAGCCAAAATGCAAGTGAGTATAGCCTGCGACCAGATTCCCCTGGGCATAGCCCTCCGGCTTCGTACCGCGAAGTCCTTTTGTTTCGTATGCTGTTGGTAATTGTTGATCCGAAGCATACGTCGAGTAATGGAATTCATGCCCTTTTGCCTGTTCTTCGGTGCCGAGCAAGAAATTGCCTTCCATGCCGCGCACTTCCCGATAGCCAAGCGCTGCGAGCTTTTTTTGCATGGTCACCTTGCCTGGGATGAGCCCCACCATCGGATAACTGTCGCCCTCGGTCGTCACGATTGCCTCTGTCAAAAACATGTAGCCGCCGCACTCAGCCAAGGTAGGCAAGCCTTTTGTGATCGCAGATCGGATCGATAGTTTCACCGCTTCATTTTGCGATAGCTCTGCTGCAAATTCCTCCGGGAAGCCTCCCCCAATGTACAAGCCATCCGCGTCCTCAGGCACTCCCTCTCCGGCCAGCGGAGAAAAGAACGCGAGCTTCGCGCCATATGCTTCGAGCAGCTCCAAATTTTCCGGATAGTAAAAATGAAAAGCAGGGTCCTTCGCAACAGCAATGGTGACATCGGCAGATGCTTTTCGCGGAGCAAACAACGTAGGTTCTGCTTGCAGCGGCTCTGCCTTTGCCAGCTCCCAGATTTGCTCCAAATCGACTGTCTCCGCAATCAGATCAGCCAGCTTTTCAAACAGCGGTGTCAGCTCTCCACGCTCAACAGATGGCACCAATCCGAGATGACGTTCCGGTATTTCCAGCTCGTTCTCCCGTTTCAGGTAGCCCACGACCGGAATCCCGCACTCCTGCTCGATCGCTGCCTTCACGATTTTGTGATGGCCTTCACTGCCGACCTTGTTCGCGATGACACCGACGATTCTCGCCTGTGGATTGAGCAGTTGAAAGCCTTTGACAATCGCAGCCGCACTGCGAGCCATGCTCTGACAATTGACCACCAACAGAACCGGGGTGCCAGTCAGGATGCTGATTTCGGCCGTGCTGCCTTTATCGCTGGTCGCTTCCTTGCCATCGTACATGCCCATAACGCCCTCGATAATCGAGATGTCTGCACCCTCGCTGCCACGGACAAAAATCTCTTTCACGATCTCGTGCTCCAACATAAAGCTGTCCAGATTGCGCGAAGCTCTCCCCGTTACAGCCGTATGATACGTGGGATCGATGTAGTCAGGTCCGCACTTGAAGCCCTGTACGGTATGCCCTTTTCTTTTCAGAGCAGCCATCAGTCCGATGGTAACGGTTGTCTTACCCGCTCCGCTGCCTGTTCCGGCAATCACAATACGGCGGCTGTCCGTCATGCGCGCTCCTCCTCATGATAGGGCATCAATCCGACCGAAATGGTGGTGTTGCCCGACTTCTTCTTGGTCAAAACGAGTTCGTCTGCGCCAGTATACAGCTTCACGGCGGGCTCGCTCACTCCGTACGCTCCGGTGAATTTGAAGACGGTATCAGACGGATCGCTGATTTCTACCTGATTCAACTCTTCAGGCGAATACCAGACGAATGGCCAGCCGTATTTTTCGCAAACGGCGATCAGACCCGCTTCATCCTTTTTCAGCTCGATGGTCGCCAATGCTTTTACACTTTTGATTGAAAATTGCAGTTCATCCAGCGTTTCCTTGATGACTGCCTCGATCTCCTCTGCAGAGGTTCCACGGTTGCAGCCCATCCCGAGCACGATGACCTTCGGACGATAAAGGACACCGTTGTCCAAAATCGATTGTTCCTCCAGTGTGAGCAAGCGATGAGAAACGACTAGAGCAGCTTGCGGCTGATCGGCTTTTGCCTCAGCGATTGTCGCGTATTCCTTGATGGATGGTGGCATCGGTGTGTCATGCATCCACCAGTCGCGTTCACCGGATTCATTGATGACAGCTACGCGCTCCTCATTTACGACAGAAGCACTGACAGGGGTCAGCTTTTCAGCGGAATCCCACTCCCAGCCGAAACGTCTACCGAATAGATCGACCGGAATCGTCTTTTGTACGTCAGATGCTGTCGTGATAATCGGACGAGCACCCATGACTGCCGCTACCTCACGAGCCAGCTCATTGGCACCGCCCAAATGACCGGACAGCACACTGATGACATTCTCCCCACGGTCATCGACGACGACGACACCCGGATCTTTCTTTTTATCTTCAAGCAAAGGTGCGATCATCCGAATAACCGCACCCAGAGAAATAATGATAATTAAACCTTTATACGCAGGCCAGAGAGCTGGAAACAGCATCCGCACGCTGTTTGAAAAAAGCTGGATGCCGCGCGCTTCCTCGTCTCCCCGCTCGAACTTGCTCATGTAGTACAGATCTGTTCCAGGAAATTTTTGCGCCAAATCACGCGCCATCTCTACTCCGTGCTTTGTGATCGCGACAATGGCATAGTCTCCGCGCTGCTCGATAGGAGGGATTTCTCCCTCGATCAGTTCGATGATCTTCATTATTCCTTCACACCTTTTCTGAACCCGTGCGTAAAGGTTTTGTCGTACAGCTTGGAACGGTACTGCTCGCTCTTGTCGTGGATGTTCGGGTCCAATGCCCAGCCAGCCAAAATCATTGCGTGTTTGCGAATGCCGTTTTTCCCCATGTCTTCGTCCAAGTTTTTCAACGTCGTGCGAACGATCAATTGATCCGGCCAGCTCGCACGTTGTACGACTGCGACAGGTGTGTCCTCGCTCCAGCCAGCTTCGACCAGCTCGCGGACTACTTTTTTCGTCAAAGTCGCGCTAAGGTATAGAGCCAACGTGCAATGATGCTCAGCGAGTGCACGCAGTTTTTCTCTTTCAGGCACTGGTGTGCGACCTTCCGCGCGGGTGAGGATGATCGTCTGTGTCAGATCAGGAATCGTCAACTCGGCTCCTACTGCTGCCGCTGCCGCAAATACGGAACTCACACCCGGTACGATTTCTACCTCGATGCCTTTTTCCTTTAACAGTGCGATTTGTTCCATGATGGCGCCATAAATCGATGGATCGCCCGTATGCAAGCGTACGACTGTTTTTCCACTGCTAATCCGGTCTACCAACTGCTCTACCATTTCTTCCAATGCCATACCCGAGCTTTGCAGTACTTCTGCTTCGGGGTTGCCCATTGCTACCAATTCCTCATTCACGAGAGAGTCTGTATACATAATGACGTCTGCCTTTTGCAGCAGCTTCAAGCCTTTTACCGTAATCAAATCAGGGTCGCCGGGACCCGCTCCTACTATGTACAGTTTCATTACTTTTTCACCACCATCAGTGTAAGATAGCTAAGCTCTGCCCGCTCCAGTTCACGCATATCGGTCCAAACCATTTCCTCGGAGGAAGTAACCTTGGTTGCTACCGCTGCCTTTTCAGCCAGCCCCATTTCTTTCAGCAAGCCAATGATCATTGGCAGTACTTTTGCTACCTTCAGGAACACGACGGTATCGTGGTTCTCAAGCGCTTTGCGCATGGCTTCCTTGTCTTCTGTTGCCGGGATGATTCCGATCTGCTCGTCGCCATCCGCCAGTGGCAGATTGAAGCGGGAAGCTGCTCCCAAAAACGAAGACACACCTGGCACCGACACGACTGGCACTTCCGGATGCTCCTCATGCATGACGCGCATCATGTGGATAAACGTGCTGTAAAACATCGGATCGCCTTCCGTTACAAAAGCGACGTCCTTGCCTTCAGACAAACGCTCCCAGACGATCTCCACCGTGTTGTTCCACTCGCGCTCCAAAATTTCTTTGTCCCGCGTCATCGGGAATACGAGTCCGAGCATTTCCTTGTCTGGGGACTGCACATACAGCTCCGCGATTTGATGCGCGTAGCTTTTGCTGCCCATCCGTTTTTTCGGGTACGCAATCACTGGCGATTGCTGTAATAGACGAAATGCCTTGACGGTAATCAATTCAGGGTCGCCGGGACCTACGCCCAGTCCGTACAATGTTCCGATCTTAGTCACTTGATGTCTCCTCCTTGTTCTTCTGCCTGCTTGGCCCAAGCCGTAATGATGTAGATCGGATTCAATGCTTCAAAGCGTGTCAGGGACAAAATCGGCTTGCTGCGCGATAGCTGCGCCAGTGTCACCGATGTCTCGAATCCTTCCTGCGCGAATGCTTGTGTCGCTTCGTACAATGTCTCAATGGTCGCTGCGTTCACCACAATCCGGCCATTCGGGCGCAGTCGTGTGCAGCAGATATTCAACAGCTCACGCAATTCTCCACCGCTACCTCCGATGAATACAGCGTCCGGGTCTGGGAATTGATCGAGGCCATGTGGGGCGCGTGCATTGACCACTGTCAAATCCGTGCGAAACTTCGCCATGTTCTGGCGGCAGTTTTCCAGATCGTCCGCGTTCTTCTCTACGCCGTACACTTCACCCTCACGCGCAATTCGTGCCGCTTCAATGGCGACAGAGCCTGTGCAGGTGCCGATGTCCCAGACGATGCTTTTGGCATGCAATTGCAGCTGGGCAATGCTTAATATACGCACTTCTTTTTTCGTAATGAGTCCCTTGTCCGGCTTGCGCTGAGAGAACTCCTCGTCTGCGATTCCGAACGGCCATACTGGGCTTGGACGGCGTTTTTTCAAAATCACGACATTCAGATCAGAGAAGACACCGTCCGCCATTTCCTCAAGGGAATACCAGCCCGTCCGCTCTTCGGCACTGCCCAGATTCTCCGCCACAAACGCATCGTACTCAGTCATCTGAAACGAAAGGAGGTACTTGGCAATCGCTGCTGGCGAGTTCTCCCGATCCGTCAACAGCGCGACCTTTTCCTTTCCGTCGATCCGCTGTGCCAGACCTTTGATACTACGCCCGTGTACACTGGCAAGTGTCGCATCCTGCCATGCTTCACCCATTTTGGCAAAAGCGAGCTGAATGGAGCTGAGGTGCGGGTAAATCTCCACGTTCAGTTTTTTGGCAAGCAAGCTGCCGATGCCGTAAAAGAGCGGGTCACCTGACGCCAGAATGACCGTCTTGCGCGTTTCTGTGCGCAGCTCCTCCACCATGGCAGTCAGACCGCCCTTCAGCACACGCTTTTCCCCTGTATACTCCGGGAAAAAGCTGAGGTGTCGCTCTCCTCCAACCAACAGTTCACTTTCTTCTATCCATGTCCGGTACAACGGCAGCAGGCTCTGCTGTCCATCATCCCCGATTCCAATTACTTTCATCGCCTGTGTCATTGATCGTCACCCTTCCCAACAGGGACCCTTTCATTGTGATGATGATGGTTTCAACCTCGATGCCGCCGCCCACTTCCTTTAGTGCAGCACGACAGCAGTTTTCGCACATGATCTCGAAAAAGGCGGGCGTGTCCACCATCATATCGCCTACCTGTGAAGCGGTGTTGGCTCCCAAAATTTCGTCAATACGCTCCTGCGAAGCTCCCGCATCTGCTGCCATTTGGGCGAGGAAGCCGAAATCGACGGGTGCGCTTTTGGAATGAACCATCATGACGCCCTGCGCTACCTTGGAAAACTTGCCCATCATCCCGACCAAGGTCACTTTGCGCATCTTTTTGTTTTTGCACTGCTTGAGGGAAAAGCCGACGAAATCGCCCATTTCCACGAATGCTTCTTCCGACAGCTCTGGATAAGTAGCGACCCCGTAGGATTCACTCTTTCCACCCGTCGACAGCACAATATGATCGCAGCCGGCTTCCTTGGCGACGTTGACCGCTTGCGCCACGCTTGCCTTGTAGGCAGAAGTGGAAAACGGCACCACGATTCCACGCGTCCCCAAAATGGAGATGCCGCCGAGTATGCCGAGTCGTCCATTCAATGTTTTTTTGGCGATTTCCTCGCCCGCAGGCACGGAGATGACGATTTTGATCCCGCGTTTCGTCCCGTACTCATCCAGAACAGCCTGCGCGGTTTCCCTGATCATTTTGCGCGGGACGGGATTGATCGCTGCCTCGCCAATCGGAACGGGCAAACCTGGCTTGGTCACCCGTCCCACACCGAGTCCGCCATCCAAAATAATGCCGGGCTCATCCGACCATTCTACGGTAGAAAGGATAAGGGCACCGTGTGTCGCGTCAGGGTCGTCTCCTCCATCCTTGATCGTGCCTACTGTCGCCCTCTCCCATGAAAATTCACAGCTCTCCATCTGAAAGGTGACGTCCTCGCCGATTGGTAGGCGAATCGTCGCTTGGCTTTGCTCTTCCTGAGTAATCAGCGCGATCAAAGCAGCCTTGGTCGTCGCCGTTGCACATGATCCAGTCGTATATCCGTGGCGGAGGGGTTTTGCCTCTTTTTCGTCCGTTGCTGCTTTGGCTGCCATCTGCTTAGCCCAACCGTTCCGCCATAATCGAAATGGCATTCAATGCTGCTACGGTTACTGGGCTTCCGCCTTTACGTCCCATGTTCGTGATGAATGGGATATCGAGCTTCGCCAGCTCTTCCTTGGATTCTGCCGCAGATACGAAGCCAACTGGCATCCCGATGACGAGTCCTGGCTTTGCTTCGCCTTCCTTTACCATACGGATCAGCTCCAGGAGTGCTGTAGGTGCGTTTCCGATGCAAAAGATTCCGCCATCTGCTTCCTTGATCGCTTTGCGCATGGAAATGATCGCGCGGGTCGTATTCAGACGCTTCGCCTCTTCCATCACATCGCGGTCAGAGATGTACACCTTTACTTCTCCGCCGAATTTTTCAATGCGGTTTTTGCTGATGCCGACTTGCACCATTTGTACGTCTGCTACGACGATTTTGCCGCTGCGGATTGCTTCGATTCCCGATTTTACTGCGTTCGGGTGGAAAACAAGGCTGCGTCCAAGGTCAAAGTCTGCGGATGCGTGGATGACGCGTTGTACTACCGGATATTGTTCTTCCGTAAAAGAATGCTCACCCAGCTCATCTGTAATGATTTGAAAGCTCAATTCCTCAATCTCTTGCGGTTGTACGGTCATTGGTTTAAATTCCGTTTTGAAATCCATGGTTAGTTTCCTCCAGTCGCTTGTTTAAGTTCGCCCAGCACGCTTGCGTAATCGGAAAACTTCGTTCCATAATCGATCTTCGGACGACCGATGACGATTGTTTCGATGCCCATTTCCAGTGCCGCTTCCACCTTTTCGTCAAAAGCGCCTACCTTGCCACTCTCCTTGGTGATCATCAGCGTAACACCATAATGATCGTAGAGCGCTTTGTTCAGCTCCTTGGAAAAAGGACCTTGCATCGCGACGATGTTTTTTTGCTCGACACCGAGCTCTTCGCATTTCTGCATATTGTCAAGACGCGGCAGCATTCGGGCGACCACCGTAGTATCCGGTAGGCCCAACAGACGATCCGTGAACGTTTTCAGCGTCTTGCTTCCTGTCGTCAGCATGATGATGCCACGCTTTTCTGCCGCCAACTCAGCCGCTTGTACGTAGTCTTCTACTACAATCAGCTTCTCGCTGCCCGGTGAGGAGAGGCTTTCACGCTCGTAGCGAATGTAGGGGACTCCCGCGCCCTGTGCTCCTGCCATGGCGTTTTTGGAGGCTTCCTCTGCGAAGGGATGACTCGCGTCGACCACGCATTGCACGGCTCTCTCTTGAATCAGCTGCTGAATATCTTCGGCGGTCAGGCGTCCGACCTGAACAGGCACGCCTGCCTCCTCCATGCTTTTCGCAGCATTGTCAGTGACGACCGTCGTCAACAGCTCGTAGCCCTTATCCTTGATTTGCAAAGCCAACTCGCGCGCGTCGCTCGTTCCAGCCAGTACCAGAATCATGCTGTCTCCCTCCTATTTGGTAACGTGGTCGTGCTTGTGATCATGCTTGTGGTCATGATCGTGGTCGTGATCGTGATCATGGTCGTGATGATGATGGTGGTGGTGGTGACCATGGTGGTGATGATGTCCATCCTCGTCATCGTGGTGGTGATGGTGATGGTCGATGTGTTCCATCGCTGCCAGCCTGTACTGACAAGTATCACAGTTCAGCTTCACTTCCCCGTGCAACGCTTCCACCACACGATCCTTGAGCACTTCTTTCAACAACGGATGGAAGCCAAAATACTCGGCCATTTCGAACTGGGCTTCTGGATATTGCTCACGGAACTTCTCCAGTTGATCGCTCATCCGTTTGATCAACACACCCGTGAACAAGAAGTACGGCAAGAGAACAATGCGCTTCGCACCCAGCCTCAGGCACCGCTCAACGCCCTCGTCGTACAGCGGATACGTCACGCCCATGAAGGCAGTCTCTACCCACTTGGCTTTGTAGCGCTCCCAGAACAGTCGGGACATTTTGTAAATATCGCTGTTGGCATCTGCATCGCTGCTGCCGCGTCCGATTACGAGTACAGCCAGGTCATCATGGTCTTCCCCGGAGGCAAAGCCTGCCCCTTCCATACGCGCGGTCAAAATATTGATCACTTCGTCGTGAATGCCGATCGGGCGTCCGTAGATGAACTGAACGTGTGGGTGCAGCTCCTTTGCCTCGTCGATGGCAGCTGGAATATGAATTTTTGCATGTCCGGCAGAGAACAGAATGATTGGAATCACCGCCACTCGGGTTGCCCCCCGTGCCACGCATGTATTCAATCCTTGCAGCATGTCAGGACGGGCAAACTCCAGAAAGCACGTCTCGATAATCGGAACATCCAAGTCA
This sequence comes from Brevibacillus sp. HB1.1, assembly GCF_013332445.1. Taxonomy (NCBI): domain Bacteria; kingdom Bacillati; phylum Bacillota; class Bacilli; order Caryophanales; family Paenibacillaceae; genus Brevibacillus; species Brevibacillus sp. HB1.1. The sequence continues at coordinate 155,477 of NZ_JABMIV010000005.1, read as the reverse complement.
GGCGTTAGTGTCGCCACAAACTGGCGAATCTCTTCATTACCTTCCGGGTCCTTGCTTCCATGACCTACAAATAATACTGCGTCCATTTTATGTCCCCCTCGTTTTTTATTCAGTGTTCTTGCATTAATCTCCGCAGGCAGCATTCTCGATTTCAGCTTTTGCTGGCTCGTACCATGCGTAGCCCTCCAGCTCACCTACACGTTGGAAAAACTTGTGGAACCGCTCGTTCGGAAATGCTTCTTTTTTGAATCGGTTCACGATTCGCTCCACGAGTGGAACAATCTCTTCTTTTTCGATGCCTTCTGCTACCGGAATACCGGAGTGTGCATTGCGCCCCACCGTTTTTGCTCCCAGGAATAAATCGAACTTTCCTTTGCGAAATACGATCCCGATATCCTCTTGAACCGCGCCGTAGCACGCCATCCCGCAGCCGTTGAAGCCGATCTTCAGTTCCTTCGGCATTTCTTTTCCGCCCAACTTTTGGTGCAGCTCGTCGGCATAAGGAATGCTGTCTTTTTTCTCACCGTCGCAGAAATCGCAAGCTTTTACCTGCAAAACGTCTCCGATCGGGCTGAGAATCAGTCCAAGCTCTCGCAAGCGGCTAGTGATGCTGGCAGGATTGGCCGTCGGCACGCGCAAAATCATCTGGTGGTGTGGGGTGTATTCGATCTCGCCTTTTTCTCCAGCCACTTCGGCAATCGCCATCATTTGCAGCGGCGTGATTTTTTTGTTAGCAACACCCGGACTTATCGCGCATTCGAAAATCATCTCTGGCGTAAAGGTAGATACCGGACGATGGACTTGGCCGGAAGCGGACTTGGTTTCAATGCCTTTCGCCGCATTGATAGCAGTCAACGCCTCCATCGCCCATGCGAAAGGAGCTTTTGGTGCCTCTACCTCTGTTGCAGGCAGCGCTTCCAGTACGGCCGTGCTTGTTGCAGCATAATTTGCTGGTTCTGTAGCAGTTACTCTGTCCTCGGTAACGGCTACTGGTCTTTCTGCCTTCGGTGTCGCTGGTGCTTCCGGAGCTGACGCAAGGCTGCTCTCCTCGGAGGCCTCGAGCGACCACGGCTCATTTTCTACACGCAGACGCTGATGCGGCTTCAGTGGCTGCTCATCGGCAGACAGCGTGTATTTGCGCTGGTAGCCGCGCGGCGTAATCATTTTGCCGTCGTATACAAACGTCGATGTATTTCCAATAATCACGGTGGTCAACATGCCGATATCATGCTCCAGCATTTGCGCCAGGGTCGTCACGACAACCGTTTCCCGGTCGCGATAAGCACTTTTTACAATGCCGACTGGCGTATCTGGTGAGCGGTACTGCAAAAGAATGCGTTGCGCTTCCACAATCTGGCGGGTACGTCGTCCGCTGCGCGGGTTGTACAACGCGATTACAAAGTCAGCCATCCCTGCTGCGTCAATCCGTTTGGCAATCAGTTCCCAAGGCGTCAAGTGATCACTCAGACTGATCGTGCATGCGTCGTGCATGATAGGCGCACCGAGAATTGCCCCACAGGAATTGATCGCCGAGATGCCCGGCACGATTTCGATTGGTACACCGGTTGCTTCTGTCCAGCCTTTTTCCACCAACACCTCATATACGAGACCTGCCATCCCGTAAACACCTGAGTCTCCACTGGAAATGACCGCTACCTTTTTGCCTTCCTCTTCCGCCTGACGCACGGCTTCCCGTGCACGCGTCACTTCTTCCGTCATCCCTGTGCTGACGATTTGCTGATTCGTCAAAAGTCCGCGGATCAAATCTACGTAAGTGGAATAGCCGATAATGATATCGGACTCCTGCAGGGCTTCCCGCGCCCGCTTGGTGATATGCTCAAAACTTCCTGGACCAAATCCGATCACAAACAACTTGCCGCTCATAAGGCCCCTCCCCTTTTCGCTTCCTATTTATAATAAAATTGATATCATCACGCTAACGAGCAGACATAAGAGCGAAACGAGATACATCAAACGAATCGTCGCGACAATATCACTTGCCTGCAATGGTCGTTTCGCATCTCCCATTTTTGCCCGATTCGATGCAACACCTTGGTAATAATTCAGTCCCCCGAGCTGCACGCCTAATGAACCAGCGACTCCGGCTTCTGGCAAACCACTGTTAGGACTCGGATGCAAGTGTGCATCTCTTCTAATCATTGCCCAGCACTGCTTCCAATCCAATCGCTGCAGCCAGCTTGCGGCAACGAGCAACAAAGCTGTCAAACGGGCGGGTATGTAGTTCAGTACATCGTCAAAGCGGGCGGATGCCCAGCCGAGATTCCTATACTTCTCGTTTTTATAACCAACCATGGAGTCGAGAGTGTTGGCGGCACGATACGCCATTGCCAACGGCGCTCCCCCAATCGCTGCGAAAATCAGCGGAGAGACGATCGCATCGACGATGTTTTCCGCCACGGTTTCTACCGCTCCCCGACATACTTCCGGTTCATCTAACCGCTCTGTATCGCGTCCGACTACCATGGACAAGGACCGTCTCGCCGCTTCCATATCCCCAGCCACGAGATGACGGGCAATCTCCATCCCGGCATCAGCCAAGCCTTTTGTTGCAATCGTCGTGGATATCAACCAGGCACCCAAGATCCAGGCAAGCACCGGATGGATGAACGTGACTCCCCACAAAAGCAGCCAAACAACAGCGTAGCTGCCGCCTACGATCACGAGCGGGAACAGGACTCCTGCCAGCTTCAAATGCGACTCCTCTTTGACGAGAGAACGAATAACCCGCTCCAATCGTGTAATCCACCAGCCCATGATGATCACTGGATGTGGCAGGCTCCGGGGGTCTCCTACAACTCGATCAATCAAGTAGGCCGCGCATAAAATCCATACTTCTGTCATGTTGTCCCTCTCTTACTCTTCAGGGGTTGTCGCATCCAGCTCTGTCCTTCCGCATCCAAGCATTCCGCTACTAGAGCCTCCCCATGCTTAATGCCATCGACCTGCCAATATCGGTCAGGATTGTTTTCGAGCCACGCGGCCTGAAACCAGCGGATCACGCCGCCATGTGTGACGATGACGACTGTATCGGATGCCTCCTCCTTGCCCACTCTCTCCAACAAGGACCGTAGCCAACCATCCACGCGCATCCCCAGCTCTTCCAGACTCTCCCCTTGTGGAGGTCGATTTCGAAAAGGATCGTCGTACCACCTCGTGGCTCGCACAGGGTCCGACTGCATCAGCTCATCGTAGGTCATCAGCTCCCACTCACCAAAAGACAGCTCTCGCAGTGCTGGTTCCGTAATAACTGATAATCCCCAAGCAGCTGCGAGCGGTTCGGCAGTCTGGATGCATCTGAGCAGATCACTGGAATAGATCACAGCAGGTTGCCCGATGAGCACAGGTAATTCCTTTGCCAACTCACTCGCGTGCAGATACCCGCGTTCATTCAAAGGAACGTCACTATGCCCCAAATATCGATGCTCACGATTGCTGTCTGTCTCCCCGTGACGTATCCAAACTAGCTTCATAACCACCAGCTCCCGACTAACACCAAGAGAACGACTGCTTCACTGCTTTCGATAACAGCCCCGTAGCAGTCTCCATTTAGTCCACCCAATTTTTTTGAAACCGAGCGTGAAAACAATAGAGCGAACAACAGTGACAGGAAAATGGCTGTGATGACCTGCAAGCCCCCAAGATACCAACCTGCGGCAAACACGATGATGTAGCTCACGATGATAGAGGAAACGGAAAGCCCAGCACTGATGCCTTTTCCGATCCCTTTATCTGCCGAAAGATACGGCCAGAGCTTAATCGACAAAAGCACATGTGTCCGCGCTGCTACTGGTGCTACGATCAAAAAGCTGCCCCATCCCGGATGTGCGAGCTCTGCGACTGCACCCGCCTTGATCAGCAACAGCATAATCGCAGCAAGAACGCCCATCGCTCCTACGCGGCTGTCCTTCATAATCGAAAGGATTTGCTCTCTCGGTCTGCTGCTGCCAAGACCGTCCGCGAGATCCATCCACCCATCCATATGAAGACCACCGGTCACGTAGACCCATGCGACCAGCGTCAAAATAGCGGCGATCCATGGACTAAACAGCACCAGTCCTGCCTGATATACACCCCATAGCAATAAACCGATGACCAAACCAACTGCGGGATACCAGTTGACGCTTTTTCTCCACGCCTCCTCTGAAGGACGAAGCCACGGAACCGGTATACGCGTAAAAAACGAGATCGCGTGTAAAAATGCATTCATCCTTTGATCCTCCACGGTATCCCCGACAAAACCGCGTAGACGGCGTCCGCTTGTCGCGCACTTCTCTGATTGACATCGCCCAGCACATCCGCGAACCATCTGCCCAAACGACTCAAGGCTACACCGCCCAATCCGACCTCGCTTGTGACGGCAATGACTTTTTGCGGGGAATTATGAACGAGGGACAGCCATGCCTCTGCCTCCTGCAGCAGGGATTGCGTGTGTGAAGGACTTCTCCATTCAGACTCATCCACACTCATCAATCGATTACTCACCCAGGTGGACAGACAATCGATTAAAACCACATCATACTGCTCACTGAATGCGTGGTAATCGGTTAATCGCTCTCCTACCTCCACACAGCCCCATTCCAGCGGACGACGTGCCTGATGCAGCTCGATTCTCTGCTTCATTTCATCATCCCAGGCCTTGCCTGTCGCCACGTACAGGACTCGACTGCCCAACTTCATCGCAAGCTCTTCCGCGTAGCGGCTTTTTCCTGAACGGACACCGCCTGTTACCAGCACCAAGCTCATCGCTGTTCACTTCCTTCCGCATGGACCTCGCGGAGCGCTGCCAGAAGTCTTTCATTTTCCTCTCGTCCACGCACTGCGATTCTCACATCATGTGCCGTCAGACCGGGATACATCGCACAGTTGCGGATCAGAACGCCTTTTTCGCCGAGCCGTGCCTGCAATTGTTCCGCTGGCAATCCTTCTGGTGAGCGCAGCAGCAAAAAGTTTGCCTCCCCCGGCCATACCTGCCAGCCCAACTCACCGCTGATGCAATCGATCAAATACGCACGTTCTGCTTTTATGAGCCTGCGCGTCTGTTCCTCATATGCCTGCTCCTGCAAGCACAGTTCTCCAGCTAAAAGGGCCAGTGCATTCACGCTCCAGCTCACTTGCTTCTGGCGCATCCGCGCAATGACATCTGGATGCGCAATCGCATAACCCAGGCGCAATCCCGGGATCGCGTACATTTTCGTCATCGAGCGCATCAAGATCACACGGGGAAAGCGCTCGAGCTGCGTCGCCAATGTATATTGCCGATCTTCCTCCACAAAATCGAGGAAAGCCTCATCCACGATGAGCCACGTGTTGGTCTTACTCGTCCATTCCGCCATTTGGCGAAGCTCATCCGGTTGATACATGATTCCCGTCGGATTGTTTGGCGACCCGACAAATACGAGATCAGACTGCGTAAAAAGAGTGTGCAGCTCTATAGGATCGGGCTTGTACCCGTTCGCTTCCTTCCCGTAGCAGCCAATGACACGGGCACCATACTGCTCGGAAAGTTGCGCGTATTCCGAAAAGCAAGGATATACCACACCAACCGTTTGCGGCGAAAGACCGAGAATGGCCAGTGCCATCGCCTCCGCTGCACCATTGGCAGGCAGCAACCATTCCTCCGGCACTTGCAGCCGCTTCGCCAGCGCACGCCGAAACACACGATGTCCAGGGTCTGGGTAATGGGCTACAGCAGCCAGCGAATCCAGCAGCATCTCACGAACGCTTGCTGGCATCCCCAGCGGATTAATATTGGCACTGTAATCCAGAAACTGCCCGGGCTCTCGACCAAAGCGCTGCGCTGCGGTCAGCAAGTCTCCGCCATGACCGTACTTCTCTATTACACCTGCGCTTGTCAAAACTCTACCCCCAGCACAGCTGGAATCCCTTCATCGTAGTAATGCTTGATTGGCTTCATCTCTGTCACCAAATCTGCGATGTCCAAAATCTCCTGCTTTGCGGCCCGTCCCGTAATCACGAGGTGAATATGACTTGGCCTATTTTGAATCGCTTCCAACACATCGGACAATGGCAACACATCATCAATCGGGAAGCGGTCAATCGCCAATGCATTATTTAGCTCATCCAAAATGACGACATCGTACGCTCCGGAAGAAAGCTTTTCGCTCGCAAACGCCCAAGCTTCTTTCAATGCCTGACGATGCTCCTCCGGTGTTTTCGTCCATGTGAAGCCGACGCCCATTTGCACAATTTCAATGCCCAATTTATCGAAAATAATCTTTTCTCCGTATGTACGCTCTGGCGACTTGATGAATTGAACCATCAGCACCTTTTTCCCGCGCCCTGTCGCCCGCACAGCCAACCCGACTGCTGCTGTCGTTTTTCCTTTGCCGTCTCCTGTGTAAACGAGGGTCAATCCTCGCTTCTTATCGTTTTTCTCCATCGTGACCACCTCAAAAAGTGACGTATTTTACTCCGCTGTTTCCTCCAAATACTTTCCGAAGCATAAAAAAAGCGCTCTGTTTCCCCCAGTACGTAAGGAAAAACAAAGCGCGGATAGCTGAAAAGCAACAATCCTCACCTCTTCCTTTGACCCGAAGGAAATCAGTGTAAACATAAAAACAGGCAGGTCTCCTGGCTCGAGGATCATCGCTCTTCTTCTCCTTCCCGCTCCCGAATGGGCAGTGGATGGCATGATGCCTTGAAGAACAGCTACTCTCTTACAGTGGCGGGACCGCGTTGGCTTTTCACCAAACTTCCCTTTTAACCTTGCTCCTGCGAATCGGTTTCGCAAAAACAAGGACCTGTTTCTCTTCCATATGTAAATGTCGTTCGTTTCGTTGACAAGCACTTGCTTTAATAATAGCAAAAGCTACCGAGGATTCAAGCAAAAGCTGCTGATTCGTCGCTGGTGACTATTAGCAGAAAATTTAAGATAATGACCGTTTACATGCCTGATGTTTTTCGTTACCCTATTGGCAAAACAATCGAAAGTGGTGTGCAGTCATGCTATTTCCTCCGATTCCAAAAATACCAGACATGGTCCTGCCCAGCCCACTGCCGATCAAGGAATGCGGCGAACCGATGATCCCCCTCTCTTCCCTTTCAGCTCAAATCACAGTCTATCCAGCCTACTACCACAAGGGCTATGCCGGAACACAGCCAGAAGCCTTTTTGCGAGAAGGGGCAGCACACAAGCTCGCCACGGCAGCCGCGCAACTGCCTGTTGGCTACAAGCTCGTCGTGTTGGACGGCTGGCGCTCATTTGAGGTACAGGCATCCTTGTATGATCGTTTCCGTGAAGCCTTGCTATTACAAGGCTGGCAGGAAGGACCCGCCCTCACGGAAGAATTGAGCAAATTCGTCGCTTATCCAACAACAGACCTCTCCAAACCGTCCCCTCACCTATCCGGCGGTGCAGTGGATCTAACTATCGCAGGGCCTGATGGCTGGCTGGAGATGGGGACCGTCTTCGATGATTTCAGTGAACTGGCTTCCACTCGCTATTATGAAGAGCTGGCACAGTCTAAGCAAAAAGACATCGAAATTCGAGACAATCGCCGACTGCTTTATCATTTGATGACGGCTGCCGGATTCGTCAACTATCCGAAAGAATGGTGGCATTTCGAATACGGAACGCGCACTTGGGGACAAAAAACGCAGAAAGAGCCGATTTATGGCGGGGTTTTGTCGATGTAACCACAAATAATCGAGCAAGGCATGAGCCCGGTCGATACCGTACTCATGCCCAGATGGCCGCCCACTCTTCAAACTCAACAAATTCCTGTACCTCTTAGGTCACTGGTATTTCAGAAGATGCTGCTGAAACCAAAAGGCTTTTGTTGTATTCAGGCGACAATACAATATTTGTATAAGTTCCGCGACCTGACACATAGTGATAGGAATGCTCGACGCCTGCTGGGATAAAAATAGCTGCTGGACTCTCAACAGTCTTCTCTTCTTCACCGAGTTGAACATGACACACCAGACCAGTGCCATCAGATGCATCTCCCCAAAAGAGGAAGGCACTGTCACAATGATGCGCATGTCTGTCTACATGTTTTTCAGGAATACCGGACAAATCGCATAATCCAAATATCCTCTGGATCACATAGAATGAGGCTCGCTCATCAACACGCGAATCCATCATAACCCAGCGTATCCCTGGACCGTCACGATGATACTGTAGCTCTGAAGCACCTTTTGGAAACGGCTTTCCTACCTGTAAGGAAACAGGCAGCTTTGGGCTTCCTAGTGGAGGACGCTTTTCTTCGAGAAGCCGTGTTCTTCCAATTGTTTCGGGAGGAAATGGCTCATACGCTTTGGAATTCCTCTTGACGGCTTGGACATGGTAAGCCGATGTATGCGTAAAAGCATTTTGCCCAGCGATAGGGCGCAGTTCGTCCGGTCTATACCCTGTCGTCATACGGATCGCTTGTACAAGCTCGGGAATTCTATCCAAAGAATAACGATGATCATTTCGAAGCTTTTGCAACGCAACAGTAAGCTGGATCAAGTCAGTAATACCAGCTCTTTCGCCGATTCCTAAAATTGTCGCATCAATGACAGAAGCGCCTGCATCAATAGCCGCCAGCGCATTCGCTTGAGCAAGACCAAGATCATTATGCAGATGAACTTCAATTTCGCATCCAAATTCCTCAATGGCACGAGTTACAATTCTTTTGCATGTATCAGGCTCCCATATCCCGACAGTATCTGCCAAACTAATGCGATCTGCGCCTGCCTGCAAAGCAACATGACCTAAGCTGGATATCTTTTCCCACTCTGTCCGTGAAGCGTCTTCAATCGTGAATCTAACCTGTAAGCCAAGCTTTTTTGCTTCGATAACAGCTTGTTGGACTTTCTCTTGTATATAGCTTTCCTGGTGATGACTGAATTTGGTTTGGATAGACAAATCATTAATGGAAGCCCAAATCCCCACCCAGTCTGCTTTGGCGCGCTTTACTGCATGTACTTCTTCAACAGTAGCTCTCGCATGCATTAATATTTGCGCTCGTCTTGCCGATTGAGCCACTTTTCGGCAGATTTCTTCATCCACGGCAGAAATTCCAGGATGGCCCACTTCTATGAGGTCTATCTGATAGCTTTCCAAGAGATGCAGGATGCGAATCTTGTCTTCGCATGTGAAGCGCACGCCTGATTGCTGCTCTCCTTCTCGCAGTGTTGCATCTAAAATTTGAAACGGCTTCATTTCCAGCACATCCTTACGGGTTTACTTCCTTTTTCAGGAATTCGTCTGTTTCACGCAAGAGTTGATCACGATTTTTTTCATACAACACCCAATGTGTTGCATCTTTGATAACCACTTCTTGTTTTGCAGATGCATGGGTCAGCTTATGGAAGAGGGACTTATCGGCAAAAAAGTCCAGATCTCCTCGAATGATCAACACTGGCGTCGTAATTTTCGCTGCATCAAAAATGGGTCTGTCTGTCCAGATGTAATACAGATCTACCAAAGGTCCCATTGGACGGCGGATGGATTGTTCAGGTTGCTTGTTGCTGTTAGGATCAGAGTTTACGAAGACCTTGGATACAGCATTCATTGCCTCACCGGAAACCAGATCACGTTTATCTAGCATCATGTGCCAATGGTGCATGGCCTTGTCAAACTGGACAACCTGGTACGCTGGTAATTGGGGATTGATTTCACCTGGCTTCCCTTTTGCTTCAAATGGAGTTGCCATCAAAGGCAAAGAAAAACCATGCATAACACCATAAAGCACGAGTTTTTCAATATCATCGGAATGTTCAGTCGCGTACATCCCCGCAACAACTCCACCCCAAGACCATCCTACGATACTGATTTTATCTACTTGTCGCGTTTTCTTTATGTGCTGGACGACAGCCTCCAGATCTTTTACCGCCTCAGTAGCACGGACGACAGGAGCATTCTTTACAGGTGGTCGATCCATCTCAACTGGTCGGGTAGAATGCCCAAACCCTCGGAAGTCCATCGCCCATGTGTCGTAACCTTGCTTTGCGTATTCTTCCATCCAGGAGTATCCCGGAACATCAAATGCTTGGGCGGTAGGTACGCTAAACGGTTCAAGAAACAATACAACCTCATTATTGGTGAACTTTTCCTTGTTTTTGGCACTCATATGCCTCACATATAAGGAGACGTCCTGATCGATGCTTGGCACTTTCAGCTCATCCGTTACGATCTCACCGGTTGATTCCACTACGGATTGAGCTTGTGTTGTACTATTTTGATTGGGGGAATCAGGAGTTGAACACCCTTGAACAAGCAGCCCTAAAGATATGACTAGCATAAGAAAATGATTTTTCATTTGATGATTGAGATTCATAGTTTGGCACTTCTTTCAAAGTAGATTTAGAGGGTGCTAGAAATTGAAGATTCTTGACAGCAACGCAATGCATCCTGCTGCAATGATTAAGCCTGCAGGCAACCCATTTGTCAGTAGCACTGCCAAAAGTGTTCCAAGTGTTACGCCTATGAAAACAACCGGTTGATCTGGCAAAATACTTAAGCCTTTTCCCCCGACATAAGAGATGATAAAACCTGCTAAAATGGCTATCGTTGCTTTCCAACTGACCATTTCCTTGCCAAGGGAGATGAAATCATATTTTCCTTTGGCAATCGGAATCAACAAGAATACCATTAGACAAAACAGACCCACATGGAAAATTGGTTTTTGGATTGCATCCATGACAGGCACTGCTTTTAGCAAAGATAATCCGAGCAGCAAGAGGGAAGCGTAGACGAGAACCAGATCCTTTGCCACTAATGACAAGAGGGCGATTACCAGTAAGATAATGGTGGTATGCAACATAGGAGTCCTTATAGTAGCGTGTTATCCCAGCTTCCCTCTGCCGGGGCTTCCACCTGTACCATTTGGACGGAAGCTAAATTGACTTTGACTAGATTGGGAGCAACGGCTGGCAATAGGTCTGGTCTCTGAATGATTAGTTTGAATGCCTCAAAGCTAGCCAATACGCCGACGATATTCGCTACCGGAGCAAGCACTGCCCATGGAGCCTCTCTCTTTACATAGGCATCTGCCCATTCAGGTAAAGCGCCTTGCGATACGGAATACTTTGCACGCTCGTCTTTGATCTGATTAATTTTTTCACGCATCTCTGGCGTGAGAGGCTGTTGATAGGAAGGGTGTCTCATGGCGACCTCATAGGGCAAGGAGTCGGGTGTCATGCACATGACTCCTCCGCGGAAAGGTGGTGTTACCGCAATCCAGATGGAGGGAATACCCATATCGGCTGCTGTTCTATGGATGATTACCCGTGCAACCAGATTATCCGTAGCATCTACAATCACATCTGTATCACCCAGCAGATCATGTGCATTTTCTTCGGTAACAAACTCCCTTGTTACCTTTACTTCCAGCTCTGGATTGATATCGTGAAGTATTTCCTTCGCTACTTCCGCCTTGGGAGAGTTGATTTTGCTGACAAAGCTGAGCATTTGGCGGTTGAGATTACTTTCCTCAAACGAGTCTTGATCGATGACATGTAGCTTCCCTACACCCATCCGGGCGAGTTGAATCAATGTGATTCCTCCCACGCCGCCTGCACCTACCACCGTTACTCTAGCATTTCGCAGTTTGGCTTGCTCCTCACTCGTAATGATTCCGAAATTGCGGGTAAAACTGTTGTTATATAATTCGTTATTTTCTATCAATGACATACAATCATCTCCTTCGTTCTTTCAAAATCGTTATAGTGTTGCATAGTTCCACGTTCCATCAGGGGGAGTTGTCACTTTTACCGGTGTGTCCGTATCTAGATTAATGAGAACTCCTTTGGGTGCACGTGCCAACGGTTCTCTGCCCGTCAAGATTTGCACAGCTTCATGAAAGCTGAAAAGCGCTATGAGATGGGCACGAACTGGTGTAATAATCCAGCCAGCCTTTCCCTCACAAAAATCCTCTGCCCATTCCTTTGGAGCTCCTTCTTTGACAGAGTGCCAAGCCCTGGCTTTTTTTATGTCAGCAATCTCTTGGCGTAACGCCTCATTGGTCAACTTTTCCCCTGCTCCTGGAATGTTCAATGCTGTTTCGTACGAGATGCCGTCTGGAAAAAAGGAAGAGACAAACCCGCGGGTTGGGGGGCTCCCTGACATGCCCACGCTTGGTATGCCCAGCTCACGAGCGGTCCGGTGGATGATGACGCGGGAGGGTATATCGTCCACTGCTTCAATCACCAGATCGTGCCCTTTCATCAGTTCAAGCACATTGTCTTCATCAACATTTGCTTGGACGCATCGAACAGATATGTATGGGTTGATGGACTGAAGAGCTTCTTCAGCCGTCGCCGCTTTTGATTTACCCAATGAATGTACCGTTGCCAGCATTTGACGATTGATGTTAGAAACTTCGAATTCATCAGGGTCTACTCCAGTGACCTGCCCGATCCCCATGCGGGCGCAAAGAATCGCTTCCATCCCCCCAACCCCGCCGAGTCCAAATATGATGACCCTTCCTTCCTTTAAGCGGTTTTGTTCCTCAGTGGTATACACGCCAATATTTTTCTTGACCATTTCCCAATAAAACGAATCCATTTCCAATTCTTCTTCCTCCTCTTTCCAATTTCAATTGACCAATTACATTTGCCATTATAGAGTTCCAGTTACTAGCAAAAAAATAGCTCGTTCTGACTATTAATTGGGTTTTATTTGAAATTTTCATGAACAAAAGAGAAATATTTTTAGCTAGAATAGACAAAATGAAAAGGCTTGAGTCCGGTACAATACCGAACCCAAGCCTTACACTCCCCTAATCTTACTGTAAGAAATCCGCCATAATGATCTCCGTATCAAAGGGCGTAATTCCCTCCTCCAAGGAAAATACTGTATCTGCCTCTTCCGCTTGATCAGTCAGCTTCCCCCTCGCCTGCGCATGAAGCATGAACAACTCATGCAGGGTAGGCTTCACCAACGAGGTGAGCGCTCTTCCCATCAGCTCCACCCCTCCCGCATTGGACTCCACATTGTTGGCAAACCGCGGATCGGAATTCAGGGCGATATCCGTCCAAATCACTTTTCTCTCCACGAGATCCAGAATAACCGGGATACAAATCCGCGTGTTTGCGGCGAGATCAACCTTGTCCTGTACCGTCTGTGGCTCGAAAATCTCCCCTGTCTGTGGCGCCGAACGAATCATCCAGCCTGCGAAGCATTCGGGCAAATCGCAATAAGGCTGACTCGTAAACGAATACAGGTTCATGACGACATATCGACCGCCATAGCGGATGACAGAATCAATGTCGATGTCGATGAATTCGCACGCGCCATTGGGAGCCTCCACAATATCCCCGCTATGGCACGCTTGATACTTGTCGGAACGCAGATTGGTATAGGAAATATGCTCCATGTATTTCCAGTTATCGTTATAAAGCACGGCAGACAAATCGATATCGACTCTGCCTGTAGGGACATCGTTGACGATCCCTTCCCTCCACCACAGGAAAAAGCGAATGGTCCCTCCATCCGGGATCGATAACCGGGAGCCGCGTGCAATCGTGCGTAGTGCTTTGCTGGCGGATCGCATCGAAAACGGAACGAGATGCTCCTGTAGCCGCGGGTCGATATAGATGTTACCCAGCGACGGCAATTGGGCAAAACGGTTCAACAACGATGTCCGGCAAATATCCGCTGCCTTCTGTCTAATGTCCTCTTGCAGTCCTGGCACTCGGTTTTCAATTGCCTGTACTTTCGCCACTTGCCCTTTCGGAAAAAAGGTCCGCCATTCCCCGTAGCTATCCCGTTTGTCGAAGTGATTCATGACTTGCAAAAGAACTGGAGTCGATACACCGTGCGCAATTTTCTCGAAGGCAGAAAGGACTGAACTCCCCTGCTCCGTCAAACGCAACAAATGATCCAGACGACGGGCAAATTCCCCTGGACGCTGTTCGAGCAGCTTTATCGCCATATTCACATCCGCACGTACCAACGCCTGCTCTACTTGGCTATTGAACGTCTCGACCTTGTGATTGTTGCGCAAAATATCGAATGCTTCTGCCGCTTTTGGATAGCGATCCTTATATTCAAACGGATGCAAGATTTCCCCGAGACGAATCCATCTGTTTTTGTATCGATTCATGTCTTCTACGATATTCGAGCTGGCTTCCAGCAGGCCGAGGAGCAGTCTTCTTTCGCCGCGCTTAAACTTGCGAAACTTCGCAGGCTCCGCCAAGCTCACATCCCCGTCAGACAGCGCCACTGCCAGACGTAGTACATCTGTCGCTGTCTTGCAATAGTGGGCAAAAAAAGTAGCAGGAAGCTTGTCATATTTGAGCAACAGGCTAGCAGCAATCGCCACGTTTTCCTTTTGGGGAATCTCGGCTGGGAGAGCTTCTGCCATTCCTTCATAGGCCTGAATCAAGCCCTCCAAGTCTTCCCTGTCAGTAGCAGAGAGCGAGCTATTGGAGCGGAGCAAGTTCATTCCTATCTGTAGCAGCTCTTCGTCTGTGCCCAGATGTATCAACTTCAGGCGAGATTCTCGCAGCAAAGGCAAACGTTTTTTCACTTCGTGCACAGGAAGGTCCAACGTCAAATAGTGAATGATCGCATTTACAAACAGCTCACCCTCGCCGGCCTCCATGACTTGCTTAGGAAAATTCGGATACATCGGCTTGTACTGTCGGGATGCCCCGATCTTTACCTTGAGCACAGCTACCACGTCCGAATAGAGCGCAAAAAACTCTCCTTCCGACAGCGTCCGGATTCTTTCTAGCAATTCCAGTGAAAAGGTATAGCCCAAGCTCTCAATATTACGTAAAGCCGCAGCTAAATAAGAGGTAGGCAGTTCATGTTGCTGCCCCTGATGTACGATGATTTTATTTTTCCGGCGAAGGTAGATTTGATTTTTCATTGGCATCACGAAAAAATCAGGAAAGCAGTACCCCTAATGGTGAACCAAACCTTTAGCTCAGAAGGAAGGTGTACAATAGCCTGATTTTTTATTCCTTTTTGTAATTTTTCACCATCTTACTTCAATTTTGCCAGATGGTAAAGCTTTCCGGGAGGAACGAGAAATAAATCCGTCCCCGGACCTAATTCGATTTCAATCCGCTGCCCGTTATTCCCTATTCTTCATCCCTGTAAAGTGAATACCAGAGTACCAAAACTTTACAGGAGGGAGAACTCGATTCATGAATCAATCTGTTATGAAAAATCATACAGCCCCCCCTTTCTTTCAAGGAGAGAAATGGTTAGTGTATACCGGCTTGCTTGGCTTCTTACTGGCTGCCATATGCGCACTCTGGGTCATGCTTTACGGAGGACCCGTCGCTCCTAATGGCGATGTCTCGAAAGCGTTTTCCTTTAATGCCGCACTCGGAATATTTTTATTATCGACAGCTGCCATCATTCCGTTATCTGCCCTGGGCACGCGTAGTAGAGCTTTCTTTCGCTGGTCTTATATCCTGCTTGCTTTCTATTCGTACGGAGCGGAAACCGTACAAAACTTCCGCGGCGTAGACCCGAGGTTCGTCAAAAATGGCACATCCTTTGACGTCACTGTCGGTTCCATTTTTACTTTTGTGGCTCTTCTCTTGGTCCTCTTTTATGTATTCATTGCCATTCAGTTTTTCCGCAGAAAAGCTTATTCCCTACACCCAGAGCTGGCAGTTGGCATCCGCTATGCAATGATTGCGGTTATGCTATCGTTTGCGGCAGGTCTCTGGATTTCATTCAATGATGGTCGAGTGGTCGGGCAACAAGGGAATATCATTTGGCTCCATGGTATTGGCTTTCATGCTCTGCAAGCAGTACCTTTTGTCGCTTGGTTAGCTGAACGTAAAAAGCATGTGTCCACTGCTCGTACTGGCTTCATCCATCTCGCAGGTATCGCCTACTTGCTCGGTTTAGGTGCAATCGGCTGGCAAACCTATCTCGGTCGTGCTGTTTTGGAAATATCCGTATTTCCGATTCTCGCCGCCTGTTGTTTCTTGGTTGCCTTCTTTCCAATCGTTTTCTTCCTTCAACAAAAGAACAATGCAAAAAACCTCCACCATACTTCTGATATTCAGAACTAATTGATTGTCTCGATCTTTCGTGATACTTTGATACCAGTACCCGACATACGGTATCAGAAACGAGGAGATCGATCTATGACAGCGCGTATTGGACTTCCTGCACCTGATTTTACGATGGACACCGTAACGTTTGACAACGGATTTCCCCTGCCAAAGAGCTTGGTAGATTATCGTGGAAAATGGCTTCTTTTGTTCTTTTACCCTTTTGACTTTTCGAAAGTATGCCCGACGGAAATCCTCAGCCTCAACCGCCGGATCAAGGAGTTCGCGGATTTAAATGTCGAGGTGCTTGGCATTAGCGGCGACAGCATACATACACACAAAGCATGGATGAGATCGAGTGAAGGCATCGGGCCGCTCTCCTTCCCGCTCGCTTCTGATTACAGCAAAGAAGCGACCATTGCATACGGTGTGCTGGACGAAGCAACCAAAGCTCCGCTGCGCGGCAGTTTCATCATCGATCCAGAAGGTATCCTGCAATACGCAGTCATCTCCAACTCCAAGGTTGGCAGAAGCGTAGATGAGACGCTCCGTGTGATCGAAGCTCTGCAATCAGGCGGATTGTGCCCAATGGACTGGAAGCCTGGGCAAAACACGATATCCTAATCGATAGACATAAATAAAGGCCGCATGATCGCTTACACAGGATCATACGGCCTTTTCATTTTAATAATAGGCATAAAAAAATCAGGAAAGCAGTACCCCTAATATCGGATTGGGTTAGAAGGAAGGTGTACTATAGCCTGATTGATTCACCATACCATTATTTATCTTCTTTGTAAATACTTATCTGGACACGACCGGGTACGGAAACAAGTCAACGACACGCATGGTCTCCCCGCTTTCATTGGTAAACACGACATGCTCTCTTCTCAGCTCAGTCGGACTCTCCAAGCCACATGCTGCCGCCAGGGAGAACAAGCCTTCCCTCAACTGCAAAATATAGTTCATGACACGCCACTGCTTTTCTGCCGGAACCAACGCCTCCTGGTACTTGGAATCCGTCGTAGTGACCCCTGTGGGACATTTACCCGTATGACATTGCATCGCCATGATGCAGCCAGTTGCAATCATGAAGCCGCGCGCGGAGTTGACGCAATCCGCTCCCAATGCCATGGCGATCGCTACTTTGTCAGGAGTAACGAGCTTGCCGGAAGCAAAAATTCTGATGCGGTCCCGTACGCCGAACTTCCTCATCGTATCATCGAGAATGATAAGCGCGGCGAAAAGCGGCAAGCCCATGCCATCTGCCATTGCCTTATACATCGCACCCGACCCGCCCTCAGAGCCATCTACCGTGATGAAATCCGGATAAATCGACAGCTCCACCATCTTCTCAAAAAACGGCTCCAATCGCTTCGGATCGCCGACGACGATTTTCACACCGACAGGCTTACCCCCCGCCTCCTGCAAACTGCCGATGAATCGCAAGGCTTCCTCAGGATTGGTGAGAAACTCGAAGCGGTTCGGTGAATTGACCGTTTGTCCCACTGGTACCAGCCTTGCTGCCGCGACTTTTTCCGTGACCTTGGAGCCCTCGAGGTGACCTCCGCGTATTTTGGCCCCTTGATGGAACTTCAGCTCAAACGCCTTGATGTTAGAAATGTTAGCCTTGTTCTTGAATTCTTCGATCGAAAACTTGCCCTTGTCATCACGGAAGCCGAACATCCCCGGCCCGATTTGCGAAATGATATCCGCGCCTGTCGAGAGGTGAACTTCTGCGACGCCACCCTCTCCTGTATTGATCCAAGAGCCGCCTGCCATACGTGCCCCATACCCTGTGGACATGATATAGTTCTCTCCCACTGCTCCAAAGGAGGTAGCCGAAGCACCAAACATCCCTTTCAGCCGCCAAGGCTGCCTTCTGTTTTCTCCCACGACAATGACGTCCTCATCATGTAGCAACCACGGCTTTACCTCTTGTTCCTCGATAAATTTTTCCCTTCTCGTGAACAGCCCTTCGTGGGTAATCTCGTATTTTCTGCCGGGGACGACTTTTTCATTATCCATACGCAGTTCACTCGTCAGCTTCGGGAACATCGCATTGGACAAATAGAAGCCGGGCTTCTCATAATCACGTTTACTTCCGAACGAGATCAGGTCCGTCCGGTATTTTGACGCATACATGAGGCCCACGAAGTCTGCTCTGGAAAACGGTCTACCGTCTGTATCATCGTCAAACCAATACTGGCGAAGCTCTGGCCCGAGCTTTTCCAGCAAATAACGCATCCACCCCAAAAATGGATGGGACCGAATAATGGAGTGCTTTGGCTGTTTAGACAAGGCATACATGTAACCGAAAAATACAATGGGTGGTAAAAGAATGATGAAGATAATGACGCACAACAGAGTAGGTACCACTTGTGCTTACCCTCCCCAAACACCATATTCTAGTAAATCATGTCAAGGATAGGATGCAACAAGTTCTCTGTTTTTAATCGTATTTCTCATCATCCTCCCGTATTTGCCCATCTACGATTAATTCCAGCTCCGTTTCAAAATTCAGCATGATCTCTACAGGTAACTGCTCCGCAACCTCTGCCATGTCCGGCAGAAGCAGTGCATCCTCTATCGTATCAGGCTTCGTCTCCAGTTGATCGTACCACTCGCGGATTTGCTCCATCATGCGGTAAAACGAAGCCTCAAACTGATTCGCATCATCCTCCGCGTCGTCCTCGTGGCTCTTTTTCATCCGATCCCAATATTCCAGTGTCGTGCGCAGTGCTTTCTCTATGTTTGTATCCATTTATCGTCTCTCCTTTTCGCCTCTTCCTTCTCTTCCCTTTAGTATGACCGCTTTGATTTCACAATGCCACCTCAGGTGCAAGCCGCTCGCAACCTTCTATTTTTTAAAAATCGTTGCGTTTTTTGACACGTTTTATAGCCCGGTTGAGTCATACGAAAATGAAAAGAGGCTGTTATCCTAAATGTAGCTAGCAGCCGACTATCCGGCAATAAACGAGAGAGCTCTCTAGTGGAATAGGGGAGGATGCACCCTGTCATTGCGATGGAACAATCGAAAATTATCTCTCCCGCTACTTTTCGTCTCCGTCATTTGTATCGTTGCCCTACAGCTGCCTATCACAGCCAAGGCGACGCCTGCAGATTCTGACTCCTTGCAGGCGATGATTGATCAAGCACGCCCTAACGATACTGTTACCATCCCGTATGGATTGTACAAAGGTCCTATCCGCATTACCAAGCCGATTCAATTGGTGGCCAATGATCCAGTGAAGATCATCAATCCGACCGAGGAGGAGGCAACGCTCACGATTGAAAGCGACAATGTGAGCTTACAAGGAATCCATATCGTGGACAAGCGAATCAACAGTGACGTAGCCGCTCTTGTCATCCGTGGTGATCAAAACTTTCTCGAGAATGTCATCGTTGAAACGAAAGGGATCGGTATTCAATTACGGCAAGCAGACTACAACACGCTGCACAACGTTCAAGTCATCGGAAAAATCAAAGGCGATGGCAGTCCAACGACCAGTACTGGACATAATCACGGAGCACAGCCTGAAGTAAAGCCAAAGCAAACGGAAAAAGCGAAACGAGGAAACGGAATTGACGTGCGTGAATCGCATCATAACCGTTTCATTAAAAATCAGGTAACGAATGTCGAGGATGGCTTTTACGTCGAAAATAGCGATCGAAACCATCTGGAACAAAATCTGGTGACGAATTCGCGGTACGGCTATCACTTCATGGGCACCTCTGATACGACGGTCATCAACAACATTGGAATGGAAAATGTGACGGGCTCCCAGCTTATGGAGTCGCGCAAATTGACGGTTACTGGGAATCAATTTTTGAAGCAGCAAAAAAATCCCGGTTCGCAAGGAATTCTTCTCATTACCGTACAGGATACGCTGGTTGCAAACAACACGATTGAGGGGAACCGCGTTGGACTGTATTTAGAGCAATCATCCGGAATTACGGTTAAAAACAATTTACTCAGTCTCAACTTTATCGGCATGCAGTTTTTGTCCTCTTCTGACAACGTATTAACCGATAACCAATTTGTCTCCAACGTCATCCAAGCACAAGCTCAGGATAGTCAGAACAACAACTTAAATAAAAACTACTGGGACAATTTGCAAGGACTTGATGTGAACGGAGATTCCCGCAGTGATTTGCCGTACGAGATGAATCCTTTTTATCTGGGTTTGACCGATGCGGTTCCTGCCTACCAGCTGTTTTTCCAAGCCCCGGGATTCGTGTTTCTGGAAGGCTTGTTTACAAGTGGAGCCGGCTCAGCAATCAAGGACGCATCTCCTTTAATGCAACCCTCGGACACCATGCTCATTGAATCCGGGGAAACGAGCGGTTGGGGTGCTGGCATTCTTGGACTTATCTTGTTAATAGGAAGCTGTTCTATCATTTATATAGGAGTGAAAAAATCATGAACAAAATGAAAAAATGGTGCACAACAGTTGGAGCAATTATCGGTATCAGCCTGCTAATGGTCGGCTGCGGAAGCGAAGAGCCAAAACCAGTAGATATCGCGGAAGGCGTAGACAAATGCGACCTTTGCAAAATGCATGTCCCTAACGATCACAATGCTACTGAAATCGTCTTAAAAGATGGAAAAGCCCTGAAGTTCGATGATCTCGGCTGCCTACACAACTGGACGAAAGAAAATGGAACCGATAACGTAGCTGTACAATTTGTCCGCGATTACTACACAGCAGAATGGACAAAAGCAGAGCAAGCTACCTACGCTTACGACAAAGACTTCAAAACGCCAATGACGTATGGCATCTATTCCTTCAAAGAAAAGTCTGCTGCAGACAGCTTTGTTCAAGAGCAAAAGAAAGGCATTGTCATGAGTGCAGCGGAATTGAAAAATCATAGCTGGGAAAACGGCATGAGCAAGCACATGAACAAAGACGGTCAGTCTTCCGAAGGTCAACACAATGGCGGTCACGAAAGCAAACCAGCTGATCACGGAAGCAACAGTACTACCCCAACCACACACAACTAACAGAGGGAGTGGAGTCTTTGCACATCAATCTGATTGCCAAACGAGAAGTGAAGGTAGGCTTTCGCAATCCATGGTCCTACTCGTTTATGGCTCTGTTCTCCCTGTTTAGTTTGGGACTCTTGATCATCCAATCGCAGTCCTACATGAAGGGTTATACGTATACGACAGGTACCATGCTGAATCTGATTTTGTATTTGCTGCCACTAATGACGATGCTTCTCTCTTCTTTTTCTTTGACGGCGGAAAAAGAAGAGGGTAGCTGGCAGCTCCTCTCTACCTACGCTATGACAACCTTCTCCTTCTTGGTGGGGAAATACTTGGGACAAGCACTCGTATTAGTCGCGATCGTCAGCTTCGGGTATGGGTTGTCTGGTGTAGCTGGCATGCTGTTAGGAAAAAGCTTTGCATTTTCGACTCTCTTGTTTTTGCTTGCCTTTTCCATCTGTCTCATTCTGTTATTTTTGGGAATTGCCATGCTGATTGGCGCCATCAGTAAAAACCGTTGGCAGGCTTTGACAATGGGGGTCAGCATCTGGTTCTTCTATATTCTGGCATGGCCTACTCTACTCATCTCTGTGCTCAGCTTCGTCCCTTATACATGGATCAAGCCTCTGCTTCAGCTCGCAACATTTCTCAACCCAGCGGAGTTTGTACGAATCTTTTCCGTTGCCAGATTAGGCGGTGGCTCGATCTTTGGACCTGAATACTACAAATGGGTGTACTGGGCTGATTCTCCGCTTGGTGATCTCATCTTTGTCGCACTCAGTCTACTCTGGATCAGTGCGACCTTGTTCATAGCCATCCGGGTATGGGAAAGAAGGTAATAAGATGAATATGTCAGGACTTACCATCGACCAGGTTACCAAGGAAATCAATGGGAAAACAATCGTTCACCCATTCAGTATGAACATTGCACCCGGTCAGGTCGTCGCCTTATGCGGCGGTAACGGTGCAGGGAAAAGTACGATCCTGCGGATGCTGGTCGGTATTCTCCCACCTTCTTCGGGAACCATTCAGCTAAACGGGTTGAACTGGAACGATAATCGCGTGGAGTATCTTCAAGAAATCGGTTATATGCCGGATCACTTTACGTTTTCTGCCGGACTTACCGCGAAAGAAACGCTCGAATTTTACGCTTCCCTGCGCAATCGCACCCCAGAAGAAGCGGATCGACTGCTGAAAATGGTGGGACTGCATGATGTGAGAAACAAACGGGTGTCTCAGTTCTCCAAAGGTATGCAGCAGCGCCTCTTGTTTGCCCAAGCGATATTGGCAAAGCCTGCACTCGTCGTCCTCGATGAACCGACCAATGGACTCGATCCGTATTGGATGGATGCCTTCGTCGATCTCGTGCGGGAAGTAAAGCTCGCGGGTCAATCCGTTCTCTTTACGACTCACCAGTTGCAGGTGGCAGATGCGGTAGCCGATCGGGCGATTTTTCTGATGAACGGAAAAATCGTGCGTGATGGGTCGATAGAGGAGTACCAACAACAGTATGGAGCAATTGGTTTGTATGGTGCCTTTTCCGAGCTTGTTCATCAGGCAAAGGCATAAATAAGAAAAACGCGAGAGATTTGATCCTTATGATCGGCTCCCGCGTTTTTTATTTATAACGTCTTTGCTTCCATATAAAAAACAGATAAAAACTTTTTCACGCTAATCCGGCACTTCGTCGTTTTTTCGCCCGCCTCCAGCTCTTGCATCCGCTGGCGAATTTCTTGAAAGTCAAACAGTCGTGGTGCAAAGTGTTCAAAGGTCGGGTTGGCATAGTCGGTCAACCCTAATGAGGAAAGATGCGTAAAGGCTTGCAGGACCATCCGGCGAATCCGTTGCTCCATAGCACGCACCTCTTTAGTAATCCCATGCTCGTCCAGACTGGCATGCACCTTCAGTAGAATTTGTGTATACAGTTCCTTGAGCTGCAATTCGTGCAGCTTGTCTCCCTGTCGCTCATCCTGTACGAGCCATTCCATGATCAATAGTAGATCGGGAGCCCCGGCTTCACTCGCGATCCCTAGCTGCAACAGCAGTTTTCTCGCTTTTTGTGCCAGGTTGTCCTGATCGGAAGACTGACTTTTCAAGCCACTGGTATGCGGTTCTTTTGCTTTGACATCCAGGATTTGCAATGATTTGCGGATAGTTTGCAGAGATGCTTCCAGCGACAAGTAATCCGATACCCGCTTCAGCACAGCCATGACTTCCAAGCGGTTGATCGGTTTTTGAATAAAGGTATCAATCCCCTGCAAATAAGCCTCCCCGATCATTTCTTTGTTTTCCACCTGTGACACCATGATGAAGCGGCCCGCGAAGCCATCTGCCTGCAGCTTTTTGATCGTTTGGATGCCATCGAGCCCCGGCATTAGCAAGTCGATCAAAATGACATCGACTCCATACAGTTGATCAATCGATACGTGACTACCATCGCTGGCTTGCCCTACAATTTCGCCCAACCCGCTGTCTTGAATAATCCGTTCGAGCATGCGGCGCACTACAGCATCATCTTCAATTAAAAAGAAACGTATCATGGCTTACACTCCCTCCTTTCCGAGTAATTGGTCGGTCGGAATTTGTACTTCTAAGTGCGTCATTTGCTTCTGATCCGGTAAAATACGCAAGCTTCCATGTAGGCTTTGGACAATTCCACGGGCATGCGTCAGACCAATTCCGGTAGATGCATTTCCCTGTTCATCGTATTTGGTCGTATACCCTGGCTGAAACACCCATTCCTGCTCTTCTAGCGGAATTCCCGGACCGCTGTCAAGTACACTTAACACCAGATGACGATGAATCAGCTTCGCATTCAGCTCAATCCGTCCCGACGTGGGAATCGCTTCTACCGCATTGGCTACCAGGTTGTTTAGCACGGAGAGCAGTGCATAGATTTGGCTGGTCGACAGGTTAATGTTACAGCTCCACTCAATTCGTATATCTTTTCCCAACATCTCTGCGTATTTCTGATTCGCGCGGGCAACCAACTCACACAGCTCTTTGATCGGCAGCTGTGGTGCTAGCCCCTCCTGATTAATCAGCTTGGAAATGCCCGCCAGCATCCGCTGCGAATCTTTTTTCACCTCATGCACATTCTCCGCAATCGCCAAAGCTGTCGGGGATTCCGCATGATCCGAGGTGAGCAGACGTCTGTAGAGCTGGTAGCTCTCGCGCGTGATTTCTTCCAAATGCGTCATCGATTTGCGCAAGTAAAAGGCTTCTTCATACAGCTCCGTATTAATCATCCGCAGACGCTCCAACTCTTGCTGACGCACCTCTCCCACTGCCCGCAACTGCCTGATCGAAAAACTGTTGTACAAGCCGACAGCAAAAAAGCTGCGCAAGACTCCAAAGAAGAGAAGCATCAAAAAGCTCTGCCAAGTGATCGGCGGAAAATCAGTGAAATACTGTCGCACCTGGATCTCTACCACATTGGAGACGAAATCAATGGATGCACCTATCAACCCCAGCCACAGGGGGAACTCACGATAGCTACGTGCTCGGAGCAAATAAAACAGGACGGTAAAAGTGAAATAGTAAAAGGCTGAGGGAAGATGGGCAGCCACACTCTCCATGTACGGACGGTATGCAAAAAAGACATCCATTCCGACGCGAAATCCGAAGATAAACGTCCCTGTAAAAAATCCCGTCAACAATACAGGTACAGACGAAAACCACAGCAACCCGAAAAAGAAAGCAGCGATGCCCAAGGAAAAACGAAATGACCCGCCTACGGGGTTTACCTTCATCTCTCCAAAAAAAGCAGTTGCCAGCATGATAATAAACAGGATCAAAAGGCGTTCTCGCATAGCTGCTCCTTTCCTACGGAAAAAGATCTCCTATTCTTATTTTACTAAGAATCGGAGATCTGCAAAGATAGAACGATTAAGCGTGCTTGTTTTCCAGTCGCTTGGAGACGACTGACAACGCGTAGTTGACGACAAAGTACATCACTGCCACCATCAGGAAGGTCGGGATGACGTAATTGACATTGCGTCCGTTGATGATTTGCGCATGGTTCATCAGCTCTGGCAAAGCGATTACGACTGCCAGCGACGTATCCTTCAAGAGCGAAATAAATTGGCTCACAATCGGAGGGACCATTCTTCTGAGAGCCTGTGGCAGAACAACATGCCACAGTGTCTGGACATAATTCAGACCAGAAGAACGTGCAGCTTCAATTTGTCCTTTTTCGACCGAATTTAAACCGCTTCGCACGATTTCCGATAGCATTGCTGCTTCGAAAATAACCAACGCCAGAACAGCGGCCCAAAACTTGTCCATCTTGATTCCCACTTCCGGAAGAGCAAAATACGTAAAGAAAATAATCAACAAGAGCGGCAAATTGCGAATCAGCTCTACGATTGTCCCGAGAACTTGTGAAACTCCAGGAATTTTTGCGTAACGCAAAACCCCTACGACAATCGCAATGGAAAAGCTGAAGACAATAGACAAGAAAGCGACCTGCAAGGTGACCCAAAAGCCTTCGAGCAGGAAGGTCAAATGACTGGGCGTATAGGCTCCGATAAAGTCCATGATGTCCCCTCCTTCTTAGCGGCTTCCAGCCAAGCGTCGCTCCAAATAACTGACGAACGCGCTCAACGGAAGGGTCAGAATCAAATAGAAAACAGCTACAAAAATGTACACATCAAAGGTAACAAACGTATCAGCCGCGATCAGGTCTCCAAAATACATCAGGTCAAGACCTGCAATCACACCTAATACCGAGGAGTTTTTAACGAGATTGATAAACTGGTTGCCCATAGGCGGGATCACGACCTTGATCGCTTGCGGCAAAATGATATAGCGCATCGTTTGTCCGTACGTCAATCCCGAGGAGCGAGCGGCTTCTGTCTGTCCTTTTGGAATCGCCAAAATGCCTGCGCGGATCGTCTCCGCGATAAATGCTGCCGTATACACGGTCAAGCCAAGCGTACCTGCAATAAAGGGCTCCAGTACGATACCAATTGCCGGCAAGCCCACAAAAAAGAGGAAAACGACGAGAATCAGCGGGATATTACGTACAAACTCGACGTAAACGGTAGCGATCCACTTGAGTGGTCGAATCGGAGAAATCCGAAAGATCGCAAAGAGCGTCCCCAGTGCAAAGCTCCCGACGAGAGCAAGCAGGCTCGCCTGCAAGGTGTTCCAAAAGCCTTCGAGATACATATCCATGTGATCAAACAAGATAGAAAAATCGATCATCTCTTATGCGATCCCCCTTGTGTGCAAAATTCTGTTAGGAATATAAGGGAATGAGCGGCAGAGTAAACCGCTCATTCTTTATGGAGTCGAACCGCATTATTTTTTAGGTTTTGTTCCGATCCATTTTTCATAAATCTTGTCGTATTCGCCGTTTTCTTTCATTTCTTTTAGCAAATCGTTCACGGTTTTCACGAATTCAGCGTCACCTTTGCTGATTGCAATACCGTATGGCTCTTCCGTGAAGGTCTCTTCTGTTACACGGTAGTTTGGATCTTGCTTCGCCATGCCGTACAGGAGAGCGTTATCAGTTGTCAGCGCGTCACCTTGACCAGCTTTGAGTGCTGTGAAGGCTTCCGCGTAGTTTTCAAATTCAAGTACTTCTACATCAGGAGCACTCGCTCTGATGTTTTTCGCAGAAGTAGAGCCTTTCGCGGTCACGATTTTCATGCCTTTTTGCATGTCTTTCAGACCGTTGATGGAGCTGTCCTTTTTCACCAAGAAAGATTGACCTGCCAGGAAGTACACGTCAGAGAAGTCTACTTCTTTTTTACGGTCTTCTGTAATGGTCATCGTTGCGATGATCGCGTCAATTTCTCCGTTTTTCAGCATCGGGATACGCGTTTTGGAGGTTACTTCCTTCAACTCGATTTTGTTTTCGTCCCCGAGTACTTTCTTCGCAATTGCTTTTGCAATATCGATATCGAAGCCTTCTACATTTCCGGTTGCCGGGTCTTTCAAGCCAAACAGGTTCAGGTCGTACTTAACTCCGACTACTAATTTGTCTCTTTCTTTGATTTTTGCCAATGTTCCTGCGGCTGGTGTGCCTTGTGCGCCGCCTTCTGTTTTACTACCTCCACCACAGCCTGCCAACGCAGTTGCGCTCAACATCAGAACGAGACCCATACCTGCTACTTTTTTCCACAGCTTGTTTGCTTTCATCTGAATACCCCTTTTCTCTATCGTTTTATATATTTAGTGATTCAAAATCCGACTCAAGAACAAACGCGCACGCTCTTCACGCGGACTTGCGAAAAACTCTTCTGGTGTAGAATCTTCGAGAATCGTGCCCTGATCCATAAACACGATGCGATCTGCCACCTCGCGGGCAAAGCCCATTTCATGCGTCACGACCACCATCGTCATGCCTTCCTTTGCCAGCTTCTTCATGACGTCGAGCACTTCGCCGATCGTCTCGGGATCAAGCGCAGAGGTCGGTTCGTCAAACAACATGATTTTTGGTCGCAAAGCCAGTCCGCGTGCGATCGCCACGCGTTGCTGTTGACCGCCAGATAGTTGCGTTGGGAACATTTCCGCCTTTTCCGGAATCCCTACCTTTTCCAAATAGTAGAGAGCCGTTTCTTCGGCTTCTTTCTGCGATACGCCCAGAACCTTGGTTGGTGCCAGCGTAATGTTTTGCAGTACGGTCTTGTGCGGGTATAGATTGAAGTGCTGGAACACCATACCGATGTCCCGACGCAGCTTGTTGATATCGGTGTTTTTATCGTTCACTTTCACCCCGTCTACCACCAGTTCTCCGCTTGTAACCGTTTCCAATCTGTTGATGCAACGAACCATCGTGCTTTTACCCGATCCTGACGGGCCAATGACCACGACGACTTCTCCCTGGTTGATGTGCAGGTTGATGTTCTTGAGGACGTGAAAGCTTCCGTAATGTTTATTTACTTGATGAAAACTAATCAACCTTAAATCCCCCTTGCTCTATGTCTTATTTTGTATACTAATGTCGAACTACTCAAAACTACTGAAAAAGACAAAGAAAAGTTTTTTTGTTTAAAATTTTCTAATAACGAGCAATAAAAAAATTAAGTGAACCTACCAGTTGAATGGGAGCCAATATATCATGTAACACCTGAATGGAGGCCGGCCTATGAAAGAGGAAAACGTAAAGCCTTGGCTCATCCGGATGCGCCGAGGAGAGGAAGAAGCTTTTCAAGAAGTCTATCGAGCAACTCGCACGTACGCCTACAACCTGATCTATTTTCTGGCGCCGCACAAACAAGATGTAGACGACATGATGAGTGAAGTGTACGTGGAGTTGATTCGAAGCATCGACAGGTACGATGTGGAGCAACCCTTTATCCCATGGTTCAACGGATTGATTGTGCGGCAGGTTCGCAACTGGAATCGAAGCATTTGGCGAAGATTCCGCCTGTTGGAGCGGGTTAAGGAAAAAGGCTACGAAGCACCTGTCGCAGGTATGGAGGATAAGCTGGGGGCAATCAGTGATGAGCTGGAGGTCATTCCCGCCGTAGAGAAATTATCCTTCAAGCTCAAGGAAATCGTCGTACTGCGTTACTATCAAAACTGTTCCTTGGAGGAAATTGCAGCGATTCTACAAATCCCGCTCGGAACGGTAAAATCGAGACACCACTTGGCGATGAAAAAATTGAGAGAGCATTTTGAGCATCGAATCAATCGTGAGGAGGCATCTTTTCATGTTCATTGAAAAAAAGGTGAGAAATGAGTATGAATACGCAGCAGGGAAGCTACACATTGATCCTGCATTGGACAGCAAAATCGAACGAGTAGCCAAAATGGAGTTGGCTGGCAAGTGGCGTTTGCACAAAGGGATGCGCTTTCGTCCAAAGCTGGTACATGTTGCAGCAGCGTTCGCCCTGCTCACTGGTTTTGGTTATGCGACACACAGCTTGTTGTACAAAGTTGATGAAGGCTCTGTCCGTATGGAAGTTCAAGCTCACAAGGATTTTACATTGACGCAAATAACCCCTAAAGAAATACGGCTGGGATTGGCAAACGTAGAGAACAAACTGGCAACAGGCGAAACCGCCCTCGTCTATTTCGCAGCGCTGGAAAAAGAGAAGCACCCTCTCTTTCAACAAAACCCCACGATCGGCATAGAAAAGCCAGATATCGTGAAAGATTGGAAAGCATGGACTGCCGTCCTCAGTGAAGAAGCCTCTCTCTCACATGCCTTGCCATACCAGCTTCCTGACAGCTTTTCATTCCTTGAGGGCAAACAAGGCACCCCCTACGGTGTCATGATGGGTCAAGAAGGACAGCAGTGGCTGCATGAACTTCAAGAAGAAAGCAAGGAAACAGGTAAAAGTGTCGTATGGAAAGTCGTTCCACAAGCGACTTCACCTATCGAAGCGTATACGAGCCTGTATGAGAACAAGCAAAAAGAACGCATCTTTGTCACGGTTGAGAAATTCCCGAAGGAACAGCTAGATGTACAATTGAGCACGCCAGAAACAACGAAATACGACGCAGTAACTGTTAGCGGAAAAAAAGCGCATTACACAAAAAACGATCAGTTCTTGTTTAGTGAATCCGGTCAGTATCAAGAGCTGGCTTGGTTGGATCAAGATGGAGAGCAACCGATTATGTATCGTGTAGCTACCGATTCGCCAACAGTTTCCAAAGAAATGCTGCTCCGGGCCGCTAAAGCAAGCCAGCAGTAACCATACGAAAAGCCAGCCCTCTCTTGCTTTGTATCTGCAAAAGAGGACTGGCTGATTTTTTGTTTTCGTCACAAGGGATTATCCCCGTAGGCGGTTCACCCAGAAGCCGCCCTTCAAATGTTTCGGCTCAAAAGAGATCACGAATGCTTTTGGCGCAATCTCATGAATGAGATTCCACAGTTTTTTCTCGTTGCTGCGCTTCGTCAACACTTGCATCATGAGACGATGTCCGTCGCGTCCCTCTGCTATCCAGGAAGTAACGCCAAAGCCGTGTTCACGCAGCTTCACAGGAACCTCCAAGTCAACGGAATCCACAACGACTTGCAGCGTGACATAGCCCAAGGCCAAATACTCCTCGATCTTGCTGCCGATGAATACACCCATTCCCCAACCGATACAGTAGGCTGCGAGATTGATCGGATTGTCCAGGTTGTCCAGAACAATCTCCAACCCTTTCAAATACACGAAAACTTCCACCATCGCTAATAGGGATGCCAACACCCGATAGCCCTTGATCACCATCAGTAGTCGCAGCGTAAAAAACGAAACGTACAAAATGTTGATCCCGATGATGATCAAAACAAACGCCAAGCCCATTGCTCTCCTACCCCCACCCAGACCGGGTATTATGATGATTTTGTAATCGTGATAATCATATAATTGAAGGTATTTTTATAACAGCGGTAAAATTCGGCTTTCAAAGAATTTTTTCCTATAAATTCAAACATCCTTTCTATGATAAGGGTGTTTGATTAGGCCAAACAGCATCCGCATAAACCTTGTTGTTTTGTAAAACAGTAAGCATGGAGAACACTTATTTTCCTATAGGAAAGCTGGCTGAAAATCACTTTGTTTCCGACTGTAGTAGAGGAGAGTAAAAAAATGAATCGATTTTTAATCAAGACTGCTGTTAACGGCATTATTGTTGTCGCTTGTTTATGGTGGTTTGCAAATGCATCCTGGACATCCGCTATTTTAACGGCACTCGGTTTGACCGTCATAGCATATCTGATTGGCGATCAATTGATATTACGAGCTACCAATAATGTTACGGCTACGATTGCAGATGCAGTGATCGCTGCTATTTACTTATGGGCAGTTGCCAGATGGCTGGATTGGCCACTCAGTTTTGGCGAGTTAATCATTACGGTAACCCTTTTAGGTGTAGCAGAACTTGTGTACCATCGCTTTCTGGGGATATACGATCATAATCGTATCAAGAAAGAACCCGGAAAATAATTCTCCTCTTCCCTTTGGGAATATATCCTGTCCCCCTTGTAAATCTTATCTTTGGGTTACATCACAAAGTTAGGAGAACCCGAATGGATATCAAAACTCTACTGAGTACTGGGAGGACGTTAATGGGGATTTTATCAGGCAATCCGCAAAATGAACCTATGCATTATGGCGAGGTTTTTGGAGTATGGATGTATCTTGCAACAACAAAGGGATTGATTGCTGCTTATCAAACAGCACTCAACCAAACTGGTGATCATGATCTGAAAAGCTTCCTCGAAGACATTACGCGAGGCATGAAACAAGAGGTGGAACAACTGGAGGAATTGCTCAAAGTAAATGGGATTGGACTGCCTCCTACACCACCCGATCGCCCGGTAGCGAATCTGGAAAGCATTCCGGCCGGTGCCCGTCTTAATGACCCTGAGATCGCTACCGGTGTTTCAAGAGATATTGCAGCCGGCATGCTTACTTGCAGTCAAATAATGGCTCAATCCATTCGAGAAGATATCGGAATGCTCTTTGGTCAGTACCATGTTGCAAAAGCTCAATTTGGTCTCAGATTGCTACGGATTTTAAAAGAAAAAGGCTGGTTGGTTCCGCCTCCACTTCATATGCAAGCGCCAGAACTTGTCCATGCCTAAACTTGAGGATAAGCACTGCCTGATTGGTAGTGCTTATCGTTTTTCACCTATTTTCCATTTTGTCGGTTAGTGGTTAGCGTGCTCGTACAATTTCCGCGCGAACTCCTCCATCAACTCCCGCTTGGCCAACAGCGCAAGCATCCGTTGAGGCAAGCCTTCTACTCCGTAATAAG
Source organism: Brevibacillus sp. HB1.1 (assembly GCF_013332445.1). NCBI lineage: Bacteria > Bacillati > Bacillota > Bacilli > Caryophanales > Paenibacillaceae > Brevibacillus > Brevibacillus sp. HB1.1. The sequence continues at coordinate 123,790 of NZ_JABMIV010000005.1, read as the reverse complement.
CACCTGCCAATTGACCGTAGACAGCTCCTGTCGTATCTGCATCATCACCGAGGTTTACCGCTAGGAAAAGGCCTTCTTCAAAAGAACGACTGGAATGAAATGCCCAAAGCGCCGCTTCAAGCGAATCGACGACATATCCAGATCCTTTGATCTCTTTTCTAGTTTTCTCTTTGTAGGAGCCATTCGCGACACGGGCGATATCAGGATCAAGCGGTTGCTTTTCCCATAGATCGCCTACAGGAGAGAACGAATCAGCAAGCAACTCCTCTTTGGAAATACCCTGTAGAGCCCCCAGGAGCAATGCCCCGAAAAAACGACAGCCGTCTACTGCCTTTGCCGTTGCGTGTGTAGTTCGAGAACTTTGCGCGCAGTAATCGATGGCGAGCTCCGGCTGATTGGCATAATAGAGTGCGACTGGTGCTAGCCTCATAATGGAGCCATTCCCTGCCGACATCGGGTGATCCGATCCGCTGTATGGATTTTTCGTCTGCTCAAAACGCCACAGTGCTTCTTTGGTGATATTCCCGATATCGAAGCAATGATCCTTGCAGCTCATATAACCCTCTCGAAACCAAGCTACGTATCGGTTCATCTGATCAACCGGATCGAAGCCATTTTTCGTAATCAAGCTCTCAGCCAGGCACAGGGCCATCGACGTATCATCCGTCCATTCTCCTGGCCTTAAATCGAATGGTCCTCCCCCGATCATTTCTGTAAGCGGCTCGAAGGTACCCGGTTTACGAAATTCTAAAGTTGTGCCGAGTGCATCTCCAACGGCCAACCCTAGCAAACTTCCAGCATAGCGGTCACGCAGTTCCACACCTATCCACACCTTTTTTCTGAATTATCTGTTCATATCAAACAAAGCATCTGGCAATGACATTTTGACCGAAGTATTGTTCGTTCAATTCATCCGTCGCTACCTTTTCTTCTGTGCTTGCAAGCGTGATAATCTGCGGCAGAACCAGCTTGAAACGGTCCTCCATCACGGTTTCAAGAACGTACTGTTCCTCTTCGTCCCACAAAAGAATTCCTGCTAAAATTCTGGTCTCCACACAGATCCCCTCCATTTTTTTCTCTTTTGAATATGTACGAAAGACGGGTACAATGACCCGCCTTCTAATGCCTTACATAATGTGTAATTTGTATACTTACTGCTCTTTTTTCAGGCGTGCATCCAGAACAAAGTTGCCGAATGGCAGTAATGAAGCAATAAATGCCCCGATCACTTTCAAAAAGGACCACTTATTGGTCATTGTAACATGTGCCAACGCCAAAATATACAGGACAAAAAACAATCCATGAAGCGAGCCGGCAATTTTTACTGCGGCTGGATAATCCCAAAAATACTTAAGCGGCATAGCAATTCCGAGAAGTACCAAATACGAGATACCTTCGATCAGGCCGATGAGACGGAAACGTCCGAGGGCAGATTTCATCATGTGCGGGTACCATCCTTGCCATTGAAATTAACACTATTATAAACGAAAAACTATCATAATGATGAAAATAGTCCAATGTTCATAATATATTCAAAATCAACGGCCCCAAGCTTCTTCCCGGATACGTTCCATCCAGCGCATCTCTGCGTGCAAATGCTCAATGGCACCGATCAGAATCGTTCGTGCTCCCCAGCTAAGCCTCTCTCTTTTTTCCTCCTGGATCGATTCCAATAATCCAGCTAACCGTCTTACCTCCTGGATGTTCACTTCCAAGGCCTCATCCATTTTCTGTGGATCACCGTACGAAGCAAAAGTAAGAGCCGCGTAGATCGGATGGGTCAGCTGCATCGGTTTTTGCAATTCTTCCAAGAGAAGCTGTTGAAATTGCTCTTCGCCTTTTTCCGTGATCCCATACATCGTCTTATCTGGGCGGTTAGTCTCACGAATGATTTCTTTGACCTCGATCATCCCGCTCTTTTCCAGTTGGTCGAAGGCATAGTAGAGGGAGCCTTTGGCGTATTTCATGTAACAATCCATTCCCCTAGCCTTCACCTGCTGCTGAACCTCGTAGGGATGCTTCTCCCCTTCCATCAGCAATCCCAGAACAAGCAATTTTAGACTCATGACGATTCTCCTCTACCCGCGTTCCGGTTTCGGTGCGGAAGGCGATTTCGCCAGCGCCCGATCATTTCCCATTAGCAAAATGCACACGAGAGCAAGAACAGCAGGAACGAGCGCCCACGTAAACGTATTCGCAATCGATGACGCGAGAATATCGATCATTTGATCCAAAACAGGACCCGGAATGGATTCGCGCGCTTCTGGTGTCAAAATCGCTCGCGGATCCGTAATGGCATTCGTCATCTCTTGTCCCCCGAAGGCAGAGAACATGCCGTTTTCAAACGAGTTGCGTTGCAAGATACCAAACACCGTGATCCCCAATGTCATCCCCAATGAACGGGAAAAAGAGTTCGTCGAACTGGCCGATCCTCTTTGACGCATATCAAAGCCATGAATCGCTGAAATTCCCAAGGTGGAGAAAGAAAAGCCCACACCAAACCCTGCAATCACCATATAAAGTGTAACGATTGAACGAGGAATATCAGGCGTCAGTGTACTCAAAAGGAAAATACCTGGTATGAAAAAGACTGCGGACAGAAGCATAATATTGCGGAAGCTGGTCTTCGTCGTCAAAAATCCGCCTAGCTGGCTTCCAGCAACCGAACCGAGCATCATCGGTGTCAATAGCAATCCGGCATTCGTCGCTGACCCGCCATATACCCCTTGGATAAAAATCGGCAGGTACACCGTAGCGATAATGAAAGCAGCTCCATACAACAGTGCAATCGCATTTGTCGTGGCAAATAACCGCTTCTTGAACATGGAGAACGAAATAATCGGATCAGACGCCCGCTTCTCGACAAATAGAAAAATCACAAACAACAAGAAAAAGGAAGAGAACAATCCAATAATCTGCATCGAATCCCACGCGTATTGATTGCCGCCCAGCTCCAGTGCAAACATCAGACTCACTACAGCTCCGACCAGCGTAATCGCTCCCCACCAGTCAATGCTCTGCTTGCGATATTCCAGTGACTCCTTGTAATACATGGAGATCAACCAGAGGGACACAGCACCAATCGGTACATTGATGTAAAAGATCCAATGCCAGCTGACATATTCGGTAATATACGCCCCCAGCAAAGGTCCAAATACGCTGGACGTACCGAATACAGCTCCGAAAAGTCCCGTCATCTTTCCACGCTTCTCCGGCGGGAATACGTCAAAAATAATCGTGAAGGCAATAGGCATCAGCGCTCCGCCGCCAATCCCTTGAATCGCCCGATAAATGCTCAACTCAACGATGCTGTTTGCCGTCCCGCATAAAATGGACCCTAACAAAAATACAATGAGACCAAATACGTAAAAACGTTTTCGCCCATACATATCGGAGAGTTTACCGAAAATCGGCATCCCCGCCATCGTAGCGACCATGTACGCTGATGTCACCCAAACAAACTTATCCATGCCGCCCATCTCACCGACAATCGTAGCCATCGCCGTCGCGACAATCGTATTGTCCATGGAAGCCATCAGGAGACCAAGCAGAAGCCCCGCCAACACCCTATTCACTTTACTTTCTCTTGCAATCATTGCTTCACCCTCCTGAGTGGTCAAATCAAAGTACTATACATTATTATATTCAAATTTGACTACTTATCGAAAAAAACTGCTCCTTTTCTCGGAGCAATTTTTCGCGACTCATTATCGCCCGAACGGTGACGGGCTAAATGGCGATGGCTGCTGGGCTTGATTGCCCTTCCACATTTTATACGCCGCTTCTGACATGGGCTCCACTGTCGGCTTAATCTCTCCAGTGAATGGATTCTTATCATAGGGCAGGTTAAATGTCCGTGTCCCGTCGCTCTTACGCAGCAAAGAACCATCCGACAGCCTCACCCAATTGCTTCCTGGTCCTCCATCGTCTACGACATAGAGGCCGTTATCATCCCAGGCCGGATACGTTGGCACCTTATTTACCGGAGGACGTGCCGTCTGTTTTTTGACTGGTTTTGTTGCGGTTTTCGTCTTTTGTGTTTTCTTCTTCGGTGTGTTCGTTTTAGCAGCTGCTACCGCTTTTGTTTTTGGCTTTCCTTCGCTTTGTTTCTGCGCTGACGCTGGTACAGGTGCTGACACAGCCACAGGCTTTTCAACCGGATAGGCAGAAACGTTTGCGGCGCGCGGACCTTGATTCGCCAAATCCATAGCGGGCTTTGCCGTACCTGCTTTTTGCGAGACAGATGCTGTTTTCGCATCCGTTCGTCCATCTGTTTTTACCGCGTGAATCAGGGTCGGCCACAAATAGGCGTTGAAGCCTAGTAAAGCGACCATCAAGGCAATACCTACGATTTTTTTCATAATGAGGACTCCTATGACTGAATCATTGTGGTAATAGAGCAATGACTTCTGGCCTATATCAAAAGTTTAGACGATTGGAAGAAAAAAGAAAACACCTTACATAAATAAACTCCTTCTCATGTTGGTCTTGAGAAGGAGTTTGTTTTAGCTGCTTGCTTCTGGGAATATTGTTTGATTAGCTCAATGGTGTGATCAAGCAAATTTTTGCCTCCCGTGTTTCCATGTCCAGGTACAACGGTTTCGACCTGTGGATATTTTTCGATTACCTTCTGAACGGAGTCATCCCATTGTTCTACATTGGCATCTGAAAGATTTCCGAGATCCTTGGCATCTAATGCTTTGACGAAGCATCCACCAAATAATATTTTGGATTGGGGAAGCCAAACGGTAATGTTATCACTCGAATGCCCTTCCCCAGGATAATAGGCTTCTAAGATCGTGTCGCCTACCTTTATTACGGGCTTTTCATCGAGTGTCGGATTGGGCGAAGGATATCCATATTCTTTCGCTAATTTTGCCGTCAAACGTGTACTGCGTACATCTATTTTTTGATGGAGTAACGCACGGATACCTGAAATGCTGTCATCATGTGCATGTGTAATCAGTGCCAACACAACGTCTTTCTTCCAATGCTTCTTAATCAGCTGTAATAGCTCTTCCGTTTTTTGGGTGTCCCCCCATGCTGTATCAATCAGGACGATCCCTTTGGACGTAGAAACGATTAAGCCATTGTGGTCATAGGTTGTGCCATTCCATTCATTATAGGTTGTATGTAACCATACTTTGTCATTCAATTTTGTTAATACAATGCTCTTCTCTGGATTGGTAATCTGAGTGGGAGATGCTGTTACAGATTGGGCAATCGTTTGATGAGAAAAAGATGTCAGAGCAACGGCGACTGTCAGGAACAAACTACATACAGCTTTCCTTATCCATCCTTTATGAATCTTCAAATGAATCTCACCTTTCAAGCATGGATTTTGCTTTTCCCTGTTTCAAACATCTAAGCGATATCCATATCGCGGAATCGTCGTGATTTGCTGCCCGTAGCGCCGAAGCTTTTTCCTTAATCGATAGACGAGCGCATTGACTTCCACTCGTCCGACATCCGGGACATTGCCCTCATGCAGCATTCGCTCTGGCCATACTGTCAGCATGATTTCTTCAAAACTAACGGCGCTGTTCGCCTTTTGGTAGAGAAGCTTCAGCAAATCCATATCTTTTCCGGTCAAATGCAGTCTAGTCCCATCGAGACGAACTTCTCTTCTCTCCAAATGAAACTCCAATCCTGGCAAAAGCGACGTGTTCTTTGACTGCGTGAAAGGGAGCTCCACTGTATCATCCAGTCTATTGGCCTCTCGTAAAAAGACGAGCTCTGCTACCCCTTTTGACAAGCTTATTTGATCCCCGTGGCGCAGAATGTGAGAGGAATAATGAAGGGGCGTCCCGTTTACCTCTGTGCCATGCTTGCTTTCCAGATCGATAATCTTGTAATCATTCCCGATCCTTTGAAAGGCTGCATGCATTCTCGAAATGTACGGACTGGAAAATGTAATGTCCAGTTGAAAACCAGTTCCCCTCCGCCCGATTGTACAGCGATCCTTGGTGAGATATTTGCGTGTGGTAAATAGGTTGGGATCCCCTTTTTTTACGAGTAAGTATGCACCGTTGTCTATCATCTGGTGATCACCTCACTTGTTGATCTATTACGGTTTTACAGCCGTCAGTGCTTCAACAGCAACCTTGGTAGCTTCAGCAATGAGCGCATCATCATAAGTGGCGTCCTGCTTATCTCTGCTAGACAGCACTGCAATGACAATGGGCTTTTTATTCGGTGGCCATATGATACCGATATCGTTTCGTGTTCCGTAGCTTGCGGCTCCCGTCTTATCTCCGACCTTCCAGTCTTTAGGGACGCCCGCCCGAATCAGCTTGTCTCCCGTTGTGTTGCCTTTCAGCCACTCGATAAGAATCGTCTGCTTGTCCGACGACAGCACATCCCCTACCGTATAGGCTCTCAGGCTCGTTGCAAGTGCTTTCGGTGTGCTTGTATCGCGAATATCTTCTGGTTTAGCCTCATTCAATTCTGTCTCATAGCGCTCAGACGTCGTTACACTATCGCCAATCTGTCTAAGGGCTGATTCAAAGCCTTTCGGTCCACCCAATTCTTTGAACAACAGATTTCCCGCCGTGTTGTCACTATAGCGAACCGCGGCGTCTGCAACTTCACGAAGAGTCATCCCGGTCGCTACGTGTTTTTCTGTGATGGGTGAATAAGTAACGAGATCGTCCTTCGTGTAGGTGATGACTTTGTCGAGCTCTTCCAACGGTTTCTGATGCAAGACTGCAGCTGCGGCTAAAGCCTTGTACGTAGAGGCAAAAGCGAATCGTTCATCTTCGCGATAAGCAACTACCACATCGGTTTCGGTGTCGATCGCATATACGCCGAGTCTTACATCAAACTTGTTTTCCAGCGCAGCGAACTTTTGATCCATGGCAGATGCTGGCGTTTCCGTTTTAACGACAGGTGCTTCTGGAGAAGAGCAACCAGTGAGCGTAAGAAGTGTGAGAATAATCGTTTTCACTGTGAATCCGATCCGTTTAGATTGGTGAACTTTCATGGATGACGTACCTCTTTCTAGGAAGATAACAACGATAGATTACTCTCGCAATACCGTATTACGTTTGTAATCAACTGATTTCACGATTATATTACACGCGTAATCCACTAGTGTCAATCTCCTTTTTCTTGCTAAGGAACAGAGCTACATCCATTCTTTCTAAAAAATAAAAAAGACGCCCTTTCAAGAAAACTGGATAACCGTAAATGGTTTCTCCAAGTCAGCTTGAAAGGGCGTGCTTTATTTTTTAGGAGGATCAGTCGATGTTTGTTTCGCATCCAATATGGAACGCAGCTCCTGAATCTCCTCGTCCGATAAGGATTCCTTCTGGATGAACTGAACTAACATCGATTTTAGAGCTCCGCTGTAAATCCGCTCCAGAAAGGACTGTGCCTCGGCGTGCTGGCATTCATTTTGTGAGTACAACGGATAAAACGTATAGACTCTTTGGTTTTGATTGACTCCAACGGCATTTTTTTGAACCAAACGATTCAAAAGAGTACGTACTGTTTTTGGGTTCCAATCCGTTTGACCTTCCAAGGAGGAAATAATTTCGTTGGCTGTCAGCGGTGACCTTTCCCATAGCACATTCATCACTCGCCATTCCGCTTCTGAAATACTTGGCATGGATGTAGACATGAAGTCTCCCCCTTTCGATATTCATGACTGAAACAACAAAGGCTAGAAAATACCTTTCGCTTTCAAAATAGACAAGGTGATTTCTGCTGCTGCAGATCCATTCGCGTCATCTTCGCTTTGTATATTTGTAGCAAAGAAGTAGGTGCCTTCCTCGTTCTCTACATATCCAACAAACCAACCGTTCACATCTTTTTGATTGACGGCGCCCGTACCTGTTTTCCCGGAAAGAATCGAACCCGCCTTTTCCGATAACCGGATGGAATCTTTCACCGTCTGGATATTGTTTTCTTGAAAACCAAACTGGTTCGTATAGAACGCTTTTAATATTTGTACCTGCTCCACCGGAGAAATCTTCAAGGAAGATTCTATCCAATATTCGCCGATTCCACCAGATGTATTGTAATTTCCGTAGTTCAATTGTTCCAGAAAAGCTTGCAATGTATCCGGAGAAATGCTCTTATCCAACTCTTTAAAGTACCAGTTCGTGGAGTATCGCATCGCGGTAAATAGATCTTGATCGTGATTCCACTGCTCATACGGATAACGGATTCCATCCCATTTTAACAGGGAGCTTTCCCTCGAAATCACATCGGTCTCCAATCCAAACAAGGTGAGAAAAATCTTGTAGGTGGAGTTCGGTGAAATTCGTTGTGTACTTCCTGCCTTGTTGTAAATCCGATACTGGTCGGCTTTCCAATCATATAAGACAAAACTACCTTCATAACCACGGAAATAGTTGTCTAAATCCTCGTAAATCGTTCGATCATCTTGAAAATGATAGCGACTGCGATCGTCTGCTAAAGCGGAACCAACAAGAACCTGACTGGCAACCAAGATGACCATCATGGAAAAAATGACTGTACTTTTCAACTGTAACAGCATTGATTCGGCCTTGTGGGATGCGATTTTCTCGATGCGCTTTTTCACTGCTTTCTTGGAACCGTTTAACTGATTGGCCAAAACGACATTTCCGGCTCGACTTTCTTTATCCAAAAACTTAATGATGGTATGACCATATTCCGGATAATTTCGCTTGTCTAAAAAGTTCAATACAGCTACATCACAAGCAATTTCACGGTCTACTCTCATTTCCCGAAAAGCCAGCCAGACCAATGGATGGAACCAATACAAAAGCTGATACACGACAGTCACGTAGTTCATGACGATATCATTGTTTTTTTTGTGCATGAGCTCATGCAAAAAGATATACTTCATTTCATTGATCGACAGCCATTCATCAAAATGACTGGGAAGAACAACATACGTCGTAAAAACGCCAAACGTCATCGGAGATTTGACGTGCTTGGATTCTGCTAACACGATATTCCGCGTTATTTTTACATCCTTCTTGCATTGTTCAAACAACTCGATGATTTCTTGATTGGTGATCACAGATGCTGTCCGCTTGATCTGCTGGATTTTTAACCAGGCTGATAACGTGATAGCAGCACAAATGATCATGCCGACTACCCATATGCCGACGAGAATCGTAGGAAAGGAGTCGGGTGTATAGCGATTTACGGACAACGTTAAATCCTGTACCCAATTCGCATTTTCAAACACAGGAGCTTTCGCAGCGAGCATCGAGCTGCCAGCTTCATTGCGCTGATTCATCCCTGAAACAAAAACATTTCCAAAATCAAAAAAGTAATTCGGAATAAAAACTGGCGTCAAAGCGACCAGCAAGAGAAACCACAAATTGTACTGCCATCTAGCCGACATCTGTGAGCGAAATACTTTTCGAATCAAGAAAATAAGTGCGATCGTACAGGAAGAAACGATCAAGCTAATCACCACATGATTGACGAACATGCTACCTGTCTCCCTCCCTTCTTACATAGGGCAATCTAGATAAAAATAGAATCCGTATCAATTTTCCAGAGCAACAGGAACGCTCTTCAACCTGACAGGATTCTTCACGTCAATTAGCACAATTAGCTTCATTATGTCAAAAACGAGATCACGATACAAGCTATCGTCGATTGGAAGAAAAAAGAAAACACCTTCTTCCAAATGGTAAGAAGGTGTTTCGAACCTGCTTTAGTTTGTTTTCAAAACATCGTGATCGACATAACGCTCGCCATTCAGTTCGCTGATGACATTGATTGCAACCTTGGCGCCATCACCAGATGTAATAATCGTATGTACGCTTACTCCCGCGCACGTACCTGCTGCCCATATTCCTTCGATGTTCGTCTTCCCTTGTGCATCGACATCGACAACGGTTTTAATCCGTGGCTCTGTACCTTCTTTGGTTTTTACCCCAATCGCTTCTGCCAAAGTCACGAGTGCTCCCGTTGCAAGAATCACATGCTTAGCCTCGAAGCTGCCTTTTTCCGCTGTCTCTACGAGTAAGCCTTGCTCTGTTTTGGTAATGTTGCTTACTTGGTCGGCTACCAGCTCCGCACCGAATTTCGCTGCTTGCTTTTTACCGATCTCAATGAGGTCTGGGCCTGAGATTTCCATGATGCCGTAGTGATTTTCCATCCACGCGCGCTTGGTCATGCTTTTGTCATTATCAATCAGTAACGTCTTCTTACCTGCTTTTGCAGCAAACAACGCTGCACTTCCTCCTGCCGGGCCTGCTCCAATAATTACGATATCAAACAAAGAAATCTCTCCCTTCCAAAATAACTTTCACAACATAATTATATACTAAGTATGATAAAGGTAGCAATATCTTTTAACTAGTTTATCCAGTGATTTTTAGCTTCGAACAAATTATTAAAAAAACAATTGATATAACCATAAACTTATATTTTCTTATTAATTGGTAAATATTTGAAATAGGAGGATTAAAATGATCGATTTTATTAAAAAAGGAAAAAAGTTGTTTTTAACCTCTCTTGCCTCCATGATGCTATTCAGCACTGTTCTGACATCTAGTTTTGCTGCAGAGACTGATGCATTATCCAAATCATCCGTGAATGAAATGCTTCAATACGAATTTTCAAGTGAAGTCATGTCAGTAGACATAGATGATCTTGAAAAATCACTTACCGATACTTTCGACAACCTGGACCTTGTTCTAAAAGGTATGAAATCCGATAGGAATCTTCAAGAAGCATTTTTAGAAAATACTTCACTTGAAGATGATGTGAAAAGAGATTTGGAGGAGTATTTTTCCGCTAATCACGATGATGAAAAAGAGCTGAACAGTTTAATACGTGATGTAAAAGACCAAATAGCTGAAAATCATTCGGTATTGCCCGAAATAACAGAAGTCCTGCTGTTGCAAAGTAACTCAAGCATTAAAAGCGAAGATAAAGTTCAAGCTACTATATTACCTATTCTCCTAAGACTGGCTCTTAAAGAAGCCGTTAAGAAAAAAATGGGGAAGAAAATAAAAAGAATGGCCTATGACGAATTTGAAGAAAGAATAGAGCCTGAGATATGGGCAGAAGTTGATGCGTTGCACGAACAATATAATGGAGATATTGATTATGACGGCCCAGAAGATAAAAATGAGTTAAATGGCATTAACCAAGGAGAAAAGGTTTTCAATATTATTCACAAGAGGACAAATAAACACTTATTGAGATTTCATATGAAAAGAGTGGACAAAGGTAGAAGCATTGACTTCCATTGGCATAAAAAGGATGATAATTTCGAGTGGCATCATGGCCAAACTAAAATTACGAAAAGTAATCAATTCCCAGAACATTGGGGAGAGGATTAATGGACAGGAAATCGTGTTAACACGATTTTCTCTTCTTCATGAAGGAGTGAGTGACAATCGATCTGCAAATAGGCTTCGTGATTGGAAAAAAATTAAATATCGAAAAAATTGAAGAGATTTTATACACCTATGAAAACAAACAAGCTGCATCTTGTAAGGTCGTATTAGACTATATGGAGATGGACCCAGATATTTTTTTAAGTCGTCCCTTTTCTTCCACAGAACAGGTACTCGTTAAAGATCCCGATCTCCTGGAAGCTGAACTCTCCCAGTCATATGATTTTGTATGGGTTGAAGTACTAGGCGGTATTGAGAGACATGGGCATCCTTCCGTTACTATCTCTGATATAGAATATGAAGGTAAGCTCATCCATGCGATAGACAATAGAGTGCTAATCTTTTTACGTGATATCATTATTGACAATCACGGAAGAGAACTACTTAGGAAGATCTGCCATGTCCCCAAACCATTACAATGGCTCGTCCTACCAAAAAAGGACGGCAAAACCCCACCCCCAGACTATATTCTTGACGAGATGGAGAAATGGGTGCGCAAGTTGATTGCATATGAGGTAGATTAATAAATAGGGAAAGGGCTATCTCAAACGTCATGCAAACTAACGTTGAGATAGCCCTCTTCTTTCACAATCTCGCGTAAATCCAGATTAAAATTACAAGAAAAAATCAATTTCTAGAACATTGGGGAGAAGATTAATGGATAGATAATTGAGGTACTTCGATTTTCTCTTCTTCAATAAGGAGTGAATGATAATCGAACTGCGAATCGGCTTTGTGATTGGCAAAAAAATTGATTGCAACAAAGTCCGGGATATTTTATACACCCATGAAAACAAACAAGATGCATCTTGTAAGGTAGTATTAGACTTTATGGAAATGGACCCAGAGATTTTCTTAGATCGTTCCTTCTCTTCCACATGTCCAGTCCCTATTAAAGATCCCGATCTCCTTGAAGCTGAACTTTCCCAGTTGTATGATTTTGTATGGGTTGAAGTATTAGGCAGTATTGAGCGGCATGGCCACCCTTGCGTTACGATCTCCGATACAAAATATGAAGGAAAGCTAATCCATACGTTAAACAAAAGAATGTTCATCTTTTTACGAGACATCATCAGTGACGATCAAGGAATACAACTTCTTGAGAAAATCTGCCATGTCCCAAAACCATTACAATGGCTCGTCCTACCAAAAAAGGACGGCAAAACTCCACCCCCCGACTATATTCTTGATGAGATGGAGCAATGGGTTCGCAAGTTGATTGCATATGAGGTAGATAATAAATAGGGAAAGGGCTATCTCAAACGTCTTGTAAACGGACAATGAGATAGCCCTCTCCTTTTACGAAGGTCGTGTAATCCAGAAGCGGCGAATGACCAATCCATCCTCGTCTGTACATTCCGACTCAAAGACGCCCCCGTTCTTCCGAATCGTTTTTTCCGATCCAACATTATCATAATCACAAATCACCAATACTTCGTTTATCCCCAGCTCGTTCGTGATGTTTAGGGCTTGCGCTAAAATTTCCGTCGCATATCCTTTGCGTCTCTCGGAAGGCCGGATTCCGTATCCGATATGCCCGCTGTATTTTCGTAAACGCTCGTTGAGACGATGTCGAATATTCACCGCCCCAACTATGCGTCGCTCCTCATTCACGAGCCAATACGTCGAATGAGGAACATAGCCATCCTGAAGATTTTCCTCGTTGCTTTCACTCTCCAGAAATTCCAGATACGCAGGAAAATCATAAGGATCCCGATCCACCACCCACGGTACGATAGGCTCTCCACTTTCTTTCCACTCTTCGTAAAAGGAAATATACTCTGCTTGAAGTTCTGCACAAGGCTTCGTTACATACAGTTGCCCAGCCATCGTCTCACTCCCCTTGCACATTTTGGCGTAAAATTCTTTCTATTATATCTCCAAGAAGAGAGGTTTACTAGCCAAACAATCTTTTACTTCTTGAATCACTTCCACTGGTTGACTAAATGCCGCGTAGGAAGAAGCGCATTTCCAGTCCAAGCGCCTCTGGAGCCCAACTCAGCTTCGGTAAAAATGGCGGGGAATTTCAGCTTCATTTATGGAATCCTTCATCGAAACTACAACGTTTGAAGCGCTCCCGCTATTTTTTCCGAAGCGGACAGTCAATCCCCCTTGCGGGGCGTAGGCCGAAGCGTAGACTGGAAATGCGCTTCTTCCCTTCACTACCGCTACTATCAAAAAAACAAAAAAAACGCGGCACAAGCAACGAATCGCTTGTGCCACGCTCTTAACTGATTAATATTTGTTAAACAACATGATCCAGAGGGAACCTGCAACGATTGTAAATACAATCACAAGTCCAAGAATCAATGTCTGCACGTTGTAGCGCGGTTTTTCTCCTTCGCGGATGTGCATGAAGAAGACCAACTGAATTACGAACTGCAAGACCGCCATTACCAAGATCGCGATTATGGTCGCCGTTTTACTCAAAATCGAGTTCATGACCAGCACGAGTGGGATAATGGTGAGCACGATCGACAGGATAAAACCGATTACGTACTCTTTCATCGATCCGTGACTATGATGTCCGCCATGGTTTTGATGTTGTGCCACCTTACATCACCCCCATCAAGTAGACGACTGTGAAGAGGAAGATCCACACAACGTCAAGGAAGTGCCAGTACAAGCTAAAGTTGGTAATTTTGCGGCGAGTAACCGCAGAGATTCCACGACGCTTCAGCTGCATAATCAACGCAGTCATCCAGAACAGACCAAGCGTTACGTGCAATCCGTGCGTACCAACCAGTGTGTAGAAAGCGGACCAGTAGCCGCTAGTCGCCATGGTTGCGCCTTCGCTCATCAAGTGCATAAACTCAGTGACTTCCAACACTACGAAAGACAGTCCCAAAAGACCAGTTACAGCCAGCCAAGCAATCAGCTGCTTAACATTGCCTTTGTTCATCGCCAGAACAGCGAGACCGCTGGTAAAGCTACTTGTCAACAAGATAAAGGTTGAGGCAATAACACCTGGCAGCTGGAACAATTCCTGTCCAGTTGGTCCGCCAGCAAAGCTATTCATCATTACCGCATATGTTGCAAACAATGTACCGAACAGCACGCAGTCTGTTACAACGAAAATCCAAAAACCAAGAACCTTTAATTGTTCATGCTCTTCATGATGGTCGTGGTCGTGGCCGTGACCATGGTCATGATGCTGCGCCATCGTTACACCACCCTCCCCAGTGAAGCCTCAGTGCGACGCACTTCCTCCACCGGTACGTAATAATCCGTGTCGTATTGGAAGGAGCGTGCCCACATGCATGCGAATACTCCAATGAATCCAATGACGGCCATCCAAACCCAACCAAACGTGAAACCAAAACCTACCAAGAACCAGAAGTTCGCCATGATAAACGGAATTCCAGAGTTCTTCGGCATATGAATCGGCTCAAGTTTCGCCGGTTGTTCTTTATAGGTGCCATTTGCTTTTGCTTCTTTTGTTGCCCACCAGTCATCCATTTCTTTCACTTGTGGTACAACAGCAAAGTTGTAGAACGGTGCAGGTGACGGAATCGACCACTCCAGCGTACGACCATTCCATGGATCGCCTGTCGTGTCGCGCTCACCATTCTTGATGCTGTAAGCGATTTGCCATACTTGGAAGATGAAACCGATACCCATCATGAATGCCCCAACAGTGGATACGAGGTTCATATCTGCCCAGCCGCGGTCCCAACCGTACGTGTAGTAACGGCGAGTCATACCCATGAAACCGAGCGCGTATTGCGGCATAAAGCACACGTAGAAACCAATATTCCAGAACCAGAAGCCCCATTTGCCCAGCTTCTCGTCGAGCTTGAAGCCGAACAGTTTTGGCCACCAGTAGTAAATACCAGCCAAGTAACCGAATACTACCCCACCGATCAACACTTGGTGGAAGTGGGCAACCAAGAAGTAACTGTTGTGATACTGATAGTCTGCTGGAGCTACTGCTAGCATTACCCCTGTCGCTCCACCAATAACGAAGCACGGGATAAAGGCAATGGTCCACAGCATTGGTTGTTTAAAGGATATCCGACCACGGTACATTGTAAACAGCCAGTTAAAGACCTTAACCCCGGTCGGGATACCAACAACCATCGTTGATATCGCAAAGAAGGCGATAACACTTGCGCTCGTACCCATTGTGAAGAAGTGGTGAGCCCATGTAAAGAACGATACAACGGCAATGATCATCATCGCCCAAACCATTGATTTGTAGCCGAAAATCTTTTTGCGTGAGAACGTAGCCACGATTTCAGAGAAGATACCGAAAGCTGGTACTACTACGATATATACCTCAGGGTGACCCCACATCCAGATGAGGTTGAGGTACATCATCGGATTACCGCCGCCGTCCATCGTGAAGAAGTGAGCACCTGCAAAACGGTCAAGGAACAACAGTGCAAGTGTTACAGTCAAGATTGGGAAAGCGAAGATAATCATAATGCAGCTGGACAATACGGACCAGCTAAACAATGGCATTTTGGAAAGCTTCATGCCAGGTGCACGCATTTTGAGAATCGTTACGATAAAGTTAATCCCTGTCGCCAAACTACCGATACCGGAGATTTGAATCCCCCATATATAGAAGTTCTGACCTGGCCCAGGGCTGAATTCATTTTGTGACAATGGCGGGTAAGACAACCAACCAGCGTCCGGGGAGCCCCCGATTACGAACGAAATGTTGAACAGCATCGCACCGAGCATAAACAGCCAGAAGCTGAGTGCGTTCAAGAACGGATACGCTACATCTCGAGCACCGAGCTGAAGCGGTACTACCATGTTGAACAAGGCAAACATCATCGGCATCGCCATGAACAAAATCATGATCGTACCGTGAGTCGTAAAGATGGCATTATAGTGATCCGAGTTCAGGAACTCTACGTTCGGGAATGCCAGTTGCAAACGCATCAGCAGGGCGTCAACCCCACCGCGGAACAGCATCAGAAGCGATGCGATCAAATACATAATACCAATACGCTTATGGTCAACTGTCGTCAACCATTCACGCCATAGCCAACCCCATTTTTTATACTTAGTCAGAACGAATACGATCGCAACCATGGATAGTACAATCGATACGTCCGCACCGTAAATCAGCGGGTCACCTGTTACAAAGAACGTGGATGCAAAATCCTTAATGTTCTCCCACACGTGGTATTCCTCCTCCCTCTCGCCTAGTGGTTCATACTGGAATGATTCATTCCAGGCATGTTGTGCGATTCAGTCTTTTGCTGCGTATTTTGCGAAGTCTCATTAGAAGACTTGTCACCTGCAGGCGCAGGAAGTTTCTCCATCACATAGTCCATATCGTGACCATGGCCATATTTCGCAACGATCTCTTCAAACATACCTTCTGGGAATGCAGAATACGTAAACTTATCTGTCACGCCAGGCTTGCGAAGTTCTTCATAATCTGCCTTCGTCATAGCTGGAGTCGTACCTTTTACTTCTTTAACCCACTTATCGAACTCTTCTTTCGGTTTTGCCACTACATTAAACTGCATTTTGGCGAAGCCTTCACCAGAGAAGTTGGAGCTAAATCCAGCGAATGTACCTGGTTCATCTGCTTGCAGATACAGCTCGGTAGCCATTCCCGCCATCGCATAAATCTGTCCACCCAATTCTGGAACCCAGAAAGAGTTCATCGGTGCATCAGCAGATACCTGGAAGCGAATCGGTACGCCTGCTGGAATCTCCAGATGGTTAACAGTTGCGATATTTTGTTCTGGATACGTAAACATCCATTTCCAGTCCAAAGCCGTAACCTGAATGGTCATAGGGGCAACTTCTTTATTCGGGTTCTCTTTTAACAAATAAATATCACGGACAGTAAAGTAACCCAGCAATGCAACGATAACGATAGGAATAATCCACCAAATTACCTCTAGGGTTGTACTGTGTGCCCACTCCGGCTTATAACTTGCTTTATTGCCCGGTGTATCCCGATAGCGGTATACAATGAAAGCGGTAAGCACAATAACCGGAACGATAATGACAGCGACCAATATCGTGGAAATAATAATGAGATTGTACTGCGTTTCTGCTACAGGTCCTTTTGGATTCAAGACGAGGTATTCGCTACCACAGCCTGTCAGCAGAACGGTGCCCAACACTGCCAAGATCCAAAACTGGATATGCCTCAGCATTTTTCCTCCGCTCATTCTCCTAATCCCTCCTAGTCACAAACAACAAGCATGTAATACTTTGAGAGCGCAGTTCTTTTCAGGTGACTTCGCCTCACATATGTCGATAGTGCAGTCACTCTCTATGGAGAGGTCTCGAACGAGGCTTTGGAAAACCTTCTTTTTTAACGTGCATTCACACTTTTCGAGAGTTCCTCACAATAGAGGTTTTTTAACACAAGTGAACTTCACTATTTGCCGCATATACATACTATCAGAGTCAGCGAGCTTTTGTACTCGTTTTTAACGACGTTCAATATTTCGTAGCTTTTCTGTTACAAAGTGTTCACATTGCAGTCACGAGTTGATCATATTCTTGTTAGGATTCTCCTCTAATGAAGTCCAGCACCCATTTTTGGTCATCTCGCCCAATTGTGAATGTCAAGTTTTCTTTTCACTTTTAATAAAAAAATCAAAAAAACGCCAGCTCATTTGGCTGACGGCAAAATTCCATATAAATAAAAAAACCTCTCATTTATAAATGAAGAAAATGAGAGGTTCTCAACGGGACTATTTTTATCTTGTTAGGCGTCCGTTCTTTTTAGTGTCATTAAGCGAAACACCGTGCTCATAATGAAGATATTCATGCCAGCGATCAAAAATCCGATCGACACCATCAACGGCAAGTTCTGCGATCTGAAATCGCTTGCAGTGAAAGCCATAATAGCAGCACCAACAAATAGTACTGTCCAAGCCATCCATCTTAATACATCTGCTGCTTTTCGATCGTTATTCATAACACAAAACCCCTATCATCATAGATTTTTTGCGTGACCGTTTTTGTTTGATGCTCTTATTGTAACACAATATTCACTTGTTGTTCATATTTTGTTCATTTTTTTATAAAAAAATTGTCAAAACTTTTTTCATAAACCTATTGGCTATCGTGTTGTTACAAATTTACTTTGTGTCACAAATGTGAAAGCGTTATTGTTATAATGAATGGAGTAAACGGTTTCATACATTCCTAACATCTTGAACTGTCATCGAAGGTGGTTTGCCCATGGTTCATACACCCAAAAAAGCCCGCATCAGCCTCTTAACCCAAATGGTTCTGCTCATTTCCATCGTTGTCCTGATCAGTATGGGGATAGGAACTGCCTTATTTTCCTTCATATTAGATGACATTTTGGATCGTTATATTGGACAGCAAGCCATGACGGTCGCCAAGCTATCTGCCATGGACGAACGCATTATTGCAGCTTTTGAAACGGATGACCCTTCCAAGACAATTCAACCGATAGCCGAAACCATTCGGATGGAAACGGGCGCCAGCTATGTCGTGATTGGAAACAAGGATGGTATTCGGTACTCTCACTACGACCCAAAGCAGATTGGATTACCGATGGGAACCAGCAATGACCCCGTATTCTTAGAAAATCGCTCGGTCATTTATCGGGGGACAGGCATTTCAGGTCCAGCCATCAAAGCAAAAACACCGATCGTCAATAAGAAAGGCGAAACAATCGGCGTCTCCTCTGTCGGCTATGTGATGAGTGATGTAGAGAAAAAGGTCGCAGAATACAAGGAAAGGGTCGTTTCCTTATCCCTGGTGCTGCTGGTTATCGGAATTATTGGCGCGATTATCATTGCCCGACGAGTCAAGCGATTGATCTTTGGTCTGGAGCCAGAAGAAATCTCATTTTTGTTTACGGAAAAAGCAGCTATTCTTGAATCGATTCGCGATGCTACGGTAGCAGTCGATATGCAAGGGCGTGTCGTCTCGATGAACAAACGCGCACGTTCCCTCCTCCAAGAAGATTTGACCGTAGGCAAATCGATCGCTAGCCCGCAATTGCGCGACATCATTCATTCTGTCAATCGAAATACACAAGAAATGAACTACAAAATTTTGCTGGGGCATGAAATTTTTATAACCGACTACTCTCCTATTTTGAGCAATAATGAAATCAGAGGCGTGGTCTTCACATTTCGTCCAGAGTCTGAAATCGAGCAACTCACCGAAGAAATTACGAAAATCAGTTCCTTTTCGGACAATATGCGTGCACAAAATCACGAATATTTAAATCGTTTGAACACCATTTACGGTCTCCTCAAGCTAAAGGAGTACGACAAAGCAATCGAACTCATCACCGATGAAGTAAAGGAACGGCAGGATATTCTCGCCTTCATTACGAGTTCAGTCAAAGAGCCCTTCATCGCAGCTTGTCTGCTAGGGAAAATCAATCGCTCCAAAGAGCTGAAGGTATTACTCGAAATTGATCAGGACAGCTATTTGGGAAATGTACCTGACAGCTTGGATACAAAGGTATTGGTCACTATTCTCGGCAATTTGATCGACAACGCGATGGAAGCTGCCCTCGAATACAAAGGCTCTGACGCAATGGTCCACGTATCCTTTACTGATTTAGGTGGCGATATCATTTTTGACATCGAAGACAATGGACATGGGGTATCAAAAGAATTGGAGCCCCGCATCTTTGAAAGCGGTGTCACTACGAAATCAGGTGAAAATCGAGGACTCGGTTTGGCTATTGTGAAAAACGCCATCGAGGTGTTAGAGGGGCAAATTTCACTCGGAAAAAGTGATCTTGGCGGAGCGCGTTTCACCGTCGTCGTCCCCAAGAAATGGGACGAAGTAAGTAGAGAGGAGGCAATCCACCATGTCTGAGAAACCCATTACCGTCATGATCGTGGAAGATGACGAAATTGCAGCTAGAATCTATGAACAATTCACAAGTAAACTGGAAGGATTCCAGATTATTGCCACGGCCACGACTGGAAAACAGGCATTGGAGATGCTTCACGTCGTTACGCCGGATGTTCTGCTCTTGGATATTTATTTACCAGATATGAACGGGATTGACCTGTTGCGTGAAGTACGGAATCATTTTCGCGGGATCGATGTCGTCATGATCACAGCCGCAAACGATGTGGAAACCGTGAGAGAAGCGATACGTGGCGGGGCATACAGCTACATCATCAAGCCGATTATGATCGATAAATTCATGTCTACCTTGGAGCAATATGCCAATACGCGACGTCAGCTGCAGCAGCATACAACCATTGATCAAACAGCAGTGGACAAGCTGTTTACAAAAGCCGCACACACTCCTGCTACCAAAACCGTTGAGACTGTCACTACACTCCCGAAAGGCATCGACAAGCTGACGTTAAAGCTGATCCGGGACAAGATGCAGGAGACCACTCAAAGCATGAATGCCGATGATTTGGCTGCACTTGCTGGCATGAGCCATTCGACGGTGCGCAGATACCTCGAATTTCTCGTCTCTATTAATGAGGTGACTGTCGAGACGTTCTATGGAACCGTCGGGCGTCCGGAACGAAAATACCGCTGGGTACCGCAAAAAACGGCCAAATAATGCCTGATGGCAAAAAGAAGGGGAAGCTTCATTTATGAACCTGAAGCTTCCCTTTTTCTTTTCTTGCTACTGGTTTTGTCGCACCTGGACTCTTTTCCCGAAACATCGTGATGATGGCAACGGCTGCGATGATCATGACAGCAGCAATCAAGGTTTGGCTTGTCAATTGTTCATCAGCGATCAGCCAGCCTAGAAATACAGCGACAATCGGGTTCACATAGGCGTACGTGGAAACCAGAGAAGGCTCTGCATTTTTCAAAAGCCAAATGTACGCCGTGTAGGCGACAATAGAACCAAATCCAACTAAATAACCAAAAGCAATCCAGGAACGCAGGGAAATCTCCGTTATATGCAGCTTCGTCCAATCGTCGAGAAACAGCGACGCGATCCCCAGCAAGCTTCCTCCGACGATCATTTGCAAGGCCGTCGCCATCACAGGCGATGCTGGGAGCTTTGCATTGCGCGAATACAGCGATCCCACTGACCAGCAGATCGAGGCAAACAGAAGCGCCACGATTCCGATCGTGTCGATCCCTTGATTGCCTGTTCCCTCGGGATGGACAACCAACACAGCGATCCCCGCCAAGCCAAACAGGATTCCTCCCATGACTCCAACAGTTGGCTTTTGCTTGCTGCCACCGATCCAGTTGAAAACGAGAATCCATAATGGAACCGTAGCGATTAACAAGGACGCGATTGCTGACGGTACCTTGAGTTGTGCCCATGCAACTACACCGTTCCCACCGAGAAGCAGCAGCGCCCCAACTATTCCAGCCCCTCTCCATTCTGCTGCACTTGGCAGCTCTGCTCCTTTCCAACGCCCAATCAGGAATAGGACCAATCCCGCCAGAAAAAATCGCGCCCCCGCCATAATAAAGGGTGGCATCGATTCAATAGCGATCTTCATTCCGAGATAAGTGCCTCCCCAAAACAGGTAGACCGCTAGCAACGCAATCGTAACGACAAATAATTTCGAATCTTTTTTTTCTGTCATTGTGTTTCCACCTTGGCTTTCAAATTTCTTTCCTGCCATCCTCGTAGATCGTCGACAAGATGAAGGTCGTGGAGGTTTCCAGTATTTCGTCATACTGGACCATTTCATCGATCAGATTGGTGATGTCTTCCGGTGCCGTCGCACGTACTTTTAGCATCATACACCACTCTCCCGCGAGCCGCTGGCATTCGATGATGGTCACGTTTGGTACCTGAACGTTCACAATCTTTGCTGTGATTTCTTTGAAATCCTGACATCTTGCTTTGACGAAGATCAATACCTTCAGTCTTTGCTCTAATTTTCTCCAGTCAATGATGCCACGGTATCCCTTGATAACGCCATTCTTTTCAAGCTTGGCAACCCGTTGGTGGACAGCTGGTCGCGAGATGTGCAGCAGCTTGCTGATTTCCTCGTGAGATATCCTTCCGTTTTCCTCGAGCAATTGAACAATTCTCAGGTCAACCTCATCCATCACATACCTCCTGTGGTTATAGTAGCATATTTTCCTTCATATAGACCATTCGTACTCTATATTGACCGAATTCAAACGAATAGTAAATACAGAAGCAAGATATCAAAAATATAATGCAATAAAACCATCTTGAAAGCCCCCTTATCATTACGAATCGTTACTTAGGTACCCATACAAAAAAGAACAAGCCCCCGCTTGATTGTAAGCGGGGACCAGCTTAGAAGCATCGTCCTGATCATTCTGGTTTCTTCTCAAACAACGCCATCCACTCATCCACTTGGATGGAAACGACTTGCTCTCCTTCTTTTTCAACTGCGAAGTAGGCTTGGATTTCTTCATCGGCGCTTGTGATATGCGCGGTTACTTGCTCAACCTGCTCCTCAGTCTCAGTCGTACGTCTGACCCAAGTCGCATACGGGAACGTCTTTTTACGGATGCGCGAATGACTCTCCACCAGTCCCTCTTGCTCTATCCATGCTAACCATTCGGACCGTGAGTAGCTTCGTACATGACTGTGATCTCGAAGTTTTTCCAGCGTATTCACAAATTGATCGAGCTTTTCATCCTCTGCTGCGATATTGTCGATCAGCACAAATTTTCCACCCGGCTTTAGGACACGGGCCACTTCTTTTACAAACGCCTCTGGGTTCGGGAAGTGATGAGCCGCGATTCTGCACCCGACTGCATCAAAGGTTTCACTCAAAAACGGAAGTGCTTCCGCATCCGCAACTACATAAAAGACATTGCTTGCGTGAGATTTCAGATGGTTTCGCGCCGCTGCGAGCATCGGCTGCGTCAAATCGGTCGCAAAAACTTGACCGACATGTGGAGCGATTGCCTTGGTAAGATGACCGCCACCCGTTGCCACATCGAGAAATACCCAATCAGGCGAAGGATTCAGCCAAGGCTTCAGGAGAGCGAGATCCTCTCCCGTAGCATGCGTCTGGCTATTCACATACTTTTCGGCATTCGCACCGAACTGCTGTCTGACTTCCTCTTTGATCTTTTTGTCATCGCGCATGAGAATCGCCCTCCCCTATTCTTCTATTCTTCGTTCACGATTACTTTCTTCCCTCTCATTTTCATGATCAAGGGAACGGTGATCCATAGAACCGCAATGATCAGAAACACCAGCGATACTGGCTTTTGAATAAAGATAGAAAAATCACCATTGGACGTCGTCAACGCGCGTCGCAAATTGTTTTCAATCATCGGACCCAAGACCAAGCCAAGAACGAGTGGAGCCATTGGGAAATCGTTTTTCGCCAAAAAGTAACCCACGAGTCCACAGAGGAGCAGCAAGACTAGATCAAATACGGAGACACGGACTGCGTATACACCAAACACGGAAATGGCAACGATCATCGGGATCAAATATTTAGGCGGTGTCTCAATCAGCTTCGCAAACACCTTTACGAGCGGCATATTGAGGATCAAGAGCATCACGTTTCCGATGAACATGCTGGCAATTAAGCCCCAAGCGATGCTCGGATGATCTTCAAACAAGAGCGGACCTGGCTGCACGTTGTACATAATCAATGCACCCATCAATACCGCTGTCGTCCCTGTACCCGGAATCCCCAAGGTCAGCAGTGGAATCATCGCCCCGCCAGATGCTGCATTATTCGCCGACTCTGGAGCCGCTACCCCAGCGATTGCCCCTTTGCCAAATTTTTCAGGCGTTTTACTGATTTTCTTTTCCAACAAATAGGCAAGGAAGGATGCCAGTGTTGCACCAGAACCAGGAACAATACCTTTAAAGAATCCAACCAGCGATCCGCGGAGAATCGGTCCGGCACTTTCCTTCAGGTCTTGCTTAGTCGGTAAAATTCGGGAGATTTTGGCGATCTCCCCCTCATTGATATCACGTTCGAGGATCGTCTTGAACACTTCCCCGAGTGCAAATACCCCAACGGCAATCGTCAAGAATTCCAAACCGGAATAAAGCTCTGGCATATCAAAGGTAAAACGCGCCACGCCAGATACATTGTCCAGCCCGATCGTCGCGATCAATAAGCCGAAAGCCGTCATCATCAATGCTTTCGTGACGGACTTGCCTGCCAACCCGCTCAGTGCACACAACCCCAAGATCATCAGCGAAAACTCATCTGCTGGACTGAGCTTGAGCGCTACTTCAGAGAGTGGCTCTGCCAAAAATACCAGACCGACAAGCGAGACAAGCCCGGCAAAAAACGAACCAATCGCAGCGATGGAGAGAGCAACTCCCGCTCTTCCCTGCTTGGCCATCGGGTATCCGTCCAGTACAGTAACAACAGAAGATGACTCACCAGGTGTATTCAACAAAATCGAAGTGGTAGAGCCGCCGTACATCGCTCCGTAGTAAACCCCTGCCAGCAAAATAATGGCGCTGGTCGCCGCTGCTTCTGGCGGCAGTCCACTCGTCAACGAAGCTGTCACTGGAATCAACAAGGCCACGCCACTGATTGGCCCAATCCCTGGTAATACCCCGACTACTGTCCCGATCAAGACGCCGACAAACGCAAAGATAATATTTTGCCATTGCAGGGCAGTGGCAAATCCGTCCAGCAAATAATCAATCGCACCCATTTCATCCACCTCCTACAAGCCTAACCATGTTGGTAAACCGGGCAACGTGCCATCGAGAACTTCCACGTACAACAAGTAGACACCGAATGAAAACGCACCGGAAATGATCACGCTATTGAGCCATTTTCCTTTTTGCATCGTCTGGAATCCAACCAAAAGGAAAAGGAAGGTACTGATCACGTAGCCGATTTCCTCTAAAAGCAATACGTAGAATAATGCCGCGACAAGAATGATGAGGAACCGTTTGTAATCGAGCTTTTGCTTCTCTTTCTCGCCCTCTTGCTTGTATTTGAACGTTTCATAAAATAATCGCAGGCTGAGCAGGATCAGAAGACTTCCGAGTCCCATCGGAAAAATGTTTGGTCCGACATTGCTGCCGTAAGCGCTCGCCGAAATGTTTTGACTCCCGACCACAAATGCTACGCCTAACACGAGAAAAGCCAGACTGGCGAAGCGGTCAAATGTTTTGCTCACGCATGTTCCCTCCTGTTCGTACAAGAATCCAGAATGAAGGAGGAGAAGAATCGCTCCTTCTCCATCCCCCATCAAACCTTTTTATTTCGCCATTCCGAGCAAGCCCAAGATTTCCTTGAACATTTTTTCTTGCTCACCCAGGTAGCTCTTGAAGTCTGCGCCGTTTTTGTAGCCATCGTCCCAGCCGTTTGCTTCCAGCTCTGCTTTCCACTCAGGAGTCTCTGTCATCGCTTTCAATTTTTGCTCCCAGTAAGCAACAGCATCTGGCGTCATGTCTTTTGGTCCAAATACACCGCGCCAGTTGATCAGCTCCGTGTCATAACCGGATTCTTTGTACGTCGGGATGTCCTTGAACATACCTTTCAAACGCTCAGGGGATGAAACACCCAAGATTCTTACTTTGCCGGATTTCAAGTATTCACCCGAACCGGATACATCTGTAGCCAGTACGTCAGCATTGCCACCCAAGAGAGATGCGATCGCTTCTCCGCCGCCATCGTAGGAAATGTATTTCACAGATTTCGGATCAATTCCCGCTTTTACAGCTGGCATCAAAAAGGTCAAGTGATCAAGCGAGCCAGGAGCAGAACCGCCTGCAACCGTTACTTTGGTTGG
This sequence comes from Brevibacillus sp. HB1.1, assembly GCF_013332445.1. NCBI lineage: Bacteria > Bacillati > Bacillota > Bacilli > Caryophanales > Paenibacillaceae > Brevibacillus > Brevibacillus sp. HB1.1. The sequence goes on along the minus strand of NZ_JABMIV010000005.1, from coordinate 97,799 downwards.
ATCCGCTTTGATTGCATCCATTAACGATTTCAGATCCTTGTATGGAGAATCGGCTGCTACTACGATCGCGCCGTAATCTTTCGTCAATTGTGCCAGCGGAGTCATATCATTGTAGGAATGCGGGCTGTTTCCTTCTTTTTTCACATTGTTGATGACGATTGGTGTAGAGGGAAGCAGGAGCTTATAGTTGTTCTTCTTGTCCTGCGTCACGAAATCAGCCAAGCCAACTGCCTGTCCGCCACCTGGCTTGTTTTCGACGGAGATCGTCTTGTCTACCAGCTTCGTTGCTGACATCACCTTTGCAAGGGAACGCGCTGTTTTATCCAAGCCGCCGCCTGCCCCCGACGGAGCGATAACCGAGATTGGTTTTTCTGGATAGGTAGAAGCTCCTCCAGTGGATGCCGTCTGCCCACCGCCGCCTCCACAGGCTGCGAGGCTTAGTGCCATTGCCGTAGTGAGGAGTACTCCGGTCCATTTTGTCCATTTGTTTGATTTTTTCATCTTTATAACCCCCTCGATTGATAGCGTTTTCAAATAAGTTAAGGAGATCATAGCATTCGATGAAAACGCTTCCTAGTTTGTTCAGATAATTTGGATAAACACCATATTTATGATTATTTTCATTTTTTTCACGCCAAAAAGACCTGCCGTTTCCGATTAGGGAACGTACAGGCCTTGCCATTGATTCGACTGTAAAAACTGCGTCAGGCGCTGGTCTCCTTTGGCTGTTTTATCCTGCTGTGGCGGTTCGTCCATGCACGAGCACCAAAGGAAAACAACGTGAGTACAAGAACCACACGAAACAGATGAAACGCCGTTACTAAGAGCGGATCGGCTCCTGTCGCCAAGGCAGTCAAGCTCATTTCGGCGAGTCCACCTGGCACCGTAGCCAAAATGGCCGTCACGATATCGGTAGCAGTCACGTAAGAAATGCCGATAGCAATCACGATCACCATAACGAACAAGAACAGGGAATGCATGAGACCGAACAGAAAGAATCGGCGGTTTTTGGCGATGTCCTCTCGTTTGAAGCCAAGACCGATGCTGACCCCGATGAATATTTGCGCCCCTTGGACCAGGATGCTTGGCAACGCAGGACTCTCTCCCACAAGCGATGTATTCATCGAAATCAAAGCGGTCACGAGCAAGGCACCTAGCAAGAACGGAGCGGGTATATAACAGCGTGACGCAATCAATGCTCCAATGACACCAACCACAAGAAGCATGACTGTCTGCCCAATCCCCAGCGTGTGTTCTGTAGTAGCCGTCTGTATGGCAGCATGGGTAGGTAGAAATGTCACAAGATAAGGGGTACAAAGCACGACGCTGATCGCACGGATCGAGTGGAAAATCGTGATGACTTGTTGATTTCCTCCCGCCGTTTGCCCCACCGACACCATTTCCGATAATCCGCCGGGAATATTGCTGAAGATCGCCGTTATTCCGTCTACTCGGCAGACCTTATAAAATATCCAAGCGTTCACCAAACTGATCAAGATGGTCAAGATCGTGGTGATGAGCATCAAACCGATGTGCCCTGTCATCGTCTCGACGATTTCAGGTGTCATTCGCAGACCAAGGGTGATCCCAATCACTGTCAATCCTGCTTGACGAAACCAACGGGGAATCCAAAGATTTTTGACCCCAAGCATATTACAGATAACGGTGGTGACTAGCGCTCCGAGCAGCCAAGGAAGTGGGCTGTGGATGGTAGCAAACAGCCAGCCTCCCAGTGATCCGAGCAGCAATGTAAACAGAATACGTAGCAGCATAAGCGTTCCCTCTCCTACTCTCCGACGTTGTATGAAGCTTCTAGGGTGGGGGTACACCTAGTGTAAAACAATTGTGCTCGCAGCAAAAATACAAAATGGTTATCGTTGGCGATTCCTTGTATGAATAATAAAAAACTGCTGGCTCCCGAGTCGAGAGTTCCCAGCAGTTCCTTTTTCCCAGCTTAATCGATGAATGATATCTCACCCTGCTCCATGAAGCGTACAAATGCCTTGACCATTTGCAAGTCCATTGAGTCGGCATGATAAAACATCCAGGTACTTCGCTTGATCGGCTCCCCCTCTGCGCTGGTCAGCTCAATCATGTGCAGATCGTCTTTGCCATTCAGCACGGCTCGTGGAAGGATGGCGTACCCCAAACCGTTTGCTACCATTTCACTGCATGTATCCGCCTTGTCGACCTCCATGCCGATCAGCGGTGGTTGGGAAAATCGTTCGGTCCACCAGTCGTCCACTAACGCCCGCAGCATCGGATCGGTCTCATAGTCGATTCGCGGCAGGCTGGGCAGGTCGTCGATATGAAGGGGTTCCGTGGAAACGACATAGACCGATTCCTCGAACAGCAAGTACTTTTGGTCGGACCAGTTGTAGCTTCCTCGGACGAAGCCTACGTGCACGTCCTGATTATACACGGACTTGTAGACGTCTTTGCTCCATCCGGTAACTACCTTGTACTCGACGTTTGGATAGACTTCCTTGAACTTTTTCAAGATCATCGGGAGCTTGTACCGTGCAAAATAGTTGGAAACCCCCAACCGGAGCGTACCATTGACCTCGTCTCCCATGTTCAAGACATGCTCCTTGATATTGCGCAGTCTGAGCAGCATTTCATCCGCGCATTTGGCCAAGTACTCGCCTTGCGGAGTGAAATGGACGCCTCTACTCCCCCGTTGCACGATCTGTACGCCAAATTCTTTTTCAATCTGCCGCAGTCGTTTGGTCAGCGCAGGCTGGGACAAATACAAGCTTTCGGCTGTTTTTGTAATGTTTTGTTCCTGGTACAAGGTTTGGAGAATGTACCAATCGCGATATTCCATGGCTATAGTGTCTCCGCATGATTATTTGTCACTTCTTTATTTATCACATTTTTCTCCTTCCGTTTCAAATAGTTTCCAATCACGATCACCAGAAGTGCCAATGCTACCGGCAAAATCATATGCAACGAAGGCATTACCCCTTCTAGGAAGCTGCCAACTGCTTTGTCTCCTACAATCATTTCTCCTGCTGTATATCCAAGCAAAGCCGCCCCTAATAATACGATGATCGGATAACGGTTCATCAGCTTCATCAGCAACTGGCTTCCCCAAATGATGAGTGGAATGCTGATGGTAAGACCGATGATGACCAAAACCAGGTTCCCGTTCGCTGCTCCCGCTACGGCAATGACATTGTCCAGACTCATAATCAGATCGGCAAAAATAATGGTTTTAAGTGCCTCAACAAAACTAGCTCCGCCACCAATGTGACTGTCCTCATCTTCACCCTTTAACAGCTTGACCGCAATCCAGATGAGCAAAAGCCCTCCGACGACTTGGACAAACGGGATTTTCAACAGCCAGATGGCAATGAAGGTAAGAATGATCCGCAATCCGATTGCACCGAAGCTCCCCCAAAAGGTGGCTTTTTTCTGTAGCTCTGGATTCAGGTTCCGACAGGCAAGAGCAATAACGACTGCATTGTCTCCGCTCAGGACCAGGTTGATCATAATGATTTGTAGTAAGCTAAGTAAGTATTCTGTCATGATGTCTCCCTCCAATGTTGCTGATACTGACAATAATAGACCTATCTTTTCGTTAGCGCAGTATTATTTCTATTATTTGCATATATTTTTTTAAAAAGACAGGCTACTTCTTGTATCCATACACAGAATAATCCGCTCGCACTTTTCGAATCGCTAGCCAAACTGGCAATCCTCTCGCTACCCAGCGCAAGGCAGACATAATATTTTGTTCATTTTCAAACTGCTCGACAATGATGACGGTCTTTTCATTGATATACGTCTGTAGCTCCTCCCAGCCCATTGCGGAATAGCGATCATTTCCGTATGTTTTCAGAGCCAAAAAGTCTTCGCGTTTTGGGTCCTTCAGCTGGAGGAGTTGTTGAATGGCTCTCGCGCATTCGGGATGAATGGTATTATTCATGATGTCATGCCTCACTTTGGTACGGGATGACTTTATGTTAAACGATTGCAGCAAGCTTCGCACGCAAATAAAAAAGGCCATCATCACTTTGGTAGGATAACGACCTTTTGTGCTTCTGTTGATTCAGTTTTTCTGCTCTGGTCTTCGTCGTCCGCTGTCTCATGTCAGCAAAAGCGAAAATGCTTCTGTTGAGATCCGGATTTCTTTTGCCTTCACGGGCCAGCTTTTCCCGTTGCTTGCGTGCTGCGCTTTTTGCCATTGTCTTTCACTCCTTTTTTACGGCTCTTATAATGGATACCGTCCTTGGTGTTATCATAGAACGCTTCCTGTGTTGTTGCAACGAAAATAGTAAAATCGCCTACAACTCTTGTCCATTCCTTTTTCTCCCCCCTGAATAGGATAGATTGACAGGAGGTGTTGAGACTCGATGAAAAAGAAAAGAATCACTGCGAGACGCGTGGAAAGCCAAGTGTACTCCAATCGGGTTCTGCGCTCTGAATTCGATCGCAACTGGCGTACAGTAATCTCCAGAAGTGGTTACGTTATATATATTGCAACAGCGAATCGGGCAAAAATCACTGTACTGCTTTCAAATGGATCTAGGAAATTGCTCATCTTCAGACAAGGTGGAAGAGTATTGGTTGGCGGTGGGGGTACCAGTCATTATAGCAAACCGCACATTGCAAAGGACTTGTAAGATGTGGGAATCGCCTTGCGCAGCATTGCTTGTGGCAGGCGATTTTCATTGAACGGATAGCTTACCTCGTCTTAATGATCACCGTCATTTTTTGCTTCATTTTTGTATCCTGAATCATGCCGATGATCTCCGCTCGCTTCCATACAACAAATTTATGCTCTTGTCCGTTATGCATCTTGATTTTCATTCCGTTTGGGATCACGAACAGCGTATTCCGCTTTTCAACTGCCGCCATATCCTTCAAGTTTATTTCGAGAGGTTGTGCTTGAATATTGAGACTGTGTGGTTGAAAATAAAGTCTTTCACTCGTAATCGTTAACCTCCCACCTCCTCCTTCCATTCTTCTGAATAGGTATGCTGGTATATTCTCTAGCACGATCGATTCGTTTCGCCTGAGTTCCATTTCTTCCTTTTCCCCTCCGACATACGATTCCGTTTTTTCTCGAATTGGTAGGCACTTCATATTACCATAATTAGGAATAAAGAAACATAATAGATGGCTTCACCAATCTACTGCGTTTCTTTTCATTAACTCTCCCTACCTATTCAAAAAAAGCACTGGAGTATTCAACAACGCCCGAGACTTGAGCCAATGCATTTTCTTGCAGTTCCAAAGCCATAAATACCTCATCCGGTACGTCGAAAGGTGCTTTTATTCCCCAGTGCGAAGCTTTTTGGAAGCCAAACTTTGGGTAATATTCGGAATGCCCGAGAACAACAACAGATTGGTATCCCCGTTCTTTTGCTTTTTGAAGGGCTTCGAGAATTAATTTCTTTCCGATTCCTTTGCTTTGATAATCAGGCAGGACTGACACTGGGGCAAGTGCAAGTGACTCTATGCTCTGATTGTCATTGCGAATGGAGATTTTCGACAAAAGTATATGTCCAACGATTTCTTGATTTTCTTCATCAATCGCGACTAGAGATAACGCGGGGATGAATGCATCAGATTTTCTGATGCGAGACACCAATTCATGTTCTTTGTGATCGCTGAACTCCGCATTCGCGAATGCACTTTTTACGACCTGTTCCGTAACGGAATAATCATCTACCTGTTCTATTCTGATCCTCATGTTCATCGTTCCCATCTCCTAAATCCATATCGCTTGTGTTGCCCATATGTTATCACATCTATACAGCGAAGCGCCCTGCTCGTATGCCTAGAGACAGGGCGCTTTGTTTGTTTAGGGATACAGATTAATAGGTAAACTTATTGATCAATACTTTCAGCTCTTCCGCCAATGACGACAAGGATTGAGCGGAGGATGAGATCTCTTGCATGGAGGCGAGCTGCTCCTCGGTAGAAGCTGCTACTTCCTCGGCCGTTTCGGCATTGCTTTTCGCAATGGTGACGAGCACATTGGCTGTCGCGGTTACTTCCTGAACAGCAGCCAAGATTTGCTGTGCGATCAAGGAGACCTCTGCGATATGTGGATTGGTCAGTCTGGTGCTTTCCATGATGCCTTCAAACTTGTGAATCGTCTCCTCCGAAACGTTCAAGCCTTCTGCAACATCCAGTCTGACTTTTTCCATGTTGTCGACGGATTGCTTAGTCTCCCGCTGAATCTCTGTGATCAATTCAGAAATTTGCTTGGCCGACAGTTGTGATTGCTCAGCCAACAGGCGCACCTCTGTAGCAACAACGGCAAAGCCTTTGCCATGCTCACCAGCCCGCGCCGCTTCAATCGCAGCATTCAATGCCAGCAAATTCGTCTGCTGGGCAATTCCGCTGATGACATCCGAGATCGTGCCGATTTCTTTCGAACGATCATAGAGCGATTTGGTCATGCGATCCGACTGCTCTACCGATTCATGAATCGACTTCATCTGACTCATGACTTGAGCGACAAAGTTGCCACCTTCTTCTGCCTGAACCGTTGTTTGCTGAGCAGTATCCGACAACACATTGACACTGTCAACAATCCGTGTGACCCCTTCCGAAATGTCATGCAATGAGCGAACATTTTGGTCGATTCCGCTCGTTTGTTGTTCCGCGCTGCCAGCTACTTCCTGAACAGCAGTCGTTACAAGCTCGGTTGCAATGCTCGTCTGCTGCGCACTCGCAGTCAATTGCTCCGAAGACGCTGCTACTTGCTCCGCTCTGGCCTCGACATCGGAAATGAGCGCGCGCAGGTTATCCTGCATCGTGTTAAAAGCATGGCCCAGCTCACCAATTTCGTCGTTTGACCGTACTTTAATCGGGTCAGTTAAAATACCTTGGCTCACTCTGACTGCATGTATCTTCACTTCCTGGATGGACTGGAGAAGGGAACGCAGTACAGCTGCTACAATGAGTCCTCCCAGCACCAAGCAGATCGTAATCGTCCAAAACGTTTGCGCGAAAATCGGCTGTGCAGCATCCTCAACCTCAGACAGGTACATCGACCCGGCAATTTTCCAACCAGTAGCCGGATTCGTCACATAGTAAATCTGTTTCGGGATGCTTTGCTCCTCGTAATTGAATTTACCTGTTTCTGCTTGATACATGTTATCGTAATAACTTTCTTGTGCCAGCGTTCCTGCCTGATTTTCCGGATGGACGACATACTTCTTATTGCTGTCCACTACGATGACATCTCCATCAGAACCGATGCTGACTGAGTTTGCCAGTTGTTTGATCTGTTCAATCCCAACGGTAATGCAGATAACCCCTGCACCATCCTCCGTCGTTCTTGCTACCGCTACTAAAACCTCACCTGATACCGCCGAAATATAGGGCTCTGTCACGACGACAGTCCCTTTGTTTTCCATCGCTCTTTTGTACCAGTCTCTCGTACGCGGATCAAACCCTGCCTGTACTTCTTGCTTGGGAGCGCGGAAGTACTGTCCGTCAACCGTTCCCAGACTGATACTGGACGCTTCCACATGCATACCCATATACATCTCCAAATGATGCATGATTTCTTCTTGAACATCCGCTGATTTCACGCTAGGTGTGATATCTTTTGCCAAATAGTCAGCATCCTTCTTTTTGCCCTCAAACGTATTGCTGACGATGAAGTTGACCAAATCGACGTTTTCGTTGGCGCTATCCATGATCTGTCTTTCAATTTCTTGTTTCGCTTGATGGTAAGCCAAGCTTCCCACGACAAGGGAAGGGACTAGCAGAATCAAGAGAAATGTGATGATAAGTTTGGTTCGATAGCTTCTGAACCAATTCCTAAGGTTAACTTTCACTTCATTTCATCTTCTTTCTAAGTTGTATTTGGATAAACGATTCATGTTGGTGAAGTCCTAATTTTTTATATCGGTAACGAAGGAAACTTAATGAAGTAAAAAATATAAAGAACTGTAATAGATATAAAAAAAGCGGGGAGTATACCGCCCCCGAGGCCATAGAAAAACCGCCCTGCTTATGTAGATAGACAGGACGGTCGATATTGATTGACTATTTAGTAACGAAATTTATTAATCATCGCATTTAGCTCTTCTGCCAACGATGACAGCGATTGGGCAGAGGCTGAGACCTCTTGCATCGATGCGAGCTGCTCTTCTGTAGAAGCGGCTACTTCCTCTGCGGTCTCAGCATTGCCTTTTGCAATCATCGCCAACTCGTTCGCTGTTACCTTCACTTCCGCAACAGTTGCCACGATTTGTTGAGCGATCGACGAGACCTCCTCGATACGAGGATTTGTTTGTTTCGTGCTTGTCAAAATTTCCTCGAATTTATCAATCGTACCTTTGGAAATCCGCAAGCCTTCCGAGACATCGCGTCTGACTTTCTCCATAGTCTCAACGGATTCTTGCGTATCGCGTTGAATTTCTACGATAAGGTCGGAAATTTGCTTGGCCGATTCCTGCGATTGCTCTGCCAACAATCTTACCTCTGTTGCTACAACCGCAAACCCCTTGCCATGCTCGCCAGCCCGCGCCGCTTCGATCGCTGCATTCAGTGCAAGCAGGTTTGTTTGCTGCGAAATTCCACTGATCACTTCGGAGAAGGCAACAATGTCTCTGGAGCGTTCAGAAAGGGAATGGACCATGTGATTGAGCTGTTCCACAGATGCGTGAATCGAGTTCATCTGGCCCATCACCTTCTGAACCGATTCGCCGCCTTCACCAGCGTGAATAGTTGTTTGCTCAGCGATATCCGTCAATCCATGCACACTCTCTACAATTTGCGCTACGCCGTCTGATATATTTTGGAGAGAGTGGACGTTTTGGTCAATTCCATTCGTTTGCTTCTCTACGCTGCCAGCAACTTCTTGCACGGCTGTGGCAACATGCTCAGTGGCGATGCTCGTCTGCTGCGCACTCGCGGTTAATTGCTCAGACGAAGCGGCCACTTGTTCTGCTCTTGTCTCTACATTTGAAATAAGCGTGCGCAGGTTGTCTTGCATCGTATTGAACGCGCGGCCCAGCTCCCCAATCTCGTCATTGGATCGAACCTGGATAGGCTCCGTCAGTATGCCCTCACTCACTTTGACTGCATGTACCTTGACCGCTTGAATCGATCGGATAAGCGAACGCAGAACAACGGTTACGATCAGCCCTCCTACAATCAAGCAAATCGCGATTGTCGCGTACGTAAAGGTAAAGATAGGCTGTACAGAGTTTTGTATCTCCGAACGATCCAGCTTTCCAGCGATTTTCCAGCCAGTCAACTCATTCGTCGTGTAGTGCACTTCTTGTTCGTTACCTTGCTCGTCGTAACGGAAGTCACCTGATGCACCTTCATACATTTTTTCAAAATAGCTCTCTTCAGCCACAGTACCAGACTCTTTTTCAGGATGAACAACGAACTTCTTGTTGCTGTCCAAAATCATGACGTACCCGTCACTTCCGATACTGACCATGTCCGCCAGACCTTTGATCTGCTCGACGCCCATCACAATGCCGACTACACCTGATCCATCATCCGTCGTTTTAGAAATGGTAACGATGACTTTGCCTGATGCTGCTGAGACATACGGCTCGGTAATGACAGCCTTCCCCTTATTTTCCATCGCTTTTTTGTACCATTCTCTCGTTCGCGGATCAAAGCCAGCCTTAACTGTTACCTTCGGGGATTGATAATACTGTCCGTCCACTGTGCCCAAACCTACGCCATTCGTGTCCGGAAGCATTCCACTGTAAATATCCAGATGCGGCATAACGAGCGCTGCACTGTCTTTGGTTGGATACATGCTTTTGTTAATGGTTTTTGCTAAAAACTCAATAGTATCCAGCTTGGGTTTAAACGTACTCGTCACAATCGAATTGACCAGCCCGACATTTTCTTTGGCGCTGTTCAAGATCTCCTTTTCCATCTCCTGCTTCGCCTGATTGGAAGCCAGTGTTCCAACGACAATAGTAGGAACAAGCAGAATTAACAGGAAGGATGCGATTAACCTCGTTTTAAAGCTTCTACTCCAATTTATTAAGCGAACTCTCACTCATTCTCAACTACTTTCTAGGTTGTATTGGGGAAATTTTTTCCATGATATAACCCCAATCTAATATCGGCTAGGAATGAATGAGTATGTAGTGAATTTTTTACGAATAAAGTATTTTTCTGTAAGTCACTTCAACCGCGCTTCATATTCCCCAAGCGGATGAACTGTTCGTCACGTACACGAAGCTTTTGTGAGACAGACGTATCCATATATGAGTATATACCTGCTCCGGTCTTGGTACCGAGATTGCCTTCTGCTACTCTTTCTTCAATAATGGCGGGTGCTTTTGTCGAAGCATCCAGCTCTGGCGCTAGGTTATCCATCACACGCTTCCACGTATCGAGTCCACCAAAATCCGCCGTCTCAATAGGCCCGACAAAAGCCCAACGATAGCCAATTCCATCCTTCATCACCGTATCGATCTGGGCTGCATCTGCCACACCCTCTGCAAGCAAGTGAAAAGCTTCTCTCATCAAAGCTGTTTGCAGCCGATTGGCGATAAAGCCCGGTACATCCTTTTTCAGCAAAACTGGGGACTTCCCGATCTCTTCCATCAGCTGCATCGTCTTGTGAACCACTTCCTGCGCCGTGCTCTCGTGCCTGACTACCTCAACCAACGGAACCAATTGGGCTGGATTGAAAAAATGTGTAATGATAAAACGTTGTGGCGTCGTTGCTTTTTCGATCAATCGTGCAATGGAAAACGTAGACGTATTGGAAGCAATTATCGCATCTGGCCTCGCGTATTGCTCCAGCTTTTCAAACAGCTCCCACTTTAGCTCGATGACTTCTGGTACCGCTTCTGTGATGATTTCTGCATCAGATACTGCCGCTCGCAAATCCGTGGTCAGGACGATATGCTCGAGCGCCGTTACTCTAGACTGGTCTGCAATCACTCCCTCTGCAACCAGAAGAGAAAGGCTGTGCTCAATGCTAGCTCTTGCTTTCATCAAAAACGCTTCCTGCAAATCGTAAAGAGAAACACGAAATCCAGCCAATGCGTATAGCTGCGCGATTCCATGTCCCATAACACCTGATCCGATAACAGCCGCATGCTTTTCCATAGAACGAGCCTCCCAGGGGTGAAATAGGTTTACTAACAAAGCTTTCCACGATCAAATACCTAGTTCCTGCCCAGCAAATTACTACTACTTTTACCGAAATTCATCCCTATGGCGCTTGCTGGGGAAGTCAAATTTCTGTACCATTAAACAACATATAAGCATCCAATTATTGGATGGATGTTTCGTATATGGAGGTACAGATGAAACTACTGAATAAAATCGTGGTCATCACAGGAGCCAGTCGAGGATTGGGTCTTGAAATGGCAAATGTTCTGGCAAAAGAAGGAGCGATTGTTTGGGCAACCTCTCGATCCGCGCCTCATCCGAACGAGATCGCACACGCTGAACCTGGAAGTGTGACGAATATACAGCTGGACGTGACTGACGAGCAAAGTGTCCTTGCCCTATTTGCGCAAGTACAAAGGTTATACGGACGTCTAGATGTCCTCGTCAACAATGCAGGAGTCGGCGTGTTTAAGCCTGTTGAACAAACAAGCTTAGAAGAATGGGAGAATGTTTTCCGCACCAATGTAACCGGACTCTTTCTTTGCAGCCGTGAAGGATACAAGGTAATGAAAGCTCACGGAGGCCGAATCATCAATATCGCGAGTGTCTCCGGATATATTCCCATTGCGGAAAACGGCGTTTATGGTGCTTCGAAATTTGCCGTCCAAGGCTTTTCTCAAATTTGCAATGAAGAATGGAAAAACGACAATGTGAGGGTCTCTACCATTTTTCCCGGCGCCGTTCATACAAACATGACGGAGGACCGGCATTTTTTTGATCCGAGTGCGATGCTCGTACCAAAAGATGTGGCAGATACCGTGTTAGATATCGCCTCCCGTCCCCTACACGTTCGAATCGATGAAGTCAAAATCCTTCCTCCTAAAGGCATTCTCTAGATGACAGATTAATAAGGAGAGTTTACAAATGCAACAAGTAGCAATGATCACAGGAGCAGGCAATGGGATTGGGGCCGCAGCAGCAAAGCTTTTGGCTCAGCATGGGGTCCGTGTCGTTGTTCTTGATGTACAAGAAGAAAAGGCACAAATAGTCGCCCAAGAAATTAATCAGGCAGGCGGTCAAGCCTTGTCCATTCGCTGTGATGTCGGTCAACGAGCGCAAGTTGAAGAAGCCATCCAGCTTGTGGAATCGCATTTCGGAGATATCACCATCTTGGTCAACAATGCAGGAGTGGGCGGTCCATTCCACCGGGTGGACGAAGTCTCCGATGAAGAATGGGATTGGATCATGAATACCAACCTGAAGAGTGTATTCCTGTTTTGCAGAAACCTGTTGCCCAAGATGAAAGAAAGGAACTTCGGGCGGATCGTAAACATCGCTTCTATTCAGGGCTTGCTAGGCTCTGCGCATTCATCCACCTACGTCGCTTCCAAACACGGCATGATCGGCTATACAAAAACAATTGCGGCGGAATGGGGAGAGCATGGGATTACTTGCAATGCCATCTGTCCGGGATATGTGGATACCGCGATGGGCGTACGTCCGGAGGATATTTCGGATTACATGAATCGAGTCATCGTCAAAAGCCCGGTGAAACGCGTAGCTCAGCCGTTGGAAATCGCCCAGATGATTTATCATCTCGTCGGACCACATAGCGGGTACATCAACGGAGCCAGCATCACCATGGACGGCGGGATCAGCAGTCACATCGGAATTACGGATCAGTTGTCCTAGTTCGGACACGTAGAAATAGCCGCACGCTCGGTCAGCTTCCACCGGGCATGCGGCCTTTTTTCCCCTATAAAAAGCGGCGGTGCACTTTCTTGCCGTCGTACGTAAACAACACTTGTCGATCCTCCACCATCGATTCCAGGTGAACGGATTTCCCCCACAAGGTATAGATGTAAGGCAATGTTTTTTCTACGTATTTGACATCCAGCTCCAGCCCCTCGAAATGATGCTTCAAGTACAGCTCGCCGGAGCGTAAGTAATCCCCATCGTGCACGAGTACATAAGGGAATCCCCCATTAACCCGTGTGCCCGCAAGACCATCGCGTACCTGCTCCCACTGTTTTTCCGCGACAACCCAATCGTTGCCCTGCTTGCCGAACATATACAAATCCAGATCACTGACGAGGTCCTTGGTCAGGAAGTTGCGAATGAAGCTGATGTCGGACTCCAGCTCACGCACCTCGAAAATTTTCGCGCGTCCCTCTCCTGGCTTTCGTCCGAAGCGCTCCTGCTCTTCCTTCGTCGGATTATCCCAGCGTTTTTCAATGTCCTCCAAAATTTTCAGACCCAAATGATACGGATTAATACTCGTCGTCGAAGGCTGAATGACGGAGGAATGCAGCTTGGCAAACTCGATCGTCTCCGCTTCCGTCAGCTCCATTTCCCGCAGGATGCGCATATGCCAGTAGGTGGCCCAGCCTTCGTTCATGATCTTCGTTTCCATCTGCGGCCAGAAATACAGCATCTCATCTCGAATGATCGTCAGCACATCCCGTTGCCAATCGTCTAGGATATTGCTGTATTCCATAATGAATAGCAATAGGTCTTTTTCCGGTTCTGGCGGGAATTTGCGTGGTGCTTTTACTGGCTCGGCTTCCTCTTTTGCTTTGCGGTCCAATCCCCAGAGATCGTCATAAGGAGATTGCCGTTCGTTCCTCGTCTTTTTATTCGACTCCTCTGGCTCTCGTTTCCAACGCAGCTTTGGACGTAGCAAGCTCGGATCGATATGCTCCTGAATCGCCAAGCTCGCATCGAGCAAATTCTCGACAGCATCCTTACCGTACTCGATCTCATACTGACGAATCCGCTCTCCACTGGCCGCCATGCTTTCGACCATATCCCGATTGGTGTTGGAGAAGCGCACATTGTTTTTGAAAAAGTCGCAGTGAGCAAGCACGTGAGCCACAATGAGCTTGTTTTGGATCAAGGAATTGCCGTCCAAAAGAAACGCGTAACAAGGATTGGAGTTGATGACGAGCTCGTAGATTTTGCTCAGATTCAGGTCATATTGCAATTTCATCCGGTAGAAGGACTTTCCAAAACTCCAATGCGAAAATCGTGTCGGCATTCCATACGCGCCAAATGTATAGATGATGTCAGACGGGCATATCTCGTATCGCATCGGGTAAAAATCGAGATTGAACCCTTTGGCGATCTCGGTAATTTCGTCAATGGATCGCTCCAGTTCTTTTCGCTCGTCGTTGGTCAATCGTTTCGCCTCCCCCTTTTGCAGTCGGTCTACTTTATGTATATGGGGGACCATGCTAAAAGACGCCAGCCTTCCGAAGAAAAAAAGGCATCCCCGACTGGAGACACCCTTGATTTGTTTTCCATCTTACTTCTTAACCCTTAAACCAGTCGCGTACACCAGAATAAATAAGAGCTCCCGCGAATACGACCACAGCGATGAGACCAACTCCATCTACCAGCGGGTCCAATCCATTAAGGAAGGAACCATCCACTGGTGCTTTCAGCAATGCGTAACCACCAAGGAGACCTCCAACGTTGGAAATCCATTTGTTCATATTACGTCACCTCCCGTCGCAGCAGCCTGTAAGCGTTGCCACTGCGATACTTTACTTTATGTTAGAGGTTGACAAGCGGTCTGTACGGTAGTCCAAGGCATGTTCACCAAATTACAATTGGGCTTTAGCGGTTCTCGCCACTTTCTCGGTGCTGAAAAGTCGACTTTTTGAACTTGGATTTTTAAGTTAGAATAGAGAACAGACAAGTGTACAGGTTATGCGAAAAAAGGAGTGACGCACTCATGAAGCTGTTTTTGATGCTTGGCAGTATCAGTGGATTTCTTTCGGTTGCGTTAGGAGCATTCGGAGCACATGCACTGAAGGAAAAACTGGACGAGTATTCGCTGGGCATTTTCCATACGGGCGTGACCTATCAGACGACACATGCACTGGCTCTGGTGCTGGTTGCCCTGTTGCTCAAGTGGTACCCGGATTCTTCTGGCCTCGTTTGGGCGGGCTGGTGCTTTACAGCTGGTACGTTGATCTTCTCCGGCAGTCTCTACACGCTGGCGATGACCGGAATTAAGGTTCTCGGTGCGATTACGCCGATTGGCGGAGTTTTGTTCCTCGCTGGATGGGCGCTGCTTGCCATTCATGCTTGGAAAACCGTATCGTAGACAAAAATCTTGCAAAAGGTTGGGATTTTCATTCCCAGCCTTTTTTCTATCCGCCACGCCATGACTTCAGCGGAACTTTGCCTGCCAATAACGCCAGCTCCTGACACCCTCCATGGACGATTGCCATATGCTGTAGGGTTAGCAGTTACCCCACTCACAAGGAGAGGAAATCATGACGAAGCCCTCCTATACCCGCCCCTCGTACTTTTATGGTGGAATACCAGATGTCTACATGCAGATGGGGTACTATCCGTTTCCCACTCCTTCTGCTACGGAACAGCTGAGTCGGAGTGTTCACATTCCGTATGCGATGTCGATGGCGGATCAATGCAAATACTTCATGGGGCAATCGGAAAAAATGATCGTGAGCGATGGGGCTATCGGGATCGCTGCCTTGTCGAATCCCTTACGCTCCGGTGTTCATTTGTTTGTCCATCACTGGATGGTCACCAATCCATCCCCGCACCCGATAGAAGCACATTTCTTGTTTGGCAAAGGCTCCTCCCTCACTGGTGCAACTCTCTCACGTCAAGTGACTTCTGGTTATATTCAACTCCCCGCTTGTCCCGCCGCTCAAGGGCAAGTTTTGCATGGCGCCGGTATGACGGATACCTTTTCTGATCACATTCAGACCGCCACGCGAATCATTCCGGCGTCCTCCACCGTTGAGGCGACCCCTGGCGGACAGTGGATTCTCGGACCAGGAATGGCGCTCATTGTTCGCGTTCCAAACACTGGTGAGAAGACAGCCTTTTACCTTTCCATAGACTGGTGGGAACAACCCGTATATGGGTAGCTCTCACTGGAACGCTTGACGGACAAGTCTAGTCACAACAAAAAAGGGAACCCCCAAAGGAGTTCCCTGTCATTTCAATTCGTATTTTTCCTACACCATGTTGAAAAGCCAATTTTCACGTGATACAATGAGAATTGGTCTGTTGGTCAATTGTTAATATGTATCTACTTTATCTCCAATATAATAGTACCACATTCACTTTCGATTGTCAAACCATCAGATCAAAAATGGGGAACGAAAAAGGAGCGGTACCATGAGCGTGACTGATCAAGATCGGCAAAACGAACAACAACGTGTTGAACGAGTCATCTCAGAGATAAAGAACCGAATAGATGACCTCAAAGAGCATGTGAATGTCGTGAGCGAGGATATCATCGGAATTCGCAAGCATTTTTGGGACGATGTGACAGTCAACTTCGAAGATGCCATCGAAGCTGTCGAGACTTACGCCAGTATCAAGCAGCAAGCGGAAGTCCTGTCCGAACGTGAACGCATCCATCGCCATGCCCAAAATCAGTTGCGTACGCTACAGCGATTGTTGCACTCTCCCTATTTTGGCAGGATTGATTTTCAAGAAGAGCTAGAATCGAAGCCAGAAGCCATCTATCTCGGCATTGCTTCCTTGCTGGATAAAAACGACGAGGAGTTTCTCGTCTACGACTGGCGCGCACCTATCTCCAGTCTGTATTACGACTATTCGCCGGGGCCAGCAGAGTACAATACCCCAAGTGGAATCGTAAATGGAGAGATTGCGTGTAAAAGACAATACATCATTCGCGACGGCAAATTGTTGCACCTGTTCGATACGGGCGTGACGATTGGCGACGAGCTGCTTCAGGAGGTACTCGGCAAACAGGCTGACTCGCAGATGAAAAGCATCGTGGCCACGATCCAACGGGATCAAAACCGCATCATCCGCAACGAACGCAGCCGACTCGTCATCGTCTCCGGAGCTGCCGGTAGCGGAAAAACGTCTGCGGCTTTGCAACGAATCGCTTATTTGTTATACCGTTATCGCAAGACATTGACCGCGGAGCAAATCGTTTTGTTTTCGCCCAACTCCTTGTTTAATAGCTACGTCTCGACCGTTCTTCCTGAGCTCGGCGAGGAAAATATGCAGCAAACGACTTTTCAGGAATATGCGGAGCATCGTCTCGGTGACAACTTCCGCCTGGAAAACCCGCTTGAACAGATGGAGTATGTACTGACAGCAAGTGATCAGTCTGGATACGAGGCGCGTCTGGAAGGAATCCGTTTCAAATCAAGCGCCTTGTTTTTGCAAGCCATGGACGAATACGCGAATATCCTAAAGGAATCTGGTATCATGTTTCGCCCCGTTACATTTAGAAACCAGACACTAATCAGTGCTGCCCACATCCATGAGCTGTTTTATTCTCTCAGTACGAGTCTGCCGATCCCCAATCGGATGGTACTCGTTGCCAAATCACTGCTGACAGAGCTGAAAAAACTGGAACAGCGAGAACGATCAAAACCATGGGTCGAAGAGGAAATGGAGCTACTTGACCGAGACGCTTACGTAGCTGCCTATCAATCGCTGCGCCGCAAAAAGCAGTTTCGGGAGGATACGTTCGATGACTTCGAACGCGAGCAGGAGCTCTTAGCCAACTGGATCGTCAAAAAGCAGTTTCAGCCTCTGCGCGATTTTATCCGGGAACTTCAATTTATTGATACTCGCGCTATTTACCGTCAGCTGTTCTTGTCACCTGACTTGCTCGAGACGCTTGCGCCAAATACTCTCCACCACGATGTATTGAACAATTGGCCCGCCGTGTGCGAACAGACAGCAGAGCGTTTAGAGCAACAGTATTTGGCATGTGAAGACATCCCTCCTTATTTGTATTTGCAGGAACGTTTGGAGGGCAAGCAGACGAACAATCTCGTCCGTCATGTATTTCTCGATGAAGCCCAGGACTACTCCGCCTTTCAGTTCGCTCTCATCAAGAGCTTGTTTCCCCGTGCCAAAATGACCGTGCTGGGAGACTGGAATCAGGCGATTTACGCTCATGCGTATCACCAGAATAGCTTTGAGGCTGTCACATCCCTGTTTGAGCCTGAAGAGACGGAGACCTTTGTCCTGACCAAAAGTTACCGCTCCACCTATCCCATCGTCTTGTTTACACGACAACTTTTGCGAAACGGAGATATGATTGAGCCTTTTATGCGCGACGGTCGCTTGCCAACTCTAACCAAAGTGACATCACCTCAAGCTCATACCGATCAAATCGAAACGCGCATACGTGAGCTCGCCGATCATGGTCATCAGACGATCGCTGTTATCACAAAAACGCTAGAGGAAGCCCAAGGCGTTCATGACGCTTTACAAGAAAGATTGCCGATTCGCTTGATCAAGCCCGCCACCCTTTCCTTCGAAAAAGGAATCTTGATTATTCCCGCTTACTTGGCAAAAGGGGTCGAGTTCGATGCGGTCATCCTTTATGATGCTTCCGCCGCATGCTATGGCGAAGAAAGCGAACGCAAGCTTTTTTACACGGCATGCACACGAGCCATGCACGAGCTGCATCTTTACTATTCGGGTGAAAAAAGTCCATTTTTAGAGAACGTTTCTCTTGAGCTTTACGAGCTGTTTGTTTAAAAAAGAGATCCAGCTGACCGCTTACCGGTTCAGCCGGATCTCTTTTTCACCTTTTTAGACCCACACAAATCGTGACAAGCAACAGGATCAAGTTGAGCTCATAACCGCCCACAAAGCCTTTCGCCCATTTCACCATCACAATCGCCCCTGCCATGATCGCAGCTAATCCCCAGGCAGCATATCTCGCCCCAATTCCGATGATCAGCGCGAGACCGCCGATCAGTTCTACGATCATAACCAGATACGCCAGCCACCCCGGCAAGCCGAGATCACCAAACGTCGTCACAACAACAGCCATCCCTTTTTGCAGCTTGGCTATGCCATGAATGAAAAACAAGATTCCCGTCCCGATCCGTAATAAAACAAACGCTTTTTCGTAAGCCATCTTCTCTTATTCTCCCTCCCCTCCACCACTACCATATGCCCACTAGCGTACAATCAGTCTTGTGCTCTCCGGCGGGACAACAGCTCAAAGCTCTGATGCTTGCAACGAGGGCAGCCGCGTTTTTTCAATTGTTCAATCGTCACTATTTTTGCCTGTGCCCCTACCTGGATCGACCTTTTGCAACGCTTGCATTGATACTCACGTTTGGAAGGAGTCTCTTCGCCTGTGTATAGCGACTCCAGAAACGGATGCTTGATCGTCGGAGCCGTCAGCTCTGTAGTGGTGAGCACGATCATCTGCCCCTTATTGCCAATCATTTGCGCCGCTTCATATTCATTGAAATGACTGAGCACCTCTCGTACGGTCAAGCCTGCCAGCACGAACTCCCGTTGCATATTCAGCGTGAAATCCGGGGATTTATGCGCAAAGGACAGGAAGATGGACAGTCCTTTTTGCTTTTGCAGCCCACTGATTCCGCGAGATAAAAACAAAGCCATTCCTTGCAGCGTGTAAGGTGGATCAGTAAAAAAGCAATCGTACCCACCCTGTAGCTTCTTCGGCAGCGGCTGCCGCAAATCAGCCTGATGGCAGGCTACGGTCAATGCTTTTTGCTTGGACACATCCGTAATGTACTGGAGAAAGCGTTCATCGATATCGACTACGTCAATTTGCTCTGGTCGTTGTTGATTCCCTGGAAACAAACGCTTGAGCAAAAGCCCCAGCGAGATGCTGACTAAATCATCATCCCCGACGCATAATATTTTTTTGCCCACCAAGCTTTGATGCCGCAAGCATAAGATTGCCCTGCGCAAGCTCGTCTCGACTGTGCATTTGGACTGATCAATCTGTACATCGACTTGCGGACGCCCAGCAAAAATCGTCTCCATCTCCGTTTGCAAGTCAACCAGCTCGTTTTTCCAAACTTCGTCGTCTTTCATCAGCTTCTCGTACAACTCTCGATCCAACCCACCATACCCTAGCTTTTGCTCAATGAACGCTTCCCCTTCTGCGGTGCATCTTACCCCGCTCCCCTGCTGTATGGCACCTGCCTTGATCAGCTCTTTTTTAATGGCAGTCGCCACAGGTACAGGCAAGAGTAGCTTTCTTGCCAGCTCTTTCGTAGGCAAACCCGGATGAAAATAACACGCAAGCAGAAACTGTTCGATCACTCGTTGACCTTCTTGTAAACGCACTTGTTTATAGGTGTCTTCGATATAATTTTTCATGTAGAGAACCTCTTTTCAAAAGGGATGGACCCATCGATGCATGCAAAAAGGCAGAGCATGAACATTCGTTCATCTCCGCCTTGAAGGCATACGTTCGCTACGTGCGCGTGGATAGTCACGCAAAAAAACCGTGCGTAAGAGCACGGTTCCCGTAGTCGAGCAAATGGGTAGATGGATGACCGTAAGTTCTTAACCAATCAAGGCCTCCTCTATTCCATAGCAAATAAGCTCACATAAAATGAGATTTTTGCCAAAAAGAATGGGAGTACCCTATCCAATTGCTTAGTTAAGAACACACACCGACATCAAAACGTCCCCTTTTGAAAAGATACTTTCCATTATACGGCACTCGCAATCAATCGGCAAGAAGCTATATGGCAGTCTCTACGATCGCATTTCTAGGCTGCTTCCGCTTTTCATGCAGCCTGCGTCCCAGCCAATAAAAGATCAAGCTAACCAGCGCCAATACTGCCATGACCAAAAACATCACGGGGCCACCATATGCAGTGAGCACCATACCTCCTGCCCATGGTCCGAGAAAGCTACCCAGCATCGTTGCGCTTTGTGCCCCATAGTAAGTCCCTCGCATATTCGCAGGACTGATTTCGTCGATTTGCGCATACTCCGCAGGTACAATCAGGATTTCCCCTAATGTAAATATGATCATCGCCGTAATAAACCAAGCCCAGTCTGGTGAGAAAGCAAAGCCGACTTCTCCTATAGCCATCAGCACAGCGCCACCTGCTATCCGCGCAAACAAGGAATAACGCTCAACCAGCCTCGTCACTGGAATTTGTAAAAGCAAGACGGTAAATCCGTTAACGCTCATCAATGTTCCAAACAAGGCGACTCCCTCTGAAAAGTTTTCCCGCAAGTATTGGGAGAGCGTAACAGACATCTGACCGTACACCGTCACTAACAGGACTCCACCTGTGACAAAGGTAAGAAGAACGACATCCCTTCTGAGCACTTGCCAGATCTCAGCCAAACTAGCTCTCTCTACCTCTCCGTTCCCCCCGTCATCATCGGTGACCCCACATTTCCGACATGCCACTACTAAAATGATAGCAAAGCTCACCAAGGATACCGTCGTCAAAAAAAATGCCAGATTGCTGCCGGAAATCCCCAGAAAAGCACCGAGCATAGGACCAATCGCAAAGCCAAGATTGTTCGCAAGATAGCGATTCGAGAACACACGAAAACGCTTATGCTCAGGAGTCAAGTCTCCCATCAATGCTTTTGAAACCGTCGCAAATATCGAGGCCGACAATCCCATTATCATACTGATCAAAAGCAAACCGATCGGATACGCTACTGTAATGAATCCGATAATCGAGCACGCCATAGCCAGCAAGGAAAAAAACATCAACTTTTGTCTGCCAAATAAATCCGAGAGAATCCCGCCAGCAAATCCCCCGACTGTTCCAGCCAAGGGACCTGCACCGATAATAAGTCCAATATAGGCATGAGAGAGCTTCGTCGTTTCACCGAGATAGATGGCCAAAAACGGAATGCTCATGGATTGCGTTAGCTGAACGAAAACCGTCCCTGCCATCAATAAATGAACAATCGGGTGATACGCCTCCCACACTTGCCTCATTTTGCTCATACTGATTCAACCTACCCTCTCAACAGAATCATGCCATTTCCGTAAGCAAATTTACTCTGGTGTATGAAAAAAGGAACGAAGCAAGACGGGAAGACGCTCGACGAACGATTCGCGCAGACTGTAGTAGGAAATCGTCGTACTGCCTGTATAATGAGCTCGAATCAACCCCGCTCTGCGCAACGCCGTTACATGATGATGGACGGTGCTTTTTGCCAGTGATACTTGCTTTTGCAATTCCCCGAGAGTGCAAGTCTTTTTCGCTAGACAACGCAAGATTTGCAGACGTTTCTCATCCGCCAGGCACTGTGTGATGGGTAACAGCTCCAGGAGCGGCTGTGGTCTGGTCATTGCCGCATCTTTGACAGGATACATGCAAGTGGCAAGCCCTCGATAAAAGTCGAGCACAGAAGAATGGGCGCTATGATATTGCGGGATCAGTACAACCTCTCGCAAATCTGCCATCGGCTCAATCCAGATACCGTTCGTTACTTGATCGACCAAATCGATCGGAGGCATTTCTTTGACGCGGGCCGTCAGCTCATCGGCACTCCTTTGCAAACTTTGTAAAATGCGTGGTTCCAGTTTCGAAAAATAATGTTCATTCCACCGGGTAAGCAGCGACAAGCTGTGATCACGGATTTCCCCCAGGTTCAGCGGGATTGTCTCCACCCATGGCGCGAGGCGCTCATAAATTTCACCGGGAGGGATGCTTTCTAGCCACCCAAGAAATTCTTCGACGGATTTGGTCTGAGGCGATTGTGCTACAAGCAGCACCAAACGGTGGAGTACCTCCCAACGTTCATCTGCGAGTTCATCTGCAAAAGAAGCCGGAAGCATTTGTTTTGTCTCCTCTTTCCAAGCCGTACCAAGCAAATAATGCTTGCGCTCCTTTTCGTAAATGTAAGTGTAGAGGCTAATGATACATTCATACGCAGGAGACCATTCTACTCTGATCGAATATAATCCATTCATTCTATCACCATCGAACGTTTAGTTTTTTTCAGTGTATCATTCTTTCCGGAGCTTGCAAAGCTACTTTTGTAAAAAACAGTAAAACCCCGCCAGATTCACTGACGGGGCATTGCTAACAGCCTTTTTATACAAACGGCGGGTCCCACGCTTTTTTTCGCCAGCCCAACCGATGATCAACAACATTCAAATCACGGTCCAAGACAACATCTACGCCAAATGGCAGCTTGCGGTTGTACCAAAAACGCACATCACTCCACGTGACTTCATAACCGTCGGCAATCTCCTTCCACGTGACGTGGATTCGTTGAGCAAATCCGAGAAAAGCACGAACTCCGTCCACACCGACAGTAGCCTGAATGATTGCATCACGCTGCTGTTTCGGATACACATCCTCCAGTATCACACGTGCATACTCGATTCTCCCTGTGTAAAACAGTTCCTCCGTCTCTACGACGAATCGCCAGTGAAAAGGATGTATGCTAGGGAAAACATGGGTTATGCCCCTTGTTTCCAATGCCCTTTCTACCCGTCTGACGTTACGGTGATGCTGCCAAGCCCGCACACCAATATACACGAACGTCATGCCATATGCTATCGGAAATAGCACACTGGGATCTCCGTTAAAAGCTATCCACCATATCGCCGCTGCTAGATGAACCGCGAACACCAGTGGCTCAAAAATCGCGAGTACATCCAAATGCACCCAGCGCTTGTTAATAGGGCGAATACACTGGACTCCATAGGCGTTTAGCATATCGAGAAAAACATGCAGCACAACAGCCAGCAGCGTCCAACCGTACAAAATCCCGAACTGCCCCATGAGACCAAAACCCCAGGCGAGAGCAAGACTGATGATGAGGGGCCACAGAAACAAGGCGGGAATCGAATGAGTAATTCCCCGATGAAAACGAATGTAAAAAGAAATACCGCGAAGTCTGGCCACAGTGTCGAAATCCGGGGCATGAGAGCCCACTACCGTTGCGACCATCAGCGCCTGAGCAAGTGCCGGATCATGTGCCACTGCCGGCGTGATATGAGCTAAGCCCGCCAGTGTGACACCCAACAAAAGATGACTGCCAGTGTCCATTACGATGCCTCCCTTTGCAAGTACTCCCTTCTCTTTTACTGTACGAAAAAATAGCGAGGATTCTATAAACCGCAGGTAAAGGTTATCCGAAGATTTCGTCTGCGATATTAACAATCTCTCAACGAAAAAGCAGCCTGTCAGAAAAGCGACAGACTGCTTGGAGCTTATTTATTCGTGATTTATGCTTCTTCTGTCAGGCGCAGGAATTCGTCGATGTCTGCCACAGCCAGATCAACAGCTTTTTGCCAGAACTCAACTGTCGTCATATCCTCACCGAGATGCTTCTTCGCCAAGTCCTCTACCATCAGGCGGCCCGTATCTTGGAGCAGTGCATCGTATTTCGGCGCAAAGCTCTCGCCTTCTTCAAGCGCACGCGCATAGACACTCATGCTGAACAAGTACCCGAATGTGTACGGGAAGTTGTAGAACGGATACGACGTGATATAGAAATGCAGTTTGGATGCCCAGAAGTGCGGCTCATAATCTGCCAAAGCTCCATTGTACGCTTGCTTTTGCGCCTCTTCCATGATTCGGTCGAGATCAGCCGCGCTAACGAGACCTTCTTTGCGCTTCTCGTAGAAGTTTTTCTCGAAAATAAAGCGAGCGTGGATGTTCATGAAAAACGCGATGATGGATTGCAGCTTATCTTCCAAGAGCACCAGTTTTTCATCTTCATTGGCTGCATTTTTCACAGCAGCGTCAGCGAGGATCATCTCTGCAAAGGTCGATGCTGTCTCCGCTACGTTCATCGCGTAATTTTGGTTAAGTGCTGGCAAATCCCACATGACTTGCTGATGATACGCATGCCCCAGCTCATGTGCCAGTGTGGATACATTGCTTGCGCTTCCCGCATACGTCATGAACACGCGGGACTGCTTGCTGACTGGGAAGCTCGTGCAGAATCCGCCTGGGCGCTTGCCAGGACGATCCTCTGCCTCGATCCAGCCCTCATCGAATGCCTTTTGCGCAAACTCAGCCATGCTCGGATTGAAGCGGTTGAAGTGCTCAACGATCAGGGCAGCTGCTTCATCGTAAGACACTTCTTTATGTACCTTACCGACTGGAGCTCCTACATCGTACCAGCTCAGTTTGTTTACACCGAGAAGCTTTGCCTTGCGCTCCAGGTAGGCAACCAGGCGATCCTTGCGATTGTCGATGGCCTGCCACATCGCGTCGAGTGTTTTTTCCTGCATCCGTCCAATATCCAGCGGTTCACGCAGGACGGAATCCCAGCCGCGATGACGGTACAGAGAGAGACGGAAACCACCCAAGTGATTCAGCGCCTGCGCGCACAACTCCGCTTCTTTGCCCCAAGCTTCTTTCCACTTTTCAAAAACATGGGCACGAACAGCACGATCAGGACTGCTCATCAGGTTAGAAGCTTGCCCGACGGACAGCTGCTTCGTCTCTCCATTGACCTCAACCTCAATGGTCATACGTCCCACGACGGTATTGTACAAATCTTGCCAAGCGTGATACCCGTCTACGGCTAAATCGTTTGCTAGCACTTCTTGTTCAGGGGACAGCTTTTCCTGTGCACGGCGGCGGCGCTCATTCAGCACAAAAGCAAGCGGTTGCAATTCTTCGTCTGCCAACAGCTTCTCCCATGCAGCCTCGTCGACAGCCAGCAGCTGTTCTTCCCAGCGCGTCAATACTGCACCAAACGCAGCCGAGATGCTCTTTACACGCCCACCCAGCAGTTTGGCTGGCTCATCCTTTACATTTTGAGCAGTCAGGCAGGAAATGAATGCACCTGCTTGTCTCACCCGCACGGCAATGCTTTGGACATGAGTGATAACTTCCTTGAAAGCCGCTGTTTCATGCAAACCTGCACCAGATTGCTCCAACCGCGCCTTCAGGTTCGCAATATCCCCTTCCAACGTCCCTAAAAACGCCAGAAAATCCTCCGATTCACTACCACCAGGAAAAATCACATCCATATCCCAGCGTTGTGGAAATGCTTTTGTCATATGTACTCCTCCTCCAAAAACTCCTTCGATAAAAATATTTCTATAATAAGGTAGCTATTCCTTCCCCATTTATTCATATCAACGTAAAAAGCGACTGCCATGTATGCAGTCGCCAGCTTTTCACATCGATTGAACAGGGATCGAAAACGTCTCCCCTTGTTTTTCAACAACGATCCTGTCCCTCTCGTCCCCCGCTGCTGCCAACAGACGCTCGAACGGCTCATCAACTGGCTCACGCGAGAGCACAAACGTGTTCCAATGAATAGGCACCAGCCACTTGGCTTGGGTCTCCTTGAACATTTGCCATGCTTGCTCTGGCGTACAATGTGCTGCTTGATACGCGTCTGGCTTGTAGGCGCCAATCGGCATGAACACCAGATCGATCGGCCCGAATTGCTTCGGCAAATTTTCCATGGAGATATAAGCGGTATCCCCTGGATAGAGGATGCGCACGCCATTTTTCTCAATCATATAGCCGTTGTAGCCATACTCATGATTCCATGGAAAGCGGTTGCCCCAATGGCGAACAGGAATCGCAGTAACCGTCATTCCTTCTTTGGTTGTAATCGCTTCTCCCGGCTGCATTTCCTCATACGATCCAAACGGCATATGCTTAAACAGCTTGCTCGTCTGGTGCGCCGTAATGACATGTGTGGAGCGATTCGCTATTTTCTGCAAGGTAGGCAGATCGACATGATCCAAATGGGCATGCGATAGCAAGATGATATCTACCTCGCCAATTTCAGCAAAGTCGAGGGCAGGAGGTGTGAAGCGTTTGGGACCAAAATGGACACCTGCAAGCTTAATCCCCAGCTTCTCGCCCAAAACCGGATCCGTCAGTATTTTCGTACCAAACATATTCAACAGAATCGTCGAGTGACCGATCCATGTAAATGTAACCTCATCATGACTCCAGTCGGCAGGCATTGGCTTTTTTGTATCCAGATGACGAAACTCCGGCTTCGGAAGCTGCCCCATATGGTACCAGTAGCGGTAAGCCACATAGCCAATCAATCCGATAAGGAGTCCCCCCACTATGAAGCCTACCCATGTAACAAAGTTGAGCATCAGACAACTCCCTTTATCTAGCTGTGATTTCCCCATTATAGCAAAAGGCATCCTTGCTGTAGCAAGCCTAAAAAAGCGGCAAACTGCTTTTTACGCTTGCTTACTTCCTCCTGCCGGGCTTGCTATAATTGCTAGAGAAAAACGTAGAGAATCGAGGAGAAACCCATGATCCTGCACAAGGGAGAAGTCCTGTTTCGACAAGGAGAATCTGGACCGCTCTATCATTTGAAGAGCGGTCTGTTAAAAATCGTTCGGGTACATGCAGACGGAGCATTGACGCTGGTCAACATCATCGTTCCGGATGAGATCATCCCGCATCATTCATTGATGAGCCCGAATCCCTATTACGGGACAGCAATCGCTCTCGTGACCTGCGAGGTCGAAGTATTGTCTGCCCCGGATTGGTATCGCCATCTGGATGACAATCCTGAAAAGTGTCGTGATATCGCGCTACAGCTGCAAGGGAAGCTGCGGATGATGCAGCAGCGTATCGACCAACTAACCGAAGTCTCTCCTGCTGAAAAGCTGCGCAAGCTCCAGCTTTGGTTTCAGACATTCATTCCTGTCGCCTCGCTTTCAGACTTGCTGACTCAGGATGAAATCGGTCAGCTCATCGGGCTTCGCCGCGAGACGGTAAATCGGCTGCTGCGCGCTCAAGCTGCGAATCGCGAGTAAGCTTGGGCCCTCTCAGCCTTTTAGGCCAAGGTCGCTGCCGGTCCAAAGAACTCGTAGTGAATATCGTCTGCCGGTACTCCCCATTCCAACAGTGCATTGTTGATTGCCTTCATGAAAGGGATTGGCCCACAGAAATAGTAGTTCGCATCCTTCGTCTCCACAATGCTTTGCAGCCACGGCAAGTCGATATACCCCTCTTTGTGAAAAGCACCGTTCAAACGATCTTGCTCAGTCGGCTTTTCATAGCACCAGTGAACAGAGAGCTGCGGATGAGTGGCTGCCAAATCTTCTACAGCCTGCTTCATAGCGTGCATATTTCCGTTTTGTGCTGCGTGAATGAAGGTGATCGGACGATCTGTTCCTGCTTTTAGCAGTGTGTTTAGCATGCTGATCATCGGGGTCAATCCTACCCCTCCACTGAGCAGTACAACTGGACGGCTGTCTTCTTGATTCAATGTAAAATCTCCAGCAGGAGCAGACAGGAGCAAGGTATCTCCTTCCTTGACTTCCTCGGCCAAGTAAACAGACACTTTCCCTGCTGGCTTATCTTGCGTCGCATCCTCCCTTTTGACAGAAATGCGATAGTACGGATTGCCCGGAGCATCTGAGAGACTGTATTGGCGAATATGCGTGTACTCCTCTCCAGGTATCTCCACCTTGACGCTTACATATTGCCCCGGTTCATAGGCAGAGATCGCCCCGACATCCGCTGGAACGAGATAATAAGAAGTAATGACTTCACTTTCCCGTACCTTTTTCTGGACGATAAATTCTCTGAAATCAGCCCAGCCCCCCGGTTCTCCACTGGCCTGATCATACATTTCGTGTTCCACACCGATGAAAGCATCCGCAATGACGCCATACGCTTCCGCCCATGCTTGTAAAATCTCGTCTGTAGCGGCATCGCCAAGTACGTCTTTGATCGCAGCAAGCAGGTTTTCCCCGACGATTGGGTAGTGTTCAGCCTTCACTCCCAGGCTGCGGTGCTTGTGTCCAATCTGCTTCACTACAGGCAAAATCGTTTCCAGCTTATCAATATACAAAGCCGCAGCATAAACCGCATTTGCCAGAGCTGTTTGCTGTCTTCCCTGCTTTTGATTGGCGTGGTTGAAAATATTGAGAAGCTCAGGGTGCTTAGCAAACATCATTTGATAAAAGCGTTTTGTAATGGCAGTTCCGTGTACCTCTAGCACAGGAACGGTTGATTTTATGATTTCAATGGTTTTTGGGCTTAACATCGTAGAACCTCCTTGAAGTGCTTCGTTCTTTCTATATTTCAAGTGTACGGGAGGTTCAGAAATACACATGTGATTCTGGTCACAGGAAATAGAAACGATTTGTGACAACTGCAAAAGACCATAAGAAAAAGTCGTCCCCCAACTCTCTTGTTGCAAAAGAAACGATTGCCATGATAGCATATCAGCCAAATCTATCATTCCAACAAAAACACTGAAGGTGAATGAATGCTAACAGTAAACCGAGATGACGAGCGTCCAATCTGGCAGCAACTGCTGGACCAAGCGATCCATAATATTACCACTGGAAAATGGCAGCCAGGTGAATTGCTGCTCCCCTCCCGCGAACTCGCTTCTTTAATTGGCGTTTCCCGTTCCACCATACAGATTGTTTATGAGGAGTTATTCAGCCGCGGATACACGGTAACCTCACGTCGCGGCGGGACTAGAGTGAGCGAATGGACGTATGCAACGCGTCCTTCAGAGGATGTTGCGACCGAAGGACCTGTCCCCCCCGAATTGCCTTTATTAAACGCTACAATCGGTCATTTGCACGGTTGGTTCGGGGATAAAGATAGTCGAAAGGTTGAGATCGATTTCAGTCCCCATGAGCCATATTTGGACGAACATTTTCAAAAGAATTGGAGACGTTCGTTTTTACAAGCTTCCACAGAAACGAATCTGGACAGTTGGGCTTATGGCAATGCCTATGGATACCAACCGCTACGTGAACAGATCCAACGATATTTGTCACTTGAACGGGGCGTTCATGTGACTATCGATCAAATCATGTTAACCTCAGGCGCACAACATAGCATTGATTTGATCGCCCAAGCCCTTTTACAAGAAGGAGATACCGTTTCTGTTGAAGATCCTGGCTTCCCTGCTGCCTGGATGGCAATGAAGTATCGGCGTATGCAAGTTGTCTCCGTTCCAGTTGACGAGTACGGGTTATGCGTAGACCATATTCATCCGGGATCCAAGCTTGTCTATGTTACGCCATCGCACCAGTGTGCGGTTGGAGTCATTATGTCGGAACCTCGCAGGCAACAATTGTTACACATGGCTGCCGAGCAGCAGTTTTGGATTGTTGAGGATGATTACGACAGCGAATTTCGCTATCGCGGCGACCCACTTCCAACCTTGTTCAGTCAGCGACCTCAGAACACGCTGTATATGATGAGTTTTTCCAAAATGATTGCTCCTGGTATTCGAATATCGGCAATCATTGGTCCCAAAGAAGCCATTCGTCAGCTCGTCCAAGTCCATGAATTAACCTATCGTCATCTTCCGATTATGGAACAATTAACGCTTACTCATTTTATTGAGCATGGTCATTTCATGCGCCATATGAGACGAGTTCGAAATGTATATCGGCGCAGACATGAAGCCATGACAAAGGCCATCATCACGACAGGTCTCGGCGAACATTTCACACTAAGCGGCGTAGAAACGGGGTTGCATATCCTTCTTGAAGCTGATAAATCGTTTGTCGAAGAAGCCGAGACGAACCTAGCACTCGAAAAAGGAATCCGTGTTTATCCACTTAGCAAGTATTGTTTGAAAAGCGATCGAAAAGGATGGGTGCTGGGTTTTGCTAAAGTAGATGAATCAACCATTGAAGAAGGCATTCTTCGTCTTGCGGAGATTACACGGCGTTCATCATGCAAAATGCTGCCGCATCAATAACGGCAGCATTTCTGTTTTCACAAAAGCATTTACACAGTTTTACCCGGTTTGAACATTTTCTCTTCTTCCATTGGATTTTCTTTCGCTGTGATATGATCTGGATCTATTCGATACACCTGAACCGGACCACCGAATACTGCTGAACGGTATTTGTCTACGTGCTGCTTGGGTAAAGGCCGATTGAAGTAGCCAGGTACATACTTATTCATCATTTCTTGCAACATGTGAGTAGCTTCATCCAGATCGACTATAGGCTGTGCCTTGCCAAAAATCATTACACTCATATACGCTGTGTCCGTCTTAGCTGGCACCGGATCAGTAATCGTTCCATATTCTTCACAAACCGTAAAACAGACCTCTGGATTCGCATCCATAACCTGATTTCTTCTCCCGCCGGTGGCTCCATGGAAATATAGCTTCCCGTTTGTCCAGACAAAATTGAGCGGAACAACATACGGCAAATGACCATCGACCATTCCAAGATGTCCGATTCTAGCTTGCTGCAAAAATGCCTCAATCTTGCTCTCATCCAATACTTCTCTAATTTTGTAACGCACTCCATTCATTGTTATCACTCCTATTATTTTGAAACATGCTGCAAGTTTATCAGCCATTGGAGTGAATATATACGTCCAAAACTACCAGATTGAAGCAATCCATTTACTTAGTATGATTGATTAAATGAGCAATTTCTTTCACTCTATCCATTGTAATTCCTTCTCTTTGTTCAACTGCAAGTGGATGACTCGTTTGTTCTACTTCTATTAATGGAACCGCACCAACTTCTTGTGTATGTACCAATGTCTTTAATGATAGTGTCGTTTCGGGATAGATGGAAAGTTCAGTCGATAACCAACCAAAATAAGGCTCTTCATTTTCTCTTCCTTCTACGTGCAGCAGTTCATTTGATTTCAAAAAGTTTTCTTCACTAAGAGAAACCCAAACACTCCATATAAACTTCTCATTTGTATCCAATATTGGTATTTCAATGTGTCCTCTAATAAAGAAATGCTGTTCATCAATTACACAAAAATCTTTTATTAATTCTGTTCTTTTCTCTTCTGGTACCATGTAAAAATAATGTGGTGCTTCCATTCCATAACAGAAAGGAAGTTCATTTAATTCTTCGTTACAGTGAGGGCATTTCATGTTCTTTGCTCCTTATCATTTCTCGCCGATTTTTTATTTACATTACCACATCTTTCATTACATGGATAACTTGCCAGCAAGTGCTACAAAAAAAGATCATCCCAACCCAAGCTGGAATGATCTCAATTATTCTAATCAGTTTTGACAATACCAAACGGATACCCGTTCCCTTACAAACGTGGCCAAGTTGTCTATGTCATTAATATCGAAAAATGGCAACCCCGGCTGACGATTGTCTGACCAACCTACGATCCCTACCAGATGAGTAACGATCGATAAAAGCTCCTCATCTTCTGGCCTGCGAAGCAGGACGAGCTTGGGAAAACCTTCACGCTTGAAGCCTTCTACTAAAACGAGCTGGGCCCCGGCGACTGCTAAGCGCTGGATAAGGACGGACAACTCCTGCGGCTTTTGCTCCACGATGGCTGTCTTCGTTTTCGAAGTGATAGCAACAAGCGATGCTCCGGCTTCACGATAACGCCAGGTGTCCTTCCCTGGCTGATCCCACTCAAAATCATGTCCCCCGTCATGCTTGATGACCCCGACTCTTATCCCTGCCTTTTCGAGGATCGGAATGAGCTTGGTGAGCAGCGTCGTCTTGCCACTGTTCGAATAACCAACAATCTGCAAAACACAAGGTGGCTTAACCATTCGCTATCCCTCTCTTCTCCAGGTTGGGGCGGTATGCGTGAGAACATCAACCAGCTCTCCTGCTTTTTGCCCGCTTCCCCCGGCTGGTATGATCATAAAGCATTCACTGTCCTTCAACGTCCCCAGATTCCCTGCCTTTTCATTAAAATCAGGGATCGCGTGCAAAACCCCGTCTTTTTCAAGGAGCTTTCCTCGCAGGTAACGCGGGTATGGACAAGGCTTCGTATAATCGACACCAAGTCTCGCCTTAATCACCTGCTGCATTACATGGGCTTCTCCCGAGATGCGACGAATCGCTGTTCGCGCAAATAACTCAAATCCGAGAAAACAGGCACCCGGATTACCTGATAGGGCAATAAAAGGCTTGCCTTCCATGATCATCGCTGTTGTCGGACTTCCCGGACGTATCGCGATCCGGTTGAACAGAAGCTCCACCTCG
The DNA here is from genome assembly GCF_013332445.1 of Brevibacillus sp. HB1.1. Taxonomy (NCBI): domain Bacteria; kingdom Bacillati; phylum Bacillota; class Bacilli; order Caryophanales; family Paenibacillaceae; genus Brevibacillus; species Brevibacillus sp. HB1.1. The sequence continues at coordinate 65,050 of NZ_JABMIV010000005.1, read as the reverse complement.
GGCTCATCCACTAATGCCGCGATCACATCAAAATCCCCAACGGACACACCGCCGCTTGAAATGACCAGATCCACGCCCTGCAAGCATTCATTGATTTTCGTCTTTGCCACCGACAAATCATCCGGCAGTCTTGAAAACGAAACAGGGATGCCCCCTGCCTCGGCAATCAAGGCAGTCAGCATCACCGTATTACTGTTGCGAATTTTGCCTGGAGCAAGCGGCTGATCAATCTCCAGCAGCTCGCTTCCAGTCGAAATCAGACCGACACGCGGCTTGCAGAACACCTCAACCTGCGAATAGCCAAACGTAGCCAAACTGGCGAGAGTACCTGCGTTAATCCGCTCGCCCGCCTTGGCAATGATCGTTCCTGCGGCCATCTCTTCACCGCGACGCGATACATTTTCCCCAGGCTTCATCTCCCGCTTGAGCCGTACAGCATCCGCCTCTTCGGCTGGGTTGTACGTTTGCTCAAACATGATGACCGCATCCGCACCCGCAGGCATCATCGCACCTGTCATGATCCGCGTAGCGTAGCCCTTTTTCAATTCTCTAGTAGGTACTTGCCCGGCCGCAACCGTCTCTAGCACTGTTAGCGTAATCGGGTGGTCAACGGAGGCCCCAACCGTATCCGCAGCTCTCACGGCAAACCCATCCAGCGGCGATCGGTCAAAGTGCGGCAAATCGTATGTTGCACATAGATCAGAGACCAGTATCCGCCCGTATGCCTCCCCGATCTGCACTTGTTCCGTTCTCCCTGTCAGCAATTTTGCCAACAGCTTGCTCATCGCTTCTTCAACCGAGAGTGTTTGTCGCGAAAAACGCATGGCTTGTTCCTCCTAATCTTGACCACCCATTGCTACAGCTCGTCAGCCGACGTTTACTTCCAAATCTTCTACTTCTCTCTCCACGTATTTCAAATCTTTGTTGGCGTGGAAAGTGTCCGCTTTTTCAACCTTCACGGCTGTATTGTATTCGGGAATACCTGCGTATGTCTCGTATACACCCTTCGGAATGAGTACGTTTCCTTCCGGCCAGTGTACTTGAATGTTTCCGCGTCTGGTGTCCTCGAATTTGGCCCGTCCTTGGAACGTTCCATATTTATTGTAAACGACGATATTTTCGCCTTCTGCAATGCGCAGTTCTTTTGCATCCTCTGCATTGATCAGGATATCATAACGGTCCGCATTGTTGAACGGGTCTTTCTTGCTATAGACCATCGAGTTGAACTGCTTGCCCCGACGAGTCGTTACATAGAAGTGGCCCTCTGGCTTGTTCAAATCCGGAATCTCAATCGGGATCAGATTCGCACGTCCGTCTGGTGTTGGGCATACGCCATCTTCACACAACCATGCGCCACCCCATTGGAAGACATCTCCACGGTTTTTCAAATGCTGGATGCCGTCGTAGTTCGGATTCGCTAGGGCGATCTCTGCGCGAATTTCAGCCGCATTGGAGAAGTGCATCAGATGCTTTTTCTCTGGATTTACCCGTGCCGCCAAGTCTACGTAAATCTCCCATTCCGAACGGGCTTCTTCAATACGTGGCCCTTCGACTTCTGCACTGAAGTAGACCATACGCTCTGTACTAGTCGAAGTTCCGCCACCCGGCTGCTCGTAACGAGTCATTGCCGGCAGAACGATCACTTCTTCCTTGGCGTCCACCAACGTAGATGTATTGAAAATGATGTCCTGATGTACACGTAGCTCTACGCTTTCCAAGCATTTTTCCATGAAGTCCGGATCTGGCATCGTCTCCAGGAAGTTACCACCGCTCGTGTAGAACAGTCTGGTCTTGCGCTCGTGTCCATCTGGCAACACTGCATTTTCCAAAGTAATACCCACGATATCCCCTTGCCATTTCGGGATCGGGAAGTTCCAGATCTTTTCAATGCGGTCCCACGATTTTTCTTCGAAGTCTCCGCCAGGCAAGCTAAATGGATCGGCACCCATTTCACCGGAGCCTTGTACGCCGGAGTGACCGCGAATAGGCATGAGACCTGTGTGCTTACGACCGAAGAATCCACGCAGGGTAGCCAGATTGGCTACTTGAGAAATATTGTCCGTACCGAATTTGTGCTGGGTCAGTCCCATACTCCATACGAATACGCCATTTTTGGAGTTGGCGAGCAGTTGCGCGAATTCTTTGATACGCTCACGGCTGAGACCGGAGGATTCAATGATTTTGTCCCACGATTCATTCATCACATGCTTGCGCAGCTCTTCGATTCCGTTTGCGTGCTCCTTGATGAATTCATGATTGATCGCAGAACCTGGTTTGGCTTCCTCCATCTCGAACCAAATCTTCATCACGCCGTTCATGAATGCAATGTCGCCGCCAATGTTCACTTGGTAGAAATCGTCTGCAATCTTCGTTCCGAACAAAGCACTATCCGGTACAGATGGAATCCAGTACTTCTCCATCGCTGGCTCTCTGTACGGGTTGATCAGGATGATTTTCGTTCCTGCTTTTTTCGCAGCATACATGTATTTCGTCGATACAGGCTGGTTGTTACCTGGTACAGAGCCCCAGAATACGAGCACATCGGTACCGATCCAATCCTGATAGTTACAGCTCGATGCACCAATTCCAACCGAACGCTTTAGTGCTGTCTTACTCGGCGAGTGACAAATACGTGATGCGTTGTCGATGTTGTTGGTTCCGAGGAAACGAGCCATTTTAGCTGCCGTGTAGTATACCTCGTTGGTAATCCCACGAGCCGTCAAGAAAAAGGCCAGCTGTTTCGGGCTGATGTTTTTAATTTTTGTGGCGATGCGGTTTAACGCTTCATCCCAGCTAATGCGGGTGAACTTGTTTTCGCCTGGCTTTCTTGAAAGTGGATACGGAATTCTTCCCAGCTTGCGCAATTCTTCGCTAGATAGCTTGCGCAACGCATTCACGTCTTCAAACCATTTGGCATCCATGGCAGACATAGTATTTAGACGCAGTACATTCAGTCGCGTGGTGCACAAATGAGGACCAGTCAACGTCTGATCGTAGAGACCGGATACGCCGAGAGCACAACCATCACATACCCCTTGTGTCAAAATACGATACGCATAGCCCAAATTATCGCGATTGTCATAGGCCACCTTCATCGTATCGCGAATGTGATGCGGCTTGATTTTTCCGAGTCCCATCGGCATCAGTGAAGCCCATAAGGAAGGCTTCCACGAAGTATCCAGCTTAATTGGTCCTCCATGCTTGGTCTTGCCCATTTCTTTTGTCTCCCCTCTAATAAACTCCATTGAAACGAAAAAACCACCATGAAACCGTCCCTTGTCCTATAGGAAAAGAGCGTGTTCACGGTGGTTGTCTACGGCAGGTTCGCTACCTAGTCTCAACTTCGTGTTTGCTTTCGCGAATTCCGTTACGTCTAAGCCGGTGAACAGGAACGCTGCTTCGTTTAGACTTACGGTTCGTTTTTCATTCTTTTTTCGATGTCTTGATCAAAAACAAAGATCGACATTCCAAAATCCCGTTCAATGTCAATATCGACGAAAAGATCAACGAGTTTTGCTCCAAGAAACGCTTCCATGTCAACTGGCTGGTGTTTCCGATAGATCTCTTTGACCATTTCGGTTCGGGCAGCTCGTAATGTCTGCTTTCCGTCTTCCGAAGTGGCGATGAACTTTTCCACCGGAGAAAGGTTGCCTTCCATCTCGCAGATCGCCCAGTTCTTGCAGAACGTGGTGCTGATCTTGCTAGGTCCCTTTCCCATATGGCGCTTTCGGAAAGCCCTGACCAAATTACTGAATTCTGCTTCGAACTTATTCATCGAGGAAAATCACCTTTACTTCAAATCATTCTCTACTTAAACTTTACCATTGATTAACTAGCCAATTCAACAGACTTTTCTCTTTGTTTGGCTTCTTCCTTCAGTTTTTTGATATCCAGACGGACTATTAGCGAGATCACCAGAGCGACAACGAACATTCCTGCGAAAACACTCATAGTTCCTGTATAGCTTTCTGTCGTCTTGCGAACCCATGCTGCAAAGATCGGTCCTGCCAAGCCGGCAGCAGCCCATGCCGTCAGAATATAGCCGTGAATCGCACCCAATTGCTTCGTTCCAAACAAGTCACCAATGTATGCCGGAATGGATGCAAAGCCACCACCGTAACAGGTCATAATGATAAACATCGCAACCATGAACAGGATTGGATTGGTCAAATTCGGTAATAGGAAGAACAATACCATTTGGATGGCAAAGAAAGCTGTGTACGTATTTGGTCGTCCAATGAAATCAGACAGAGACGCCCATCCGATGCGTCCACCACCGTTGAACAAACCGTTTAGCCCTACCATCAGAGCTGCTGTTCCGACAGACATGCCCACCATTTCTTGCGCCATCGGCGATGCTACCGAAATAACCGCGATTCCACATGTCACATTGATGAACAACATCAGCCACAGCCAGTAAAAACGGCGTGTCTTGATCGCTTCATTGGCAGTCAATTGACACAAATCTTTTTTGATTTGCTTGCTGCCAGCTCTTCCCTCAGCGGAAAATCCAGCCGGTACCCAACCTTTTGGAGGTGGAGCCAAATATTGAGCCGAAGCCAACATTACAACGAAATAAATAATGCCCAAAATATAAAAGGTGTTCGCGATACCTACATTTGCAATCAAAGCGTTCATAATCGGACTGGCAATCATGGAAGCAAAGCCGAAGCCCATAATCGCAAGACCTGTTGCTAAACCACGGCGATCCGGAAACCATTTGACCAACGTCGATACTGGCGTAATATAGCCTACCCCAAGTCCGATACCACCCAGCACGCCATAACATAAGTACAACAGAGGCAAACTGCTCAATTGAATCGCCAAGCCAGCCCCGACAGTTCCTACTCCAAAAAAGATAGATGCGAGAATGCCAGCTTTGCGCGGGCCGTGCTTTTCTACATAATGACCGAGAAAGGCAGCAGACAGCCCCAAGAACAAGATCGCAATACTAAACGTAAATTGAACGTCTGGCAAGTCCCAGCCGAACTGCTCGGTAATTGGCTTGGTGAATACACTCCATGCGTATACCGATCCAATCGAGATGTGGATGCCTACCGCAGCCAACGCGATGAGCCAGCGGTTTTTCACTTTTTGTTCCAAATCATTCATCTCCTTCGCAATGGTCTTTCGCATGCTGTGGATCCATCAGCAGCCTTCTCGAAAAAAAGAAAAACTGCTGATTTCACCGACTCACCCAGGTCTCCACAAATGGAAACGAGGGCTACGATGAAACACAGCAGTTAATCATCAGCAGGAACGCTACATCAGCATCAACAAGCATTGTGTTCACTATGTAATTCGCTGCAAGGCTACAAAATAATCGGTGGCAGGGTCGCTGCTCCGTGTCAATCTGTCCTTACGCTATGCATACATGGAAAGACGAAAATTTTATGACACTTTTCATCTCACATAGTATACTACCATGTAAGCGTTCACTCGACAATATTTTCCTCACAAAATAGCCATAAAAACTTCATATTTTCGACAAAAAGGAGGCCCGTATGTCCGAACTAACCATCACCACCCGATTGCCTGTGTTGAAAATTTCGGCTGACCAACATGGCTGGGAAGACGACGAAATCGTTACCGAGTACCCCCTCACCATTTTCCTCAATGATGAGGAATTCGCTACAATCGTATGTACTCCGGCCGACCTGGAAGAAATGGTCATCGGTTTTCTCGCAGCCGAGGGCGTTATCAAGAGCTACTCGGAAATCAAACAGCTTACGATTAATGAGGCCCAAGGGTTTGCTTACGTTGATTTGCATAAAGAAACAATTTTGTCACAGAGCTTTTACTCCAAACGCAGAATTACTTCCTGCTGCGGAAAAAGCAGACAATCCTTTTACTTTTTTAGTGATGCGCGCACAGCAAAGCCCGTTGAAAGCACAACAACTGTCACCCCTGCTCAGTGCATGCGCCTGATGAAAGAATTGCAAGCGTCGTCTGAGATCCACCGCCAAACAGGTGGCGTCCACAATGCAGCTCTCTGTACACCGGATGAAGTTTTGCTTCAGTTCTCCGACATCGGACGTCACAATGCTCTCGACAAAATCTATGGGAAATGCTTGCGAGATGACATTTCGACCACGGACAAAATTCTTGTCTTCAGTGGACGCATCTCGTCTGAGGTGCTGCTCAAGGCTGCCAAGATTGGTGCTGGCATCATATTATCCAAGTCCGCTCCAACTGATCTCGCCCTACAATTGGCAGATGAGCTGAAGCTCACCGCTGTCGGATTTATCCGCAATGACAAAATGAACGTGTATACACAAGCCCAGAGAATCCTCCTACCTTAAAGGAGGATTCAATCAAAAGCGGGACAAGCTGTTGGTAATCTCAAAGCCCGAGTTATCTCTCGGGCTTTTGTTCTTTGTACGTGGGAGTTTATTATTTGCAGCAGCAATGTTTCTTTTTGTGATGCTTGCAATGGCTGTCGTCATCATCTTCGTCTTCGTCGTCGTCGTCCTCTTCTTCATCATCTATTTCATACTTCTTGCAACAGTGATGGTCATGTTTTTCAAAGCATTTGCAATCATGGCATTTGCAGCAACAGCAGTGATCGTGGCAATGTTCATGCTTTTTGCAGCAGCAATGCGGCTCATCGCGTTTTTTGTAGTAGCAGTGAAGCTCGTAGTAATCGTCATGTTTCTTGCAACTACAGTGGTGGTCGTGATGCTTGTCGTGATGCTTGTCGTGATGCTTGTCGTGATGCTTGTCGTGATGCTTGTCGTGTTTCTTGCAGCAGCAGTGGTGGTCGTGATGCTTGTCGTGTTTTTTGCAGCAACAGTGGTGGTCGTGGTGTTTGCCTTGTTTTTTGCACTTTCTTATCATTGCGCTTCCCTCCTTTCGTTAGCCATCACTACTATTTATACGGTTTGTCCAGAGAAACGCTTGTATGATAGCCCTCTATGAAAAGCCTCTTTTTTCCAAACAAAAAACAGGACATACCTCAAGCATGTCCTGTCTTTCTGCGTTCTTCTTCAATTTTGGCCTGTTCGTACTCTTCAGGCGTGTTGACATTAAAAACAGCCCAAGGGTCCAACCATTCATCAGGCAAGGGCACCACGCGCAGTTCATCTAAAGTCCGCATCAGTTTTCGCTGTCCATGCAACAGCGCCTGCTCCCAATTGGTCTGTGTTCTCCGATGGTACACTGCACATAATGGGTGGATTCGTTCCTCTGATTGGGCGACAATCACATCCCAATCGTTTCTCTCCCTCGCAAATTCAATAAGTTTGGCGATTTGCCCACGATCCATAAAAGGTAGGTCACAGGACAATACCAGCAAAGCATCCTCGGAACTTACGCGAAAGGCAGTAACCAGTCCACTGACAGGGCCACAGGATGGTACCAGATCAGGTGTAATTGTGACGGGCTGTTCATCAATTTGTTCCTTTTGTGTCACTTGAGTGTCCGAAAAATCGTTCGCTACAATGAAACAAGACAAACCAACCGCCTGTACTTCCTTTACCAGCTCTGTTAAAAAGGTTCCGTCCCTCCACGGTAATTTTTGCTTGGGCGAGCCCATTCTGCTGCTTTTTCCGCCCGCTAAGATAACCGCACCGATACGCAGCTGCTGCATAAATTTCCTCCTGGGTGTTGACAATAATCCTTATTAGTTTATAATAAGTTTAAACAAATAATAATTATAAATAAGGAGAGATTCTCGATGGAAAACACACTCTACAGCGTTCTAAATAAACAAGTGGCGAACTGGACAGTCCTCTATACGAAACTACACAATTTTCACTGGAATGTAAAAGGACCTCACTTCTTTACGCTCCACGCAAAATTTGAGGAATTGTACAACGAAGCAGCAGCGAATCTTGATTCCCTCGCTGAACGTGTCCTCTCCATCGGTGGAAAACCTGTAGCGACTTTGGCTGCATGTCTGAACACAGCGAGCATCACCGAAGCAGAAGGAAGCGAAACAGCTGAGCAAATGGTAGAAACGATCGCAAGAGACTTCTCCATTCTCGTAGACGAGCTGAAGCTGGCTATGGAAACGGCAGACCAAGCTGACGATGAAGCGACAGCCGATATGCTGCTGGGAATCCGCAGTGGCCTGGAAAAACACATTTGGATGCTCAAGTCCTTCTTGCAATAAGCAAGTAAATCAATAGACACCAAAAGGCGATTGTGCATAGACACATCGCCTTTTTTGGGTTTTGCCTCCCGTGAAACTGCTTATCCACCCTGGTTGCCTAAAGTGAAAATATCAGTTTCCGCCCGTCCTTTTCTACTTTTACTTGGGGTAGATACTTTAATGACTTCTGTACACCAATGTAGGGACTCGCAAACTCTACCTGGTGCCGTGCTTTCAACACGGAACAGAGATCAGCCAATGACATCGGAGACATCGCTTCCTGTAACAGGTTTTCGATGTGCTTTGCAACTTCCAAATAATCGTGACGGATGTGCGCCTTTCTCACCTTCATTCGCTTCATCAGATCATCGGAAAATTCCTCTGTCGACATAGCTGTATCTTCTGAGCTTTCATCGTCTCCGATCCCGGCTTCGTTATCCAACTCACGAATGCGGCTCAAAAGCTGCTTGATGTCAGCTCCCAACTGCTTGTCCTGATCGACATACTGTCGACGCAGTGCCATACGCTGTTCTAGCATGGCCTGCAATGTCATTTGTAACGCTTTCCGTTCGTTAAACATTGCGTTATGTATTCCCCTTTTCGCAAAAAGTAGAATGATGGAATTATACCCAATGATAATATAATTCTCACTAGTTGAAAATGGGAATTTGAAGCACCCAATCATAGCCACAGGTTACAAAATAAAAAGATAGCTTTTTTACAAAGCCATAATCTGCTTTCGTAAAAAGCTATCTGTATTTTTTCAAGAATATTTACAGATTGTTCAATGAGAGAGTGTAATCGGATTTTCCAATAGACCAGAGTCTTATATAGTATGTTTCACCAGCAACTACATCGAATTCTGCTTCACCAGAAGTCTCTGCAAGGCTGGTAGTTTTGTCTGAAGCCAATACAACGTATGGAACTACTGATTGGTTCTTATTGGTAAGGTTCGTTTTCATTTTTCCGGTTTGATTTGCTACAAAAACAAACGTATCCCAATCACCGTTCTCCCCTTGACCTAAGATAGAGGAGTTAATCTCCAAAGTATTCGCCATTTCAAAGGTATCGTTAGGTTCTGTTTCCGTATTCGCAGCAAATGCGGATGAGGATAGTGCAAATACTAGTGTCAATGCGAGTAAGATTTTTTTCACAATGATTGCCTCCTATATTTTGGGATAATTGGAATATACCATTTTATTCAAAAATTGTCAAAACATAATGTTTTTTGCCTTTATTTGTTGTTTTATGTAATTTCTCGCAAAAATTTTGTCGAATTATAGCATAAGCACTCAGAATCCTACAAAAAAAGACCTATCCAAAAATGGACAGGTCTTTTTCCCCTACTTCTTTCTATTACATCATCAAGCTACTTTCTCTTCACTCAATCGATCTGTAATCACAGCAATCGCTCCATCACCTGTTACGTTACAAGCGGTACCAAAGCTATCTTGCGCAATGTACAAAGCAATCATCAACGAAGTCAACGTGGTAGTAAATCCGAGCATAGACTCCATCAATCCCAGTGCCGCCATGACTGCTCCGCCCGGCACACCTGGTGCGGCAATCATCGTTACACCAAGCATCAAAATGAATGGAAACATCACGTCGAATGATGTCGTCATTCCGTTTAGCATCATGACTGCCATGGAACAGCTGACAAGCGTAATCGTGCTTCCAGAAAGATGGATCGTCGCACAGAGTGGAACAACGAAATCCGCGATCTTGTCACTCACACCGTTTTTCTTGGTCTGGTTCAGTGTCACAGGAATGGTGGCCGCAGAGGATTGTGTTCCAATCGCTGTGAAGTAAGCGGGAAGCATATTTTTCATCAGCGTGAATGGGTTTTTGCGCCCCATCTGGCCCGCTACCAAGTACTGCACGAACAGATAAAATAGATGCAAGGCAATAATCATAACGAAAACTTTAACGAACACGGACAAAATCATGGTGACTTGTCCACCATAGGTCAGGTTGGAAAATACAGACAGGATATGTAATGGAAGCAACGGGATAATGACGGAAGCAATGAGCTTCTCTACGATATCTCTCAAGTCTACCATCACATTTTGCAGGGCTTTCCCTTTGATGACAGTCGCCCCTAGACCAAGGGTGAAGGCGAGCAGTAATGCTGTCATCACACCTACAATCGGCGGCATGTCCACCGTAAAGAACGGCTTCACCAGTGCGTTCTCTGGGTTGGCATACTGATTCGCCAGTCCACCTACCTCAAGAATGTGTGGAAAAATACTCGTACTGACCAAATAAGCAAGCGCTCCTGCAAGGATCGTAGATAAGTAAGCCACCCCTGTGGTTACCCCAAGCAAGCGCCCTGCCCCTTTGCCCAGCTCACCGATGCCTGGCGCGATAAATCCAATGATAATCAACGGAATCGCAAATCCGAGGAAATTTCCAAATAGGCCACTAAATGTAGCCAATCCTTTCACAACCCAAATTGGCGAAATGGAGCCAATCCCGATCCCAAGGACAATGGCGATCAGGATTTTGGGTAGTAAACCTAGCTGTTTCATGAATTGAACCCCCGTTACGTGTTGGTAAAAAACGTCCACGTGGAATGGACTGTGTCTCCTTTACATGGACTAATGAATAACAAGGTAACACATCCGGGATGAGATTGTCATGAATCATAAAAAAGTAATAATATTTAAATTAAAGAAAAACCCCCAATGAGCGTTGCTTACTCACTTGGGGGAACGATATTATTTGGCGCAAACCACTTGGCGAAATTCTTCTTCGATATGTGCCAGCACGCGCATGGCATCCGCGAGTTCTTTCTCATTCTTTTCTACGGTCAGTGTGTGACAACGTCCGAATTGCTTCGCTTGCTTCTCTTTGATCGCCGCCAGCTCTGGCTCATACTTCGAGAAAAATACAGCGAAATCCATCGCTCGCCTCGCCCCTAGCTGGAATGCAAAATAGGATAAGTGGCCCATTTCCGCTGGTGAAAGTCCATCTTCCTCTTCCATCCGCTTCACTACACGCAAGATTGCTTCCTTTCCGTATAGGATCGAAGGGTTTGGTTCCGCCGCTGCACTTTCCTGATAGATTCCTTTGTATAAACGAAGCGCATTTGCAACCAGCTCCTCCTCTGTCGGATTGCCTACACGCTTTGGTGCTGTCCAATAATGGTAGGAAAAGAGGCCATCAAAGATTTTCTCAGCCTTCCACGCCAGGACAAACTGAGACAACGGCAGGCTGACAAAAGGAAAACCTGCGGGATCATGCACGTAGATCGATTGATCATCCATCTCGTACGCAAGAACAAAATGATCAGCGCCACCCAAGTACTGAGCATTTGGGTTATAAGTCAGGTAGCCCATATCAAGCGGTCCGAGCAACACGGGCCCCTTTTCCAAATCGCGCCGTAATTCCGCCAACGGTGGCTCACCCTCCGCATCTCCTGACTTTTCCGTCCAACGAAAACCAAGCAGTTCTAGCGCATGACTGACACCACGATCAGGAATCACTTGTCCGAAATAAATGACTTTCTGCTCCTCATACCAGATGGCTCCGACTCCTACGCCGGAGAGTACCTCGAGTACGGCAGGCGATACCTTCTCCCCAATTGTCTCCAAAAGCATTGATGATGAATTTGCGTAGCAGTAGTGGCCACTTCCGATGTACGGTAACATGCGTTTCTCCCTCTTTCTCGTCAATGTATGGCTTACCTATCATTGACTTCGGGTCGCATGTTTTTCTGACAACGCTTTGCAAAAACATTTCTCGTTCACGCGAAATATTTGCTGAAAAATTGTATCTTCTCACTCACGAAAGCATCATCTGATTCGCTGTTACCCATGATTTGAGGATCATGCATGCAAAGCCCCATTAGCCACAATTGGCGAATACCTGTCATGAGAGACATCGCAGCCTGATCGTTTTCAGATAGGGGACGAACCTCGGTATATCCTTTTAGGAAAGCACGCCATAGCAATTCCACCAGTTCGTCATCTTCTTCGATCAATATTCGGCTCAGCTTGAAAGCAGCCAGATCATACGCCCGCCAACCATATCCGCACAGATCGAAATCAAAGTGGGTATAGGTGTTGTCCTCGCAAAAATTCGTATTAAAATTCCCTTGAAGGTCTCCATGGCAAATCCCCCAGTCAAGTCCCGCACGGATATGCTCGTTCAGCTTGGATTCCAGCTCAATCGCCAGCTTTTGGAGAATTTGAAAATCTTCCTTCCGATGCTGCAGACGTGGCTCGATGATGGCTAACGGGCGATGAATCAACGTCTTGACGTCCCACACCTCGCGAGCTTGTTGGGTGGAAAAACCTTCTGCTTTGACATGCAACTCAGCAACGGCTCTGCCAAACCGTGCGCTCAGTTCCTCGCTATCGATCTCCTGCTCCTTGCCACAGGCATAAGTGAACAGCGCACCAAAGCGATTGCCCTCTGCTGCTTGCAGTCTCAAGACATGATTTCCTGAGCCGGCCGCAATTGGCACAGAAACAGATACTCCTTGTCTGTTCAAATGGAGCAACAGCTCCATCTCGAAAGCGACTGCTGCTTCCTCTGTTCGCCAATCGCTGCGATACAGCCTGAATATTCGTTTTTGATCGATCGTCTCCACGAGGTACGTATCGTTCATGCCTCGAAGCATGTAGTGAACAGATTGTATTTGTTCAGTTGGATATGCTTCCTGAAGTACTTTTTGTAATGCTTTTTCACAGATGGTTGAGTAGACGACGGGTAGATGCATAGTCATGCTGCTCCTTTTTGCTAAGTATTGGTAATTTATTAGGAAAGACGTGTGAATGTGGAAAAGGACACAGCAAGTAAAAAAGGACCTTGAATGGCTAAAGGCCGATCAAGGTCTGGTACAGGCTGCAACGATTTGTCCCCTTTGCTGAATAAGCTCTTCAAGGAATCGGGCAACATAAGTAAAAGAGTTATTTCTTTACTTTTCCCTTGATCTCGCGCAATTCCTCGAGGATCAGATCGTATTTGTCGCTGTATTTGTCCAGCAAGTCTTGTAAACGCCCCTCGCGCTCGCGATTTGCTTTCATAATATAAAACAACAACCAGACAAACAAAGCAGCAAATGGCCCTTGCTGAAGTAATACGGTTGTTACTTGATCTTCCATGTTTGATCTCCCCTTTTGTCGCTGTACAGAACGAGTGTTCCTGCATCGTCCTTATCTGTATTTTGTACAAAAGGCTTGTACATAATTCGTTGAAAACAAAATTAATATCCATACTTTTCTTTTTCGCTCTCATTTAGTACAATAAATTTGTACATCCTCACAGGAAGGACTGGCTCGCTCATGCTATCTCAGCGCTTACGCACAGCTCGTAAGACAAAAGGTCTGACCCAGGAAGAGTTGGCAGAGCATGTCTGCACGACCAAGGGGACGATCAGTAACTACGAGAACAACCACAGCACACCACCGAATGACATGCTGCGGCAATTGGCTGATGTGCTGGACGTCACGACCGATTGGTTGTTGGGTCGCACAGATGAAGTCACGGCCTATCTTCTCCCAACAACAGAGCAGACAAATCAACGTTCGTTGGACGAGCTCTTGCAGGAAAAGATCGATGACCCGGACGACTACTTTTTCCTAGACGGGTATCTGGACGCTTCAGAAGAGGAGAAAAAAGAAATTCGCCGCTACTGGTACGACTTGAAGAAACAGTGGAAAGTCAGTAAAGTACGCGAAGAAAGACCTCCGTCTTTGTTTGACATCACGGAAGACATCAAAAAAAAATAACCCCAGTGCGGGGTTTTCTTTTCAGCGAAAAGCAGAACGTACGTTCCTCACCATTCATTTAGGAGGTTCTTGATGCTTCACTCCCTTTTGAAAGAAATCTGCGAACCGCAAACATGGCTCGAGAGTCGCGTGTACTTGCTGCTTCAGCATCACGGCATCGATTCGCCCGAACAAATCGATCTGCATCTGCTGTGTGAGACGTACGGCATCGAGATCCATCGTATTTGCGGCAGGAGTCGTGCACACGCGCATCCTTTTTTGCCGGGACGTTATGTCATTGCGGTGGATGAGCGACTCGATCTGGCTACCCAACGGGTTAAAATCGCGCATGAACTCGGCCATTTGCTCCTTCATGAAGGCATTCAGCCCCAGAGCAGCGAATGGATGATTGACTGGCAAGAATCGCAGGCGAATCATTTTGCCGAGCATTTGCTGCTTCCCATTTACATGATGAGCCCCTTGCTTGCTGATTGTTCTCGATACAACGCTCCAGCTATGTTGGCTCAGCGCTTTCAGGTACCGATGCCTCTTGCTCGTGCCCGTTTTGAGCGCATACTGAGCCGTATGTATGCCAAAGGCTTTCCCGTCTATGGGTAAATTACGACGCTATTATGTAGGAGGCGAAACCTGATGAAACGAGTCTTTATTGCCGGAGATGCATACACGACTCATTTTTTTGATCTCGCCTTGGACCAAGACGAGGAGCTGTCGCTGTTACCCTCCTTGCAGGTAGCCAGCTATCACGTGGCCCGCTTTGCTCTCATCATGCGAGATGACGGCCTTCGTGGTCTCGGTATTTTTCCCGGAGACGCCCTCTTGATCTCAGACTTTTCGATGGAACCTGTAAAAGACAGACCTGTATTGATCCGACAGGAGGGGCAGTTCCTTGTGCGTATCGCAGCAGACGTCAATCCATTGGAATGTCTGTTTACAACCACACGCGAGCAAGACACCCCCATGCTACTCCCCTCGGAAAACATTCGCATTACAGGTGTTGTATCCGGTATTATTCCACGTTCATCATCGTAACCTCATTAAGCAGCCAATCCTTGATCGCTGCCACCGTTTGCTGCCACTGCTCCTGCGGGGTAATGGCAGCGGGCTGGTCGCCTTCCTGAGATCCATAGCTTCCGAACTGGGAGTGGTTCCCCCCTTCTATGGACATGTACACGGTACGCTCCGGCAAGTATTGCTTGCTCTCCTCAAACTTTTCTATATGGATCACACCGTCGCGAGATCCGAGTAAAGACAGCACAGGCAAATTCACCTTCTTCAAGTTCCCCTGACTGTTCGGATACGCTCCCAGCAAAAATACTCCACTGATTCGGTCCGGATGGTTTGCTGCGAATTGAGCTGCCATAGTACCACCGAGCGAATGTCCTCCGATGACAAACGTTTTATTCGGGTACGCCTTTAATACTTGTGTGGCTCGCGTCATATCACTTACAGCCAAATTCAGCGGCATTCGTGCGAGAAAAACATGGTAGCCGTAGCCTGCCAAAGCACGGGCAATCGGTGCATAGCTCTCCGGTTTGACCAGTGCTCCTGGATATAAGATGAGTCCCGGCTCGCGTGACTCCCCGCCTTGGAAAATAATCCAGTCATTCGTATCCATGACCGTAATCCCTTCACCGCCTTGCATGGCCGTTAATGCTGCCTGATCGGGTTGATAGGGTTGCAAATACCATATCGCCAGACAAATCGCTCCAAGTGTCACCAATACGAGTGCCTGAAACCATTTTTTGCGTGCTTGACTCATCCTACCCACCTCGTTTCCGTTCCCATGTATAGTTCTATATATTATGTCTCAAACCTAGAAAAAAACCGTCAGAGACAAAATCCCGACGGTCGTTAGTAATGGCTCCATCAGCCTTTTTCCTTCTGTCGCTCCCGAAAACGGCGCACCTTCATCAGGTTTCCGCACATTTTGTCATCACACCAGCGGCGCACCCGGTTGCGGCTTTCATCATAAAACACCCAGCGGCAATCCTCGTTGTCACATATTTTGATTCGCTCCAAATGCTGCGGGGCAAGCAGCTCCGCGAAAGAAGCCGCAATTTGTGCCATGACGAGAGGCCAGCCCTCTGTTGAGCTGGATTGCTTTTGCCCGTAGCCGCCCTCCTCATCTACATACAACACCTGTATATGAAAAGGGGCCTGAGCCAAAGCTCTGTTCAATTCCGCAAGGTCGTCCTCTTGGATTCGGTCTCCACGGACAACAGCTTCCAGCATACGTCTCAAACGTTCGCGCAGCTGCAAAAGGGAAGCGGCACACTCCTCATTTATCGGAAGCGGAGCGGTTAGCTTGTATGTTTGCAAAAAGGATGACAGCCATTCCTGGTTCTCCAAACGATTTTCCGCACGACCAGAACCACGCCAATCCCGCCAATCACTATTTAAAAAATCGATACAAAGCCAGTCCATGTTATTATCTCTCCTGACGAAACCCTACATTTTTCTCTCTTGTATGACTATACAGAATATGGTAATATCTTTTTGTAACTATCGTAATCAAATTAACTGGTTACATTTTCATTTCTTACTGCTATTATAGCGTTTCATCAATCTGTTTCACAGACGAGGAGGAAGCGTATGAATCGGAAGGATTTGCTTTTGCATGGATGGGAATGTACGTATGACAAGGAAGACTGGTATCCACCCTTAAAAGAAGCGCTTTCCGGAGTATCAGCAGCCGAGGCCAGCTGGCGCCCTGTGGGAGAAGCAGCCAACACGATCTGGGAAAACATCAGCCACCTTCTTTATTACAAAGAACGCCTGTTGCATTGTCTATTGGGCACTGAATTTCCTAGCTCGGCTGAGACGAACGATGATACCTTCATCCCGTCCGGCGGTCCGGATGACGAAGACGCTTGGCAAGCTACCCTCTTGCGCATGGAAAGCGTCCATCGCCACATTCATGAAAAGCTTTCCTTGCTGACGGATGAGGATTTAAACCAGACGGCTACTTATACGCCCATTTACCAAACCGTGATGAGTCTGGTCCTGCATGATGCGTTTCATACGGGACAAATTGTCCAAATTCGCAAGTTACAAGGCTCTTGGCCTGCCAGACGCTCATTTGAATAACAAAATTTCACATTGATTAATCATAAACAATCCATTATAGTTGATAAATCACATAATTTCATACATGTTATCCTCATCTTTCACGGTGAGGATAGAGGTCGCGGCTTTTATATCATCCTGTACGAGATTCAGAGAAAATCAATGACTCCAGGTAAGGAAAATCCGCCGAAGCTCATATCGCGTCTCTGTGCGATTGGGTTGGGGCTGTACTCGAAAGGGGCAGAACTGTCACGTTTGCATGCCAAGCAAGCGTGGTGAGCTATCTTCAGTGAAGGCTTGGTGGGGATTGGATGATACCGCCCTATGCCATTTTTTTGGCTATGGCGGTTTTTTCGTTTCCGACCTTCCTTCTCAAAAATCAAGAAAGGTCGTGCAAGTAGCTTATGTCACAAAATCAATTGCAACGTGGTTTAAAAGCCCGACACCTGACGATGATCGCCATCGGCGGCTCGATTGGGACGGGATTGTTTCTCGCGAGCGGAGGCTCGATTCATTCCGCCGGACCTGGTGGAGCTTTAGTTGCCTATCTCGCCATTAGTATCATGGTTTACTTTTTAATGACCAGCTTGGGGGAAATGGCGGCCTTCATGCCTGTTTCTGGTTCGTTTTCGACGTATGCCACACGGTTCGTCGATCCATCTCTCGGCTTTGCTCTCGGCTGGAACTACTGGTACAACTGGGCCATTACCATTGCCGTCGAGCTGTCAGCTTCCGCACTCATTATGAAATATTGGTTCCCGGATACCCCAGCGATATTGTGGAGCGCTTTGTTCCTCGGATTGCTGTTTGCCTTGAATCTCCTGTCTGTGAAAGCCTATGGAGAATCTGAATATTGGTTCGCCTTGATTAAAGTAGTAACGGTGATCGTCTTTATTATCGTTGGTGTGTTGATGATTTTTGGCATTATGGGCGGCCAAGCAGTCGGCCTCCAAAACTTCACCAAAGGCGACGCGCCATTCAATGGCGGCTTCATGGCCCTGCTCGGTGTCTTTATGATTGCCGGATTCTCTTTCCAAGGGACAGAGCTCGTTGGTGTCGCAGCTGGGGAGAGCGAAGACCCTGCCCGCAACATTCCGAAGGCCATCCGTCAAATTTTTTGGCGCATCCTACTCTTCTATATCCTCGCTATTTTGATCATCGGGTTGTTGGTTCCATACGATAATCCAAATCTGATCAGTGGCGACCTTACGGATATTGCGATCAGTCCGTTTACGATTGTTTTTGAAAATGCCGGATTTGCTTTTGCAGCATCCGTCATGAATGCCGTTATTCTTACGTCTGTATTGTCTGCTGGAAACTCTGGCATGTACGCCTCTACACGCATGCTGTGGAACTTGGCGAAAGAAGGAAACGCACCAAAATGGTTCGCAAAAGTAACAAGTAACGGCGTACCGATCAATGCCTTGATCTTGACTGCGCTCATCGGCGCCCTTGCTTTTCTGTCCTCTCTGTTTGGGGAAGGCGAAGTGTACGTCTGGCTTCTGAATGCTTCCGGTATGTCAGGTTTCATCGCTTGGCTGGGCATTGCCATTAGTCACTACCGTTTCCGTAAAGCGTTTATCGCTCAGGGTCGTGACTTAAGCGAATTGCCTTATCGGGCAAAGTGGTTCCCGTTTGGACCGATTTTTGCCTTCATCATTTGCTGTATCGTTATTATTGGACAAAACTACTCCGCATTCATGGGTGGAACGGTTGACTGGTATGGCGTCCTGGTCTCTTACATTGGCCTGCCACTCTTCTTAATCGTTTGGCTCGCTTATAAAATTACCAAAAAGACCGAGCTCGTCCCTCTTGAACAAGTAGACTTCAGCATGGATGAGCACACGAAATAATCGAAGAAATAAGTACGGACTTCCGTTCAGATAACGGAAGTCCTTTTTCATGGTTGCCGGCATATTAAAAACTGCCCCAAAATAGCCGATAGTATAGACAAGAAGCCATTGAGATCGGTTTCCTTCCGTTCTCACAACTCATGCCAGTCATCTGATATAAGGTAACCAGATCTCCTGCCATCACGACTGAACATGAATCCATGTGAGGAGAGTAGAACATGTACATCCAATCGAATACCCGCTACCTAACCCCCCAGCTTTCAACTAACCAACTTGCACCCAAAATGGTGACAGGAACTCGTCTAGCATTGCCCGAGCACGATACAGTAGACCTTCGTTCTCACAAGGCACGAGAGCTCCCTGCTGATGTCATCGAGCATCACAGTGTCCAATTTTTCTTTAACACAGAGATTAATGAGCGTTTGGATAAAATTTTTGCAGATAAACCACCCGAGGCTCGCAAAGCCTTTGACCACATCCTGGAGCAAAACTTTTTCAACTCCCCATCCACCTACACCGATGAAGAAAGAGCTGCTTTGGTAGAAGTCGGTCTAACCCAAGGCAAATATTTGGCAGACCAATACATGGCTGATGAAAATGCTGCTGAATTTTTGGATACCCTCCATTTGCTCGCTGGCGTTGCCAAAACACGAAAGGTTGACCCTGCAACCGGCAGTGTCAGCTACGTAGAGCTTCCGCAAAAACCACATGGGG
This sequence comes from Brevibacillus sp. HB1.1, assembly GCF_013332445.1. Lineage (NCBI taxonomy): Bacteria > Bacillati > Bacillota > Bacilli > Caryophanales > Paenibacillaceae > Brevibacillus > Brevibacillus sp. HB1.1. The sequence goes on along the minus strand of NZ_JABMIV010000005.1, from coordinate 45,587 downwards.
CGCCGAGCGACTATGTTAACCCGTCCAAGCTGATGGAGCGGTATGACCCGGAAGCCTACAAAAAAATGCATGCGGCTACCAATCAAACAGAGAAAGTAAGCATGCTGATTCAATTCGTCAAAAAGCTGCAACATCGACCAGACTGGATCTCTCAATACCGGAACGAACAAGCTACGCTTCTTTCCGATTTAAAAAATACGAAAATCACTAACCGCTTTGAGAATGTAAATACAAAGGACGACACTGAATTTGTTCGTCGAATGAATACGCTCGCTGAAAATGCTTCCTTTTCTACCTTCACACCATTGCTTCAAACGAATCTTGCCTCTTTTATGAAGATCTTGACCAAGAAAACAAGTTAACTACACAAAGATGATGGTCACAGCCTCCTCCCGAACTTCCCTGGGACTGGGGCTCTTTTTTTGGTGTAGTTGATGGACATACTAACCCGTAAAGGAGGGGACGAACATGTATGACAATCTCGAAAACGACCTGCCTGATTTCAAACAACTGGATGACAGACTGATCGCTCAACCTCCTACTAGCCCCATAATCGCAATCCGTACCAATCTAGACAAGGAACCAAATGACGTCGACAATCCGTATGTGCAGCAAGACTCTACACCCACTGGACAAAATAAGGGGGAAGCAAATGACTGATCGCAGCTCAAAGGAAAAACCGGACATGGGTTATAACGGAAGCAATATGCATGGTTATTCCCTTACAGCAAAGGAAGGGACATTGGACCAAACTGACAAGTCGGCTGCGGCAAAAAAAGAAAACAGGGACAAAGAATAGTTCTTTTCCCGTCACGATGAACAAATCCCCTTTGGGGAAACAGGCAGATACTCACTTTGCCTGTTTCCTGAAGGGGATTCTTTTGGATTTCTGATCAAGAACATGGTGAAAAAACATTTTCTTATTGACGAAACTCTATTGGAAATATATACTTTTCATGGATTTGATAATGAGAATCGTTATCAGATTCTTGTATATATGATCAGGAGGTTGCCCCATGAAATCCAGGCTCTTCAAACACATTTACAGCACAACATTAGTCACTTCTCTCCTCACAGGTGGCGCCCATATGGCTCTGGCCGCACCACTCGTGGCCACTGCTGAACAGACGGATGTTTCCCCTTTGTCGCTAGATTTCGCAGTCGAACAGGCAATAAAGAACAGCGTTGATCTGGAGGTGCTTCGGCTTGACTTAGATATTACGAAGCACGAAACATCCATCACATTGAGAGAAAAAGCAGAAATCAAAAAAGCCGACATCATGTCACTGGCTGATGCAAAAAAGAAATTCGAAGACGCTGCCAAAGCAGTCAAAGAAGTGGTTGTCGATGAAGTCGCCCTGAATACGCAAAAAAACACCATTCAATTGCAAGTGCAAAAAGCATTCTTCGAAGTCCAATCATTAGACGCCAAAATCAAATCGCAGAAGAAAAGCTTGCAAAGACAGTACTGGTTGGACTCCCAAGAAACAGAAGCTCACAAAAATCTTGCTGCCCTTGAAACCAGCTACAAGCAAGCATTGGCCAAACTCAACGATTTATTGAATGAAAAAGCGGACAGACAATGGAAAATGATCGCTACTGATCTGACCCAACACGAGTTGCTTTCCTTAGAGCAATTGCAAGCAAAAGCTTATGAAAATCGTCCTGAAATGATCAAAGCACAAGCAGAAATAGACTTTGCCCAAGTAAGAATTGATTACACAGCAGAGTATTCCGCACTCAGCACACATAAAGGTACAATCGCAAAAAATGAGCACAAAAAAGCGGAACTGCAAAAACAAAAAACACAAAAGAAAATCGGTCAAGAAGTAAGTGACAACTATACGAAGGTACTGACAGCGAAAAAGGCATTAGAGGAAAGTACAACAAAGAAAGAAACCGCATTGGAGCGCTATCAGGCAACAATCGATCAATATAGATTAGGAAAAGCATCGATGAAAGAACTGATGGAAGACGAAGCAAACCTGTTTGACTCCGAAGCAAAAGCAATCGAATCGGTTTATCAATACAATCTCGCTGCTACCACCTTGAATCAGTCGACTGGTTATTAATATTTCGTATCACGAAGGATCTTATATATTCATTTAAAATATAGGAGGCTTCATCCCACAGGGTGAAGCCTTTACTCATTTATTAGCCTCTCAAAAACTCCCGGCATCACCAGACGACCACTGTCTACACCAAAATCCTCTATAAACCACCAAGCCGATAGCACACTATGGCAATACGCCCACGCCAACACTCTCTCTTTTTGCAAAGACAGCGCCTTCATCAGTCCATCGACCCGCTGTTTCATTACTTCTTCTACCCCATCCTCTGGCAAATGGTTCAGCAAAAACGGAATCACCTCATACTCCGTCTCCCCGATCAGCCCCTTTGGATCAATTGCCAACCACGGCTCTCTTTCTGCGCGCAAAATATTTTCATGATGCAGATCCCCATGCAGCAGGCACTGTTCTTTTTGTGTGGAGAGAAGCTTTTTGTACCATTGCATGGCTCGCTCCACCATTTGCTCGGGAATCGGTCCTGTCCCCCCTTGGAAATGTGGACGAATCTTTTCCAGTCCCACAGCCCAGTCCGCTATCGTTGGAAACGTAGACGCAAGCTTGCCAGCGTTCGAAACGGGGGTATGCATCCTTTTAATCACGTCCGCCAAGCATTGAATTCGTTCTTCTTCGCTGCTCAGCTTGTCCAGTGTCTCCCCTGGCATGATGCGCTCCAAAAGCATGATCTCTTTTTCCTCGTCAGCATCGAGTAGCTGCACCATCCCCCGCCCCGCAAAAGCCCGAATCGCCGTCAGCTCTCTCTGCCAGTCCAGTCCAGGCACGCCCAGCTTCAGCACTGCGTTTCTCCCATCCTGCAACACAACAGGTGCGACAAAGTTATAAGAGAGCGGAAACGGCTCAAGCACTTTTAAAGACCAACGTGCTTTGCATTCGGCAATCAGCTCATGAAAGGAATCCAGCCAAAGACGTCCCGCTTCTTTATGTATGCCCATAATTGTTTGGGTAAATTGGGTTGGCAATGAAATCATTAGGAACCCCCTCCTCGAACTACTTGCAAAACATCCTCTTGCCCCAGCTTTCAAGCTGTTCCCCTACCACAGCCGCTTCTTCCCCCCAACAACTACTCATAAAAAAGGGAGCAGCTTGAAAGCCGCCCCCCTTTATTTCCCGGAAAATGTTAGGACAGCCGTCCCATCAAGCGCTCCATACGTTCCAGCGCCTTTTTCAATTGCTCCATCGATGTTGCATAAGAACAACGGATATGCCCCTGTCCGCTTTCGCCGAACACGTCTCCAGGTACAACAGCTACCTTTTCCTCCATCAGCAGCTTCTCCGCAAACTCAGAAGAACTGAAACCTGTAGAAGCTACAGACGGGAATGCGTAGAATGCTCCGTCCGGCTCGTGGCAAGTCAATCCGATTTGACGGAATCCATCTACCACATAATTGCGGCGCTGACGGTAGCTCTCAATCATTCGTTCCATATCAGAGCGTCCATGACGCAGGGCTTCCAATGCAGCCATCTGAGCCATCGTCGGTGCACACAGCATGGTGTACTGGTGGATTTTCAGCATGCCTGCGAGCAAATCAGGCGACGCGCAAACATATCCCAGACGCCAGCCGGTCATCGCGAACGCTTTGGAAAAACCGGAGATCAGGATCGTCCGATCTTTCATCCCTGGCAGAGCCGCGATACTATCGTGCATTCGACCGTAAGTAAGCTCTGCATAAATCTCATCGGAGATCACCATAAGGTCGTGCTTTTCAATGATCGGCAAAAGTGTTTTCCACTCTTCAGCCGTCATGGTCCCCCCAGTCGGGTTATTTGGATAGCAGAAAATGATTGCTTTTGTACGCGCGGTGATGTGCGTCTCCAGCTCTTGCGGTGTCAGCTTGAACTCGTTTTCCATCGTAGTTTTCAGGAAAACCGGCACCCCGCCAGCCAAGCGAATGACTGGTTCATAAGAGACATAGCAAGGCTCCACGACCAATACTTCATCACCCGGATCAAGAATGGCACGCAGTGCGATATCAATCGCTTCGCTGGCACCAACCGTCACGAGAATTTCTGTCTCTGGATGATAGCTGACAGAGAAACGTTCTTCCAAGTATTTCTGAATTTCCACGCGCAATGGCAGCATACCTGCATTGGATGTATAAGCTGTATGTCCACGCTCCAGAGAAGAAATCGAAGCTTCTCTCATGCGCCAAGGAGTGACGAAATCAGGCTCCCCTACGCCCAAGGAAATGACTCCCTCCATCGATGCTGCCAAATCGAAAAAGCGGCGAATGCCTGATGGCTTCAATGACTGAACTGTATTGGATAAACGGTTTTTGACTTTGACTTGTGTACTCACGGCGTAACCACCATCCTGTGATCTTCGTCACGATCTTCCAGCTCAATACCATCGTGCTTGTAACGTTTCAAAATAAAGTGTGTAGCTGTTGAGACAACTGAATCGAGAGTGGACAGCTTTTGCGAAACAAAAGTAGCTACCTCTTTCATCGTTTTGCCTTCCAAAATAATCGACAAGTCATAGCTTGCACCAGACATCAAGTAAACAGCCTTCACTTCTGGGAAACGGCAGATTCGCTCCGCCACTTCATCAAAACCAACATCGCGCTTCGGCGTGACTTTCACGTCAATCATGGCGTTCACGTACGGATGATCGTCCACACGCTCCCAGTTCACCAGCGCTGGATATTTAACAATGACCTTTTCGGCTTCCAATGCTGCAATCGTCTGCTCAACGACGTCGGTCGGCTCTCCGATCATTTTTCCGATTTGCTCAGCGCTCATGCGACTGTCTTCTTCCAACAGGTGCAACAGCTCTCTTTGCTTCAAGCGATCCATGCCCCACCACTCCAGTTTTCTCTTTATTTTTTGTACATAAGTGCGTGTTCAAGTAGTCGACTTTTTGAACAACGGCATCATGCAAAAAGCCTCAGCAACCAGACTCATGATTTCCATGAATCCGATTGCTGAGGCGAAGGTATCGCGGTACCACTCAGCTTTTTTGCCTCTCTCACAAAAGGCAAACTTGTGCTGTCTACAAAGACATGCGCCCCATAACGTGGGCCATCCGCTGCTTTCTACTTGGCATTTTCAAAAGCAGAGCTCCAAGGTGGCTTTCAAAAAGAGTTCGCGGCTGCCCTCTCAGCTAACAGGCAACTCTCTGGACGTCAAAATCCCTTTTTTACTTTCCTTTTCACGGCTGTGTTGGTTGTTTTATTGAATGTCTCAGATTATAAATGAGGTTTTCTCTCATTGTCAACCAACAACTTCTGTCTTCTGAACCTCTTTCAAACCAATAGGCAACCAGACGCGAAACACCGTCCCTGTTCCCAGGCTGCTTTGTACGTCAATTTTTCCCCGATGATTTTCTACGATGGATTGGGTGATCGACAACCCCAAGCCAGCACCTCCGCTTTTGCGTGCGCGTGAGGATTCAATCCGGTAGAAACGGTCGAATACATGTGGGACATGCTCCGGTGCGATCCCGGCCCCATTATCTCTAATCATCAGTTCAATCCCATTGGAAAGCTTTCTCAATGTAAGCTCGATCTCACCGTTCACAGGTCCAGTATGCTGCACCGCATTTTGAAACAGATTAAGAATGACTTGCTTCATTCCGTCACAGTCAAAAGTAGCCGAAACATTCGATTCTACGCGGAAATGAACGTTTCGGTCACCGGCCAGAACCATGAGCTGCGATTCCATACTGTGCACGACCGCGTCCAACTGCCCTTCTTGCAAAAAGAAAGCAGGTTCCCGATCCATCCGAGCCAGGTACAGCAAATCGTTGACGAGTTTGTTCAGCCGCTCTGTCTCGCCGTGCATGCTTTTCAATGCTTTCTGCAAATGTTCGGGATTTGCCGCCGCACCGCGCAGCAGCACCTCCAAAAAACCATGGATGGATGTCAGCGGTGTTCGCAATTCGTGAGAGGCATCCGCCACAAAGCGTCGCATCCGTTCTCCAGCCTCTTGCTCGATTTTAAAGGAGGTTTCCAAACGCTCCAGCATTCCATTAAAGACCGCCGATAATTGATCAATCTCCATCTGACCTTGATCCATCGGCAGTCGTTCATCCAAATTACCCGCATTGATCCGTTCAACTGTAACCTCAATACGCGAAAGTGGATTCAGCGTACGACGGAGCACAGGCACATAGGTTAACAAACCAATGAGCAAGGCGAGTGCAGATGCAGAGAAGAAAATGATCAACTGTGGAAAGAGAACTTCCCGCATCGAGCCAACAGGTGTACTCAGTTGTACGATTCCTTGCAGCTGTTCAGGTGATTTGATAGGTGCCAGCACGACCAAATAATCCTTCCCAGTGCTACCTTCCAAAATTTTGTATTTAAAACTACATACGCCACTAGCTAAGATCTCACGGTATAAACTCTCAGGAAAGCGCGGGGAATACCCTTCGGTCGGATTCGCAAACAGCTCCGTCACGTTGGCGTCATTGTCAATAAAGGCATACTTGATATCGGGTGTACGCAAGGAAAGCAACGCGCTGACATACTGATCGTTTTTCGGGAGCGTTTCCGTGTCTTCCAAGACCTGATAAGGAACGGTAACTGCCAGATTTAACAGGCTTTCCGCTTTGCTGCGATACAAGAACTGCTCCATCAATAAGTATTGAATCATGCCGATTAGAAGCAGCAACCCGGATAAGATAAATAACGAACGTGACAATAGCTGGTAGCGCAAAGAGTTCGGTTCTAGGAAGGCGGCCCATTGATTGTTTCGATTCATCGTCATACAAAATCAACCCGATAGCCCGCACCGCGCAATGTGCGAATGATCCGATGCTGACGATCGTTCAGTTTGTCACGCAGGGAGCGGATATACACCTCGACAATATTCTCCTCCCCACCGAAATCATAGCCCCACACGTTATCCAGAATCATGGGTTTACTCAACACCAAGCCGTGATTCGTCACCAAATATTTCAGCAAAGAGTATTCCGTTGGCGATAGCTCCAGAAGCGTGTCCTCGTAGCTAATCTCCTTTCGTCTGTCATCGATCTGGAAGGGGCCGAGATGCACCTTGGAGAGCAGATGCGGGTAATGATTGCGAATGCGAGCATGGATACGGGCAAGCAGCTCCTCAAAGCTAAACGGCTTGATCATATAATCGTCGGCACCCAGCGTCAGACCTTTTACCCGATCCTCCACGTCTTCTCTGGCTGTTAGCATGATCGTTGCTACATTCTGTATCTTTTTCAGCATCCGGCATACCTCGAAGCCGTCCATACCTGGCATCATCACATCGAGAATGACGACATGGGGCTGATGCTCCTTCACCATGGTCACCGCGGTCATCCCATCTTGTGCCGTCAATACTTGGAAGCCTTCATTTTCAAGACCCATCTCCAAAAATTGCAGGATGGTCGGTTCATCATCGACAAGCAATATTTTAACGCCTTTGTTTAGGCTCATTTTTTTCACCTCACCTCTATTTTACCTGAACAGGCCAAGAGTAGCTGAATGTTTGCTGAATATGCCCTGAGTACGAGCTGAAGGCTTTTTACAGAATGACAAACCAAAAAATGTAAATTTAACATAAAAAACGTTGATAATTCTCTTACCATTGCACTTTCAACAAACTTTCAGCCAGCTTTCAAGACCCACTCAGCTTCCTCTCTCATAATGATCCCTGCGCAGTCAAATACATACGACTCAAGTCTGAACACTTCAAAAACATGGAGGTTATACAATAATGAAAAAGAATTCGGTTATCCTGACAGCTTCAGTTGCCACGCTCGTGGTCGGTATCGGAGGTTACATGCTCTATGACTATTTCGTGGGAAACCATGTGGAGATTCAGCCTGCAGCTGCGGTAACCACAGCCTCATCTACCGCTTCCTCAACGGCTCTGACAGCAGATCAACTGAATAAAAAATGGACGATTAATGACCAGTCCAAAGTCTATTTCTCCGTAACGACGTCGAAAGAAACGGTAAACTTTGAAATGGACGGGATTACCGGCAGCTGGGATGTGAACCTCTCTGCACCAGATCAAATGAAAGCAACAGCTTCCGCTGACTTGAATCAGCTGAACTCCGGTAATGAAAAGCGCGACACCCATATTAAATCTCCTGATTACTTTGATACTGCCGTGCACCCAGCTGCTACTTTTGAAGCGAAATCTTTTGAGAACTGGCCAACGGCATGGACAGAAGGACAAAAGGCTTCGTTCACCATCAATGGCGTCCTGACCGTAAAAGGAATTGCCAAAGACGTGAAAATTAATGCTGACGCGATTTATTCCCAAGGCAAGCTACAGTTGGAAGGAACGTCCATCGTAACGTTTGGTGACTTCGGATTGACCAGCCCTCATACAATCGTGGCCAAAACGGAAGAAAACATTAACATTACATTACGACTCGCGCTGGATGCTGTTTAAACAATCGCTTTTCGCAGGAACTGCTTCGAGAGACGTCTGACATTCACAGACGTCTTTTTTCACATATTTTTACATTGTGATATTGACATTGTTAATTCGATATCATACCATAAAAGCATGCTAACAGATTCGAGCAAACGGAAAGGATGATCTTGTGAGTACGTCTCCCCTTCGAGCCAAACGCATCCACTATCGGACCAAAAAGTACCGCTCGCCGGATGGACTTCCAACAGATATTTGCCTCTTTACGATCCTTTCCATCCCGCGCCAAACGAAAACAAAATCGCTGCCACACAAGCAATTAGCCGTTCTTTTAATCAAGCGAAAAAGCGATATATTTGGAGAGCAATGGGCCTTGCCTGGCGGGTTTTCCCATGAATCGGAGACACTGGACGAATGCGCCTATCGTGAGCTGAAAGAAGAGACGAATATTGACCGCGATGTACACATCGAGCAGTTAAAGACGTACTACAAGCCGGGAAGAGACCCTCGTGGTTGGATCCCGAGTGTTGCCTATGTCTCCCTCGTTCATGAAGATTTATTGAAGCACGCACAGGCAAACGACGACGCATCGGACGCGCAGCTGTTTCCGATTGAGGAAGCCTTTGCGCTCAACCTTGCTTTTGACCATCGTGAAATTTTAACTGACGCCTTACAGCGAGTTCGTGAGCAGATGCTGCAAACGACTATTGCCAAAGCGTTTTTGCCAGATGAGTTTACCTTGAGTGAGCTGCTGCAAGTGATTGAGACTGTCGTTCCATCCTTTTCGGCAAAAGATCGCGGTAATTTTGAGCGTCGCTTGCTTGCGACAACCCGACGACAAGGACTTCTCGAGCCAGTTCTATCGGCTGACGGACAGCCTGTCTACTCGACCGAGTTTTCGAATTCGCCAGCCAAGCTCTATCGCTTTACTGGCTTTACCCCAATTGCCATGATTTACTGAGCAAGGACACTTTCTCGGTGCTGAACAGCTGACTTTTTGAACGCACAAATTCAGGAGGTTTTTGCCATGAAAGCTTTAATTGTGATCGACTACACGAATGATTTTGTCGCGACAGATGGTGCATTGACTTGTGGTGAGCCTGGTCAAGCTATTGAAGGACGCATTGGAGAATTGATCCGCGACTTCCTCGCAGAAGGCGATTTTGTCGTCATGGCAGTCGACGCTCATCGCGAGCAGGACCCGTACCACCCTGAGACAGGCCTCTACCCTCCGCATAACATTATCGGTACATCTGGCCGGAATTTATATGGCAGCATTCAGGAGATTTACGAGGAATTCGAAGATACGATTCACTGGATGGATAAGACGCGCTACAGTGCTTTTCAAGGCACCGACCTTGCGCTATTGTTGCGCACGAGAGGTATCACTGAGATTCATCTGGTAGGTGTCTGCACGGACATTTGTGTATTGCATACAGCGATTGAAGGCTTCTATAATGGATTTTCTGTCGTCATCCACGAGGATGCCGTAGCGAGCTTTCTTCCAGAAGGTCACAAATGGGCTCTCGGTCATTTTCAGAACCAGCTTGGTATGACTGTCCGAAAAAAATAACAGGCTCATGGCGAATAGGAGGCAATCTTCATGCGAATCGGCATTTATGGCAGCAGCTTTGATCCCATCACGTACAGCCATTTGTTCACGGCAGCGACCGTCGCTCATCGGAGACGACTGGATAAAGTCATTTTCGTACCATGCTCTTCAAAGCGTCATGATAAAAAATTGCAGACAGAGGACGTCCATCGCTTGCACATGCTCAAACTGGCTTTGGCAAGCAGTACACACAAAACAAACAAGTATGGCGAACCACTTTTCGAAATTTCTACAGTCGAGATGGATGCCTTGCCAGGTGAAACCTATACGTATGATACGATGATTCACATGAAAAAGAAGTATCCAAACGACGAGCTCTTTTTCATTATGGGATCGGATTTGTTAGAGGGACTGTCGAACTGGGGCAACGCTGAAAAGCTGGTCGCAGGCTTCCATTTCATCGTGATGTCGCGTGAAGGCTATCCGACCGCTGACTTGATCGCGGAGGACGCGCTGCTGCGCAATCACGACGAGCATTTTCTCATTATGAGCAAAGGCATCAACATGGGAATCAGCTCTACCTATATCCGAGACGAAATCCGCAAAGGCGGAGACCCCAGCTTCCTGTTGCCAGATGCTTGCCTTCAGTACATTTATGAAAAAGAAATCTACAAAGAGCCCTACGTATAAATCCAAAAAGAAAAACAGCCGAACCTGAAAAGGGTCGGCTGTTTTTGTCGTCTCCATCAACGATTGAGAGTATTGGCAATTGCAGGCTGTCTTATCTTTTTCTGATAGTTCACCAAGTAAATACTGCACACGATCAATACCAGACCAGCAATGAGCGAATACGTAATCGGCTCGTCCATAAAAATGGTGCCAGTGACGACTGCAATGAGCGGCACAAGAAACGTAAAGGCGGCCACCTTGCTAGCTTCACCTGCATTCACGAGCCCAAAGTAAATGACAATGGCAATCGGTACCCCAAATGTAGCGCCATAGCTGAGACCGATCAGATACGGAACATTCCAGACAATGTCGGACCAGCTCTCTACGCCTGTCCCCAAAAGAGTTAAGGCCGCGCCACCGATGATGCATTGCATGGCAACCATCCACAGCGAATCTACCTTGGCACTGACTTTTTTCACATAGATCACGCCCAACGCCCACGTAAGAGCCGTCAACAAACCTAAAATGACGCCCACGATGGAAACCTGTCCAGTCAGTCCATCTGCACTGACCGCAAGTATCCCGAGGAATCCCATGATCAGCCCAATGACCTTGAGGACCGTCATGCTCTCACCCAACCACAACCAAGCAAAGAGTCCTATCAAGATTGGCTGGAAGTATACCAACACAGAGAATAATCCACCTGGCAAATATACGAGTCCAACCGTCTGAATGCCGTAAAAGCACAAGGTATTCAGAAAGGCAGATATACAATAGCGCAACCAGTTTTCACGCCAGTTGATCTTTTTCCATTTCGGTAAAATGAATAAAGCGAGCAGAAGTCCGCCAATCAGCGAACGCATTCCTGCGAATAAAATTGGTGGCGTATAGGCGAGTGACATTTTGTAGATCGACCAGCTTAAACCCCACATCAATACCAAACTTGCAATAGCGACAACAGTCTTACCCGAAAACTTTCCCACGAGGGGCCTCCCTTTCTAGCTGCACACTTGCTCTTCTGTTTTTGTCCGCCTCTTATAGTACCACACAAAAGAAGAAGCCGGATGTTCTCACCCGGCTTTGCTTCCTGCCATATTATTGCAGCTCTTGGCGCAGGAACTGGTCGAAAGCATCTGTCGGAAGCGGCTTGCTGAACAGATAGCCTTGACCATGGTCGCAGCCATTTTCCTTCAAAGCCGCTACTTGATCATGGAGCTCAATTCCCTCTGCGATGACATTCATATTGAGACTTTGCGCGATCGTGACAATCGCTTTTACAATCGCTTGACTCTCTTGGTTGTGATGAATGTCGCGAATAAATGAGGCGTCAATTTTGATTGTATCGACTGGCAAGCTCTTAATATAACTAAACGAGCTATAGCCTGTTCCAAAATCATCAATTGAAATTTGGATGCCGATGTCCCGAATCTGCTGCAGGACTGCCGTCGCCTCTTCCATTTTGACAAAAATACTCTCCGTAATCTCGAGTTCTAGCCAATCAGGGGACAGATTTGTTTCCCGAAGAATATCCTTGATCATCTCGACCAGATCTTTTTGATAGATCTGTCTCGCTGACAAATTCACAGAGACCTTCAGGGTATATCCTTGATCGTGCCAGAATTTATTTTGTTTGCACGCCTGTTTCAAAATCCATTCCCCAAGCGCCAGAATCATCCCTGTCTCCTCAGCGATAGGAATAAAACGATTCGGCGGGATGATGCCCAGCTCTGGATGCACCCATCTGACGAGCGCCTCCATGCCAGTCATCGCGCTTGTCATAATATCGATTTTGGGCTGGTAGTAAATTTGGAACTGCTCTTGTTCAATGGCTTTCCGCATCTCATTTTCCATCAAGATACGCTCCAGCGACTTCGCTTCCATCGTCGGATCGAAAAAGTCATAGCCATTCTTCCCGCGCGATTTCACTGTATATAAGGCCGTATCGGCCCGTTTCAACAAATCTTCGGGATTGTCCCCATCTTGCGGGTACAAGGCGATGCCGATGCTGCACGACACGTTGAACACATGACCCTCCAATTCAAACGGCCGCTGCAACTGATTCATGATCTGCTCTGCCAATGCAGACGCTTCGCTTCGATCTTGCAGATGGTTCTGCATAATCGTAAATTCGTCTCCACCCAACCTGGCCACGACATCTCCTGGCTTGAGGCATGCCTGTAGACGCTTTGATGCTTCGATCAGCAACATATCCCCAACATCATGACCGAACGAATCGTTCACATCCTTGAAGCGATCCATGTCCAAAAACAGCACAGCCAGATTCGATTGGAAACGCTTGGCCTGCATCATTTCCTTGCTGAGCTGTTGAACATACATCCGTCGATTCGGCAAGTCTGTCAACGCATCGTGGTAAGCCAAGTGATGAATCGTCTCTTCGGACTGTTTCCGGTCTGTGACGTCACGGGTTACGAGGAGCAGCTTGGTCACATTTCCTTCTTCATCCGCTATCGGATTGATTTTGCTTTCTGTCCAGATAACATCGTTTCTTTGGGTGTTAATCCGGCACTCTACCATGTACTCTTTACGTGTAGAGAAGGCATGCTGAATCGCATAAGCAAAAATATCTCGGTCATCCTCCACAATCCACTCGAACAGGTTATGGATTTCCTCATCAGGAACGGTATGCTCCCATACCCGCTTGTGAGATGGAGACAAATAGAGAAACTCCCCATCCAAGTTGATGATGCTGATGATATCCGATGTGTTCTCCGCGATAATGCGATACTTTTCTTCACTCCGCTTGAGCTCGTCTTCCATTTGCTTGCGACATGTGATATCACTGCGAATGGAAAGGTATTGATAGATTTCGCCCTCTTGGTTCTTAAATGGCACGATGGTTGTATCGACCCAATAATAGCTACCATCTTTGGCGCGATTACGAATTTCCCCCCGCCAGACCTGGCCAGATCGAATACAAGACCACATTTCTTTAAAAAAGCCTTTTGGATGGTAACCCGAATTAAGAATACGATGGTCTTTTCCAATCAATTCGCTTCGTTCGTATTTCGATATGCGGCAAAATTGCTCATTTGCCCGCAAAATAATCCCCTTATGGTCCGTAATTGCCAAGATCGTGGATTGGTCCAAAGCGTATTTGACATCTGCCAGCTCATTCACAACCATGTTCAGCTCACCATCTTTTTCGCGTAGTAGCCCAGCCCAATCTTGGGGTGTCAGTGAAGATATCATTTGGTTATACATTTCAATCTCCTGTTTATACTTTCGAATACAGTCAAAAAAAATGATCCTTACAGAAGGATCGTAACGTTCTGAATACAAGTTCGTTCCATTTTACCATGTTTTTCCGAAAGTTCAACGAGAACAACTGCGGTAGAAACAACATTTTTACAAACTTCTTGATGTGTCCATACGAAAAAAATGAACCAGCACACGTAGCCTGGCTCACTTTTTTCAACAATGGGTATGATGAGACTGCTCCCCCTTACAAGCGGGCAAGAATGCTGCGATCGAGGTCTGCGACAGAATTGCTGCCAGACAGCGCCATCGCGACGTCAAATTCATGGATGAGTGTATCTAACACACTCGCTACACCTTGCTCTCCGGCAACGGCCAGTCCATACAAGAATGGGCGACCAATCAGGATAGCATTGGCACCTAAAGCCATCGCTTTCATGACATCTGCTCCTGTACGCACGCCACTGTCGAGCAAGACAGGTATTTTGCCAGCTACCACCTCGGCAATCGCTGGCAACGCATCCAGTGTAGAAATGGCGCCATCCATCTGCCGCCCACCGTGATTGGAAACGATGATTCCATCTACGCCATGCTCTAAAGCAAGCCGCGCATCATCTGGATGCAAAATGCCTTTTACCAAAATCGGCAGACGCGTATGCTCACGCAAAAAGGCGATATCGTTCCAATTCAGCGCTGGATGATAAATGTTTTTCAACACTTCCTCCACTGCATTCTCCGGCGTTACCTCAGGGAGTCTCGAGCAAAAAATAGGGTCTGTCAAGTAATTCGCCAGTCCTCTTCCTTCGCGCAGTGGCGAATACCCGTTACGGAAGTCTCTACGCTTCCACCCTAGCATAACGGTATCTACCGTGAGGACAATGGCAGAATAGCCAGACTTTTCCGCTCGTCTGACCATGCTCGCAGAAACCTCTCGATCATTCGACCAATAGAGCTGGAACCAACGATAGGCATCGCCCATCACTTCAGCAATCTGTTCGAGCGAGTGAGCGGAAACCGTACTGGCTACGAACGGCACTCCGGCTGCTGCCGCCGCCTTGGCAGACGCCAGCTCCCCATCGGGATGTGAAATCGTCTGCATACCCACAGGAGCCAAGAAGATCGGTGTGCGTAACGCTTGATTATACAGCGAGATACCAAGTGTACGATTCGTCACATCCCGCATCATCCGCGGAATGATTGCCCAACGGGAAAAAGCTGTCCGGTTTTCTACCAGCGTTTCCTCTGCCCCTGATCCCCCAGCAACGTAATCAAATGGCCCATCCGGTAACACCTCTCGCGCCTTTTTCTCCCAATCCTCAATGGAAATCGGCAGTGCCTGCGTGTCTTTGTTCACACGGGTAAATAAGAGTGATTCCTCATTTGTTTTCATCATCTGGTTTGCTTCCTTTCTGCGATCGTCTTTCATCTTTTTTATCTCAATTCACATAAATTCGCAATAGTCTTAATCTCTTTTCTATTCCACAGGCTTGTCCACATTCGCAACTGCCTTTATCAAGGCTACTTTTTCTTTTTGCCTTTTCGGGCTTTGCGACGGATTTGTTTCTTTGCTTTTTTTTCCTTCATTCCACGGGTAATTGAACCCACCCATGTGATGGTTTGACTATTTTCATTGATGACCTTTACCACGTTACCACTGTTGTTTCCACCTGAACCGGCAAACGCTTTGGTTACGCTTTTAGGAGAGTTATTTGCCGTATCACCAAAGTTAATGTTTCCGACATTGTTGTTGATTGTCACAGTTCCCACAAAAGTCGGCAATTCCTCTCCCTCCCCGTCTGCAATGGCTTATTTCCATCATATTCGGACGGTTTTGCGCCCGCTTGGACGATGGTTGAGGGCATTTGTCTGATGTGATCTTGCGAAAAAAAAATCTCCCCGAGTAGACAAATCTACGCGAGGAGAAAGACCTTTTTATTGCGCGGTATAACCGCCGTCGACCAGTAGGCTTGTCCCTGTGACGAAGGAAGCATCATCGCTGGCAAGGAACAGAACAGCCTTGGCGACTTCTTCTGGTTTACCCAAGCGCCCCATCGGATGCAATCCAATCAGGTGCTCGTTTAAGGCTTCATTTCGACCAGCGATCAGCGGCGTGTCAATATAGCCCGGGCAAACCGCATTTACGCGAATCCCTTGCTTCGCATACGTAAGTCCTAGTGTCTGGGTCAGGAGCTTCACTCCACCTTTGGCGGAAGAGTATGCGGTCACGCCAGCTTTTCCGGCATGGCTATGGATCGAGCCACAATTGACGATCGCGCCGCCAGTCCCTTGCGCCAGCATTTGCTCGATAACGTATTTATCGCACAAGAACACGCCAGTTAGATTGATATCAATCGTTCTTTGCCAATCATCCATGCTCAACAGATGACCTGGTGCGTCTTTCGCGATACCCGCATTGGCAAACAGAATGTCTACCTTTCCGAACTTTTCTACAGTGGCGTTCACCATGTTTTTCACTTCGTCTTCTTTCGTTACGTCCGTTTTCACGAACAACGCATCGAAGCCAGTTTGATTCAGCTCTTCCGCCAATTCATTACCACGTGGGGAGAAGTCAGCAATCACTACTTTCGCCCCTTCTTTTGCGAAGAGACGGACGGTCGTCTCTCCGATTCCGCTTGCTCCACCTGTTACGATCGCTACTTTATTTTCGAGTCTCATGGGTAACTCCTCCTATTTTCAAAAATGGTATTCATACCGTTTTATCTCGCTGTTGCGCCGCCATCGATGACGAATTCCGCCCCTGTGACATGAGAAGACTCGTCAGAAGCGAGGAACAGCACCATATTGGCTACATCCTCAACAGTTCCGAGTCGACCTGTTGGAGTCGCTTGTGCCAATTCTGATTTGGAATGCTTTGTCGTTTCCGAAGCATAGGACACCATGTTTGTATCGATATAGCCAGGGTGAATCGAGTTCACGCGCACACCGTGTGCCGCATACTCCATCGCTGCATCCTTGGACATGATGCGAACCGCTCCCTTGCTCGCTCCGTACAAGACGTGACCCGGCGCACCAAAAAGCCCAGCGATGGAAGAGGCATTGATGACAGAACCACCTTGTTGTTTTGCCATGAGTGGCATCACATGCTTCATTCCCAAAAAGACACCCGTTACGTTAATCGCCATGAGGCGATTCCATTCCTCTACGGTAATCTCCGCCAACGGTTTAATGATATAAATGCCTGCATTGTTGAACAGGATGTCTACTTTCTCGTATTGTTCTACGGTGGTTGCTACTACTTGCTGCCATTGCTCTTCGCGGCTTACATCATGCGCAATCGCGATGGCTTCTCCACCCGCATCCTTGATTTCGGCTACCGTCTGAGAGGCACTGTCCAGATTGATATCGGTAACGACTACTTTCGCACCTTCCTTGGCAAAACGAATCGCCGTTGTTTTCCCGATTCCTGTTCCACCACCGGAAATGATCGCTACTTTCCCTTCGAGTCTCGCCATTGTAAACGCCTCCATTTATTATGTCTTTTGTACCTGATCTCTTGCCTTGCTTTCATTATAGGACTCTTTTATATTTAAAAATATGTAAACATACTTACCCTTCCTTAAGTACAACTAAAGGATGTGAGCTTGCCAAATGCATCTGGAACAACTGGAATATATCGTAGAAATAGCGAAGGCAGGCTCCCTGACCAAAGCCGCTCAGAACAAGCATGTGACACTCTCCGCCATCAGTCAGTCGCTCGCCAGTCTGGAAGCAGAGCTAGGCGTTACTCTGTTTACACGTTCGCGCCTTGGAGCTGTACCGACCTCTGAGGGGCGCATCATCATCAAAAAAGCGTTTGAAGCCTTGGGAAAAATCCAGGAGATTTGGGAGGAAGCACAAAACTACACGAACACGTTGACTGGTGAGTTGAGACTCGCTACGATTCCCGGTCCCATGAATCTACTGGTCGATGCCGTCGCGAGCTTTAAAAAAGATTATCCTCACATCCGTACCGAAATTGCAGAAAAAGGCACGCAGGAAATATTAGAGGACATTCTTCATGACAAGCTGGACATCGGGCTAGTCATCATCCACGAGAACCTGCTCAAAAAGAGCGAGGGACTTGGCTTGGTGTTCGAACAGTTGCTAGAGGGGAAAATGGTCGTCGGCGTCCCCAAAAACTCGCCCCTTGCCTATCAGGATTCCGTTACGCCCGAAGAGCTTCGCAAGCAATCCTTTGTCCTGTACAACGACGACTATGTCAAATGGTTCGTAGAGGATTTTGCCGCTACGTATGGTCCTGTCGACATTTTGTTTACGACTAACAACACAGAAGCCCTCCGCAATGCGATCCGGCAAAATCTCGCTGTTACGATCGGACTGGATTATTCTTTTGTTCATGAACCACATTTGCAAGACTCCGATACGAGAACCCTTGATTTGGATATCCCTTATCAGCAACCTATTTATTATGGCTGGGTCCGCTCTGCGGAACGGCATTACTCCCGCATTTCCATGAACTTTATCAATCGACTCCAATACGATTTGAAAAGCAAGAAATACTCCCCGCTTCTTTAGTAAGCAAAAAGGCTGCCGGCATTATTTTCGCGGACAGCCTTTTTCTATTCATTCTTACTGCGCTGGAGCAAGGAATGTCTGTTTATTCTTACCATCGATGATGAGAGCCGATCTAGCCTTCACCACTTGATTCTCGTACGTGAAATCTTTCTGTGAGAAATTGGCGATCACTTGCAAATCATCCCCATAAACTGCCTTTTGCACGAGTCTGTCTTCAGACAACACGCGATAATCGGTCATCTCTTGCTGCACTGCTTTTTTATGGAAGGGAGACCACACCTTCAGATAGTTCATGATCAACTCTTGTTCAGCATCCCACATCTTTCTATCCACATGATAGAGCGGCGGAACATTGTAGAGCAGCTCTTTGAGCATACGAGTACCGACTTCTCCCTTGATCTTCAGGCTCCCCCACTCCCAGTGATGGCTTGTGATCACCGAGTTATTGTACACCAGTTTGTATAGCGGCAAGGAGTACGCTGGATCAATGTACACATGCTGGTACTCTTCCTTGATCGGAACCTGCTTCTTGTATCTCTCTGGAATCTCACCCGCTGGGGACCAATAACCTCCCACATAATACGGGCTTTGCTTGTTTTTTCGCATATCTGGATCTGCCCATTTGATGACAGGCGTCTCAATCCCGTGGGCAAAAGCAATGCTTCTGCTAGCGAAGTCGTTGCCCGTCTCAGAGCCAACGACCAATTTCTTTTCATCACGAATGTAGTCCATCCGTGCAAGCTTCGCCTTCATATCCTGTGCTTCTGTCGTCGTGTGCTCAGGTGAATAATCATCGTTGAAATCTCCTGCTGCATCCACATCAATAAACCACGAATTAAAAGCGACTTCGTTACTCATGATTTCATCCATGCGCTGCTTCACACTTGGCAACGATAAGGTTGGATTCAGCAATCTGCCACGTTGCAGAAAACCAGCCTTCTTTTCTCCATTTTTCTTCGTGATTGTCGCATTCTCATACAAGCTCTTATCCTTGAAAATGGCCGTATTCCAATCCTGATTTTCTTCCTTATGAATGGAATGGTACGAGTCGTAGCTAGCGATCAAATAGCCTGTATCATTCGCCTGTTGAATGAATGCTGGCTTCATGTATGCGGCTGTCCAGTCCGGCAAGCCGATCCATGCATTCGTAATTCCGGCTGCTTTCATGTCCTTGAGCAGATCAGTAGAATCCGCATTGCCCCACTTTTCTATCGGTGGAACGGCATCCTGCAATACACTTTTCAGCAGTTGTTTGTTCAAGTCGTACAGCTGTGCTTCCGTCAGCTTGTCGATCCCTTTTCCGATGAGTTCTTTTGTCTTCTCATCGACGCTCGTAAATAACTTCGGATTGTAAAACTCACGCGAGCGCAATGCATAGTTGAACCCGCTGATAATCGCTCTCTTCTGGTAGTCCGCAACGTAATCCTGTTTTTGAATCTCGCGGAATTGCTGGATGCTCTCTTTTCCATCCTCGCTGCTTTGCAAGAACTGCTCCATCCATCCGATGAAATTCGCGTCCAGTTTGGTTTTCAATACACGCCATTTTACATCCTCAGCAGTCAGGAAGCTCTTGTTCCACAAATAAAAATGAGGAGCTCCGTACAGCTTTTCCACATCCGAGTTCGCTTTCGCTTTTTCAGCAAGAGTCAGCAGCTCTCCCTTTTCCTTTATATAATCCTTGTACACGCCTGCAATGCTGACTGGATCATTGTCTGTTACATACAAGCGGAATCCGTAGGTCTTGTCTGAATGAATCGTCGGGAACTCATGCGAGAACGTGAAGGAAATCGTCGGATCGACTGCAAAATCGACTGTACTGTTAAACAAGTTGTCCACCACGTACATGAGCGCGTACTTGTTCTTATTGACAGCAAAAAAGCGCATCGAGAATGACTCCGCGAAAGTAAGACTCTCCTCTTTGAAAAAGGACTGCCACTCTCTGTCGTCGGCAGGAATCCACTTTCCTTCCCCCAAAGGCAGCATATAGCTAGGTCCTTTCACAGTAGGCCAGGAAAAGCTCTCTGTCCCTGTCGAGGTCAGGGTGATTTGCAAATGATCTTCTTTCTTTTGAAGCGAGACATCCAGCTTATCGTCTGGGTAGCTCCAGGTAATCTCTTGCTCACCTTTTTGTACATTCGCTACCTTACGGGCTGGCATAGGCTCAGAAGCGCTTTCCTTGACTCCGTCTTTCTCGACAAATACTTCGAAGGTCTCCGGCTTCACATCAAAAGTAAAATCTGCGTGTTGCTTCGCCTGCACTTGCCCGTTAGCATGGTTGCTCTCACAACCAATTACTACTTGGAGCATGAGGGCGAACACGATGAGTAAAATCGCTTTTCTTTTCATGAAATCCTCCTAGATCGAATAACTATGTATATCGTATTACGATGTACATATGCATAAAAAGTCATCGAAAACCTTGTCCAAGGTCACCTTACAACCCGGCGACCTCGGTCCATGAGTCTTCTTCGACTTATGTTGCTTTTTACGAGGGTGTAGCGGACAAATCATCATCGAAGCGAATACTTTTCCTTCGCCTGTGTATCATAGCTGCTCCTAATCGAAACATGCCATAACCAATCAGTCCCCCGATTACATTCAGCAGTAGATCATCGACATCAAAGCTTCCTAATGCAAGCAAAAGCTGCAACGCTTCAATGATAAGACTGGCAGACAATGTGAGAAAAAACACGCGATGCATGTTTTGAAAGGACAAGAATAACAGCGGCAAAAACAATCCCAGCGGCAAAAAAATAAGGATATTCCCTATCAAGTTATACATCACCGTACCGAAGCTGTAATGATCATAATGGAAGACGTAATCCACCAAGGTTTGAAATGGCTTCGTATTTTGAAAAAGATGCGTATATTGCGGGACGCCGTACTCGATCATCCTCTGCTTCCATTCCACTGTAAAAGCTCTGCGCCGGAAGCGATCAGGCGACAATAACAAGAGATAGCTGGAGATCGCTACATACAAGAAAAACAACGTCATGAACCATTTGCGGAAGTATTTATCAATGAGCGGCATCGATTCAGACAGTTCCCGGCTGATTGCCCCCGTAGGTCCAAATCGTTGAATGGTCAGAGAGACGGCTTGCTGTTCCTCGTAGCCTTCTTCGACCAGCTCACACTTCATGCTCCTTAAATGATCCATCAGCTCATCCTTGACATCCTGCTTTTCCCATTTGGAACACGGCAAACGATTGACAACCCGCTCTGCGTATTCTTCCAGCTTCATTCGCTTACTCACTTCCCTCATTGACGAGCGTAATGAGTCTGCTCAAGCTCTGCCAATCCTTCATCTTGTCTTGAAGAAGTCCCTGGCCTGTCTTGGTGATCCGATAATATTTACGGCGTCCGCCCTCATTGGCTTCCCCCCAGTAAGACTCCACTGCCTTTTGCGTCTCCAATCGCTTTAGGGCAGGATATAGTGTGCCTTCACCGATTTCATACAGCTCATCGCTTTTATCGCGAATCTTCTTGGCCAACTCATAGCCGTACTGATCTTTCTGTGCGATCAGCGAGAGTAGCAATAGATCGATGCTTCCTTTCAACAACTCTTTGTTCACAAAAGCATCTCCTCCCTGTGACATGCCTAGAGATTACCACACTATACCTCGTGATACAAGGTAGTTGATCAAGGAAATTTGCGGATAATTCATTTAGTTCTATGTAATTATTGACAATAATAAAATAGGTAATATAGACTATATTCGACAAGGATTTTCATGAGTCTACGTACTTTTGGATGATCATTCTTTTCAAAACACAACTAGATAATAGGCCCATAGAATGAACCAAAAAGAAGATCTTCCCTTTTATGGAGCAGGTTCCTTTCAATTCGTGACTTCATTCTCTCTAACAGGAGGCACTTACATGCTTGCCGACTTTTCATCGATCGTTCTGAACGCAGTTCTCTTAGCCTATTTTGCAATTGGTGTGCTATTTTTGTATTCCGAATCCAAATTTTTGCGTAAAATGAAGACTCGTAGAAATAGATAAGCCGATTTTTAGATAAAGGAGTTTGCACGTACATTGAGATCTCTTTTTCGCCAATTTCTGCCACGTCAGAATCAACCCCAAGAAATTACCTACAAGGAACTGGATTCGAAATTGATCAAAGCTGCTCGCTACGATCTGGTTACAAACCACCTCTACATCCGTTTTCACGATGGACGCGAGGTCGTTTACTGTCGGGTCACTCCTTACGCTTACAATGCGTTTTTAAATGCTGACTCGTTCAGCGATCATTTTCATTCGTTCATCAGCCAACGGTACTTGAACTATCAGGTGATGTAGCCTGTCTATACAAAATGCCCTCAGTCTGTCTTCTCGACACTGAGGGCATTTGTTGTTGATCTTCTCTATTTTAATGCGCGATGCAAAAATGATTTGGTCCGCTCAAATTTAGCGTTTGTAAACAATTGCTCAGGTGTCCCCGACTCTACGAATTCCCCGTTGTCCATAAACATGATTTGGTTCGCCACCTCGCGCGCGAATCCCATCTCATGCGTCACAACCATCATCGTCATATGCTCTTGGGCAAGCTGCTTGATGACTTGCAGGACCTCACCTGTCAGTTCTGGATCGAGCGCAGACGTAGGCTCGTCAAACAACAAGATTTGCGGATTCATCATCAATGCTCTGGCGATCGCCACACGCTGCTTCTGTCCGCCTGAGAGCCTTGCTGGGTATGCGCCTGCCTTATCAGACAAGCCGACCTTTTCCAAGAGCTCTGCACTCATGCGCTGGATGTCCTCCGCCGCCTCCCCTTTGACCACTCTAGGTGCGATCTCAAGATTCTCCTTCACCGTCAAATGAGGAAACAGATTAAAATGCTGAAATACCATGCCCATTCTCGAGGTGATCTGCTTGATTTCCTGGTTACTGGCGTAAACGCCGTCCTTCACCAAATAATCATCCTGCACCCGAATGCTGCCACCATTCACCTGCTCCAGATTGACCAAGCTACGTAGCATTGTGCTTTTGCCGGAGCCAGACGGTCCAATGACCGCCACGACTTCGTTCTTTTTCACCGAAAACGAGACATCTCGCAAAACTTCCTGATTGCCAAACGATTTCTTTAGATTCGATACTTGAATGATATCCATATTGCGCCAGCCCTTTATTCGAATTTGAACCTTTTTTCCAGCCACTTAAAGAATAACGTCAACAATAGCGTCATCAACAAATAAATGATTCCGGCAATAAAAAACGGAACGATGGTAAAGTCGCGATTCACAGCCGTTTGTGCAAAGTGAAGCAATTCTGGGACGGCAACCGCATAGAGCAGCGCTGTATCCTTTACGAGAGTAATGGATTCATTTGCGACGGCAGGCAAAGCCACGCGAAACATTTGCGGCAAAATAATCTTGTTGGTCGTCTGCCATTTGCTAAAGCCGAGTACCTGCGCCGCCTCGTACTGTCCTTTGTCGATCGACAATAGTCCTCCACGGAAAATCTCCGCGAAATACGCTGCGTAGTTCAGCACGAAGCCGAGGCATGCAGCTACGAATCGATCCATAACCAAGTATTCTCCGATCACTGGCAAGAGTGGGAGACCAAAGACAAAAAACAATAGCTGTAATAATAAAGGCGTTCCACGCATGACATACACATAGGTGTGCGCGAACCAAGACAGACCTCTGCTGCTGCTATTCGCCATTAAGGTAATGAGAAATCCCAATGGGATCGATGCCAGGATGGCGATGAAGAACAGCAACACCGTCATCTGCGCCCCTTCTAGCATGGGCACGGTAATGGAGATAATATAGTCTAAGCTCATCTGGTATGCTCCTAATCCTTATAATAAAGCGTGGCTTCGCCAATCATTCGGCGAAGCCATCGTATCTTCCGTTTATTTCAACACGCGATTTTCGCCAAACCATTTTTCTGATATTTTAGTTGCTGTTCCATCCTGATTCATGGTATCCAAGGCTTTTTGCAGTTCGTTCAATAACGCCTCGTTCCCTTTTTTGACGCCCACTCCATACTCCTCAGGTGCAAGTGATTCTTCCAACAGCTTAAAGGTTCCAGGTTCTTTTGCCATGTAGTAATCGGCTACAATCTGGTCGATGACAACTGCTTCCACGCGGCCAATCTTCATATCGCTCAATGCCAGTACATTATCAGGATACTCTGTAATTGATTTGACCTGATTTTTCATGTCACTTGCATTGACAGCGTCAGATGCGGAAGACAGCTTTTGCAAACCAATTGCTTTACCGGCCAAGTCTGACAGCTTGGTCCAGTTGCTATTTGCCATCGTGACCACTACTTGCGCGTTTTTCAGATAAGGCTTGGTAAAGAGAACCTTCTCTTTTCTCTCATCTGTAATCGTATATCCATTCCAGATCAAGTCGATACGACCGCTATTTAGTTC
Source organism: Brevibacillus sp. HB1.1 (assembly GCF_013332445.1). Classification (NCBI taxonomy): domain Bacteria; kingdom Bacillati; phylum Bacillota; class Bacilli; order Caryophanales; family Paenibacillaceae; genus Brevibacillus; species Brevibacillus sp. HB1.1. Next base: position 20,806 of record NZ_JABMIV010000005.1, on the reverse strand, counting down.
AGACTCTTTTGCACTCCAATCGATTGGTTGAAACTCGACTTGTTTTCCCATTTTTTCGCCGGCTGCACGCGCATAATCAATATCAAAACCGACTAGCTCATTTTTTTCATCCCGGAATCCCATTGGTGCAAACTTATCATCAATTCCGATAATCAGCTTGTTCGCGTCAGCGCCAGTTTTTGCGCTGGAACAGCCCACTACCAATGAAACCATCGCACTCAACAACAAAGACATCCATGCTATTTTCTTCATCGTGATGATCCCCCTCGTTTCCCTACTCTATATTTTACTCTGATAAAGTGGTAATACGTTAACAAGGTATCATGATAGCACATTAGCAAGGAATAGTCGATACTTTAGCAAACAAAAGCACCTTAGAAATATACGCCAAATGAATGAGTAAAATGCCCGACTAGCAGATGCATGTCTTTTTCTTTTTTCCGACACTCCCTCGTTCCTCTATCTTTTTGATATACTCCGTAGCCAACGGAACCTTGCACGCTGTCTGTCCGACGTCCACATGTACTTTGCCAATCGCTGCAGCCACTTCCAACGCTTCCTGATGAAGTTCCGGTACATACGCCCCTACTGAAATAACGAATTGATTCATGGTGTACCGTACGCGATTTTGTTCCTGATGAATCGTCTCCTTCACTCTCATGAGGAGCCGTTTGATTTCTTCTTTATGTAGCTGTTCATCGGGAGCAATCGACAAGTAGTTCGAATACGTATTCCACCCACATGTGGCTACCATCTCTTCCTTTGACTCGATCCATTCTCGTGCCAACTCCATGGCAAAATGACTCTCAGCCGCTACACTCGCAACCGTATATTCGGCGGGCGCGTACCAAGACGCTTCCTTGACCCAAGTCTGCAACCGCTCTTTTGTCATGCTCTTTGGGTCAACCGTCAATCCGGCCAAGTACATGGCGTCGTAGTTTCCCGTATCGTACAGCGCCTGGACGAGTTGCTGATCACGCTTGACCTCCTTGACCAGCTTTTTCATATCGCCGACTCGCACGCCAAACAAAGGCTCTTTTGCTCCATGCCGCAATAACGTTTTTTTCGTCTGCTCTGTCCGCATCGCTTCGAGCTTCTGCATGACTTCTTCCAGCGTCATCTTGTCACCCTCCTTTTTCTTCTATTAATTAGGATAACCAGCGGCGTTACCTCCAACACGAAAAAACCCTCCTCATTTAAAGGAGAGCTTTTTCCTGAAGAGCTTGACGCGCTTTTCCTATCCTTACGCCTGACTGCGTACTTTGATATACGAAACATTTCTGACGTTGATAACAACATCATCGTACTGTAGCCATCCACCGTCTTGATTAGCGACCATTTGAATGATCTCTTCCGGTTCCGTCGTTTCAACGCTAATCGTTTCACCGCCTCCGGAAAAGTAAAATTGAATCACTTTTACTTCCTTCATAAAATCCCCTCCTATTCCTTCTAGTTATCGGATGGTTGGAAAATTTTTGTTATGGGTGATTTTTTAGGTATACTTTTGTTGCAGCTATTCCGTTTTGAATGTATACCATTTCTGTGAAAAGGGGTTTGTTGAAAATGCCGGATTCGGTACACACGAGAAAAGGAGCAAGTAAAGCCTCGCTCATCCCTGACAATGTTTTAGCACTCCTTCATGCTGGAGAATTAGAAAGTGTCAATTTGACTGAATGGCAGGCTGTTGATCATATTCATCTGGTACAAAGCGTTCTTCCTCATGTTCAATTAGACACACATATCTCTCAACTTGTTTATCAATTAGAAGAAACGGGATCTACGAGCGGAATGAAAGCTATCCGTCTGATTGGCCAAGAACTACTTGCGATCTTACACAAATCGGGTGAACCCACAGCTACGTCTCCCGTTTTCCTATCGTTGGCCACCCACAAGTCAGACAGTGTACGTTGCTGGAGTGCCTATATCATTGGTTTGGACAACAGCTTATCGCTCGAAGAAAAGCTAAGGCAAATAAGAAAACTCTCGGCAGATCATCATTTTGGAGTGAGAGAGATCGCATGGATGGCAATTCGAGATTCTCTCGTGCATGATCTGAACCATTCCATTCACCTCCTGAGCGAATGGGTACTTGATACTGACGAAAATATTCGCCGCTTTGCGGTAGAAGCTACACGCCCTCGAGGGGTCTGGTGCAAGCATATTGACACATTGAAAAATGAGCCTGCTCGCTGTCTGCCCTTGCTTACGCCAGTGAAGTCAGATCCATCCAAATATGTTCAAGATTCTGTTGGGAATTGGTTGAACGATGCGAGTAAATCACAACCTGACTGGGTGACGCAGCTTTGTGACGATTGGTTAAGAATCTCTGATACAAAGGAAACGAAAAGAATTGTCACCAAAGCGAAAAGAACGATTCTGAAGACCCAAACCGAACAGAAATGATGAACCAAATCACCTATTTATCTCAATTTTATTTGTTAAATTCATTATCCGAGGAAAGTTTGCGCTTAATCGATCAATTAACCTCCTTATCCCCTTTTCCCAAAAATACGTGCATTCAAACACCAGAAACTTTTTCAGAGAGCTTTTACTTTATCAAACAGGGGAAAGTACGTTTATATAAAGTAAATCGGGATGGGCGGCAGTTCACATTCGACATCCTCGGGGAAGGCAATGTGTTTGGAGAAGTGGATCTCCTCTCATTAGGTACACGGGAGATGTATATAGAAGCCATCGAAGACTGCCTCATTTGTAAAATGAGCAAAGCAAAATTTGAGAGCTACATAATCGAACATCCGCAACTGATGATGAAGATCATGAAGATCATTAGCGATAGAATGGTTTCGATCAGCCAGGCAGCCGAAAATCTTGCTCTTCTCCCTTTACAAGATCGCATTATTTCCACATTAGTAAGGCTTGCCGATCAATTTGGCACTCCTAACAGTTCGGCATTTCAACAAATTGACTTACCTCTTTCCCATCAAGAACTCGCCCATTTTGTCGGGGCATCCAGGGAAGCTGTGACGGTAGCATTACGTGCTTTAGTAAGAGAAGAACTAATTCAAACAGGCTTTAAATCCATTTCCATTCATCGGGACGAAATTTTGAAGAGAATGTAATCCAGGTTACATCTTCCCCTCCAAAAGAAAGATATCGTAAAGCTATGGCTTTTACTATTCTTTCGAAAAAGAGGGGAACAACATATGGATAAACCACATTTTCAGAGCCTGCGCGAAGAGCTAGATTTTACAACCATTCAAATAGCAGACCTCCTCACTCGTGAAGTAACAGATGCATTTACAAAATCAATCGAGGAGCTGCGGACCTCTGGACACGCAAAGGGCTTGCCGATTGGTTCGATTGCACCTGATTTCTCGTTGAACGATCACACTGGCAAGACCATTACCTTGTCGGAAAAAATCGGAAAAGGTCCCGTCGTCCTTACATTTTTCCGTGGATCATGGTGCCCCTACTGCAATTTGGAGCTGCAAGCATACCAAAAACAGATCGATACGATAACCTCTCTGGGTGCCCAATTGTTTGCCATTAGTCCACAATCTCCTGCACACTCTCTTACTATGCAAGAGAAAAACGGTCTGAGCTTTCCCGTGTTATGCGATACCAATAACCAAGTAGCAGAAAAATATAAACTCAGATTCAGACTGCCTGATTTTTCACATGATACCTACCGATCATTGGATATTGATCTCCATCGTTTTAATAGCGAAGATTCATGGACACTCCCCATACCTGCTACTTATATCCTCGACAACCAGGGCGTAATCCGTTCAGCAGGCTTAGATCCTGATTACAAAAAACGCATGGAGCCTAGTGAAGTTTTAGACATTCTGCGTACCCTAACCTAACGCTTATATAACGAAAAACCAGTTGATCACACAACTGGTTTTTTCTACGTCTATGCTTTATGAACAATTAGTTTATTTTCCCTACCAAAACTTGACAAGAATATATCTTTTGGCTTATATTTTGCATGATTATGTCTAGCAAAATTCGACACATCTTTACAATTTTTGCTAAAAAATGCAAAAGGCAAAGTCATCGAAAGGTGGCGACGCAAAACCACGGGTCTACAGTCTTTGACCATGATAGCCGGGTTGCCATCATCTTGAGACCATTTATTCGATGTTGGTAGCTTCGGTTGTTCCATTTCGATGGAACGGCCTTTTTTTGTGTTTACATTTTTGAAAGGAGGATGAAAGCACTTTCATTATCGTATCGGATGGAAAAACATAACTTTAGTGACGTCAAACATACACAACATGGTTCAATCAGAGAAAATGATGGAGTGGAGAAGTTATGTACAAACAAGTAGAAACCGTACAAGAGTTAGCACAATTTCATGAAATCAAAGAAACAGTATGGACAAGCATGGGCTTCGAGATGGAGCATGCGAAAGAAGGCTCGGCTCAGTTCCTCTTACTTGCCGAAGATGGTGAAGCAGGTGGAACATTTGAAATGACGCCCTTTTCCAAATCAAGTGCTTATATGAAATCACTTTTTCAGGATGTTGTTACAGAAGATATGAAAGTAATGGAGGTAGACAGTCTCGCTGTTTTGCCGAAATACCGTGGACAACTAGGGCAAAAAGGAATTTGCTTAATGATAGATTACGCTGAAAAGCACGGTTATACCCACGCAATCGGGGTAGCAGATCCAACTTTTTTTACGTTCATTAATAAGAAGTATCAAGTAAAGGCGACTCAGACCAAAGATATCGTCTTTTACAAAGGGGCCGATGCCATTCCGACCCTCTTCCATCTAAAAGATGTCTATGACAATAAGCACGATCCGAAATATTCCTGGTACAATTCGTCGTCATCCAACCAAGTAAAAGTCGAGGTAGGTGGGTAACATGGATAACATGGATAACATTGATCTATTGAGAAGAAGAAACAATTGGGTCGTAATCGTATTCGCAAGTATTATTACGGTAGTTCAGGTCTTAAACCTTTTTCTAGGCGTATCGTACACATTCGTTTTCACGATACTGGGTATTTTGTATGGCGTACTGGCACCTTTTACTTACATCTCTAATCGCCCGAGGTTCCGTGAAAAAGCAGCGCCCTTCATGAAGTTTTTCAACTTCGCGGTAATCGGAATTTTTATGTTCATCGTAGTTGGACTGGACCCGCATATGATCAATATCATGACCATTATGTTCTTTGTAGCAGTCATGGGGATTTATCAAGACCGACTCATCAATATTTTGACGATTGTATCGACATTGGGTATTGTCTCTTACTACTTCCTGACACAGAGAGAAACGATTTTCCATTCGACAAACAACCTTGATCTGATGTACTTCTTGCTTACCTTCTGCTTCGTCTCTGTCACGAGCATGATGCATGCTGTATTCAATAACAAGCTGCAAGAGGAAAGTGAGCAACAAAAACAAGAAGCGATTGCCTCAAAGGAATCGTTGCAACGTGTTCTGGATCAGATCAATGAATCACTCACCTCTATGCAAGACTATCAAGAGAATTTGAACAAGGTGACGGACGGTGTAAATATTCGCGCAGTCGAAACCGTCGCTTCCCTGCAAGACATTATGGAGTCCTTTACGGTTCAGACCAGCAATACCGACGAACTGCGTCGGGAAATGAGCTCGACGAATCTGCAAGTGGAGGACATGACCCGCTCTGTTACAGAGATGCATGATTACGTAGAATCGACCAAAGAAGCCACTAATGAGAGCGGCAAACGCATCGGCAACATCGGCAATGACTTTGAACGATTCATCAAGGATATCCAAGGTACGAACCAGCTGATTCAAGAGCTCAATAAAGAAACCGAATCGATTGGGAAAATCATTCAAACCATTTCCGAGATTTCTGCACAAACCAATCTGTTGGCACTCAATGCCACGATTGAAGCGTCTCGCGCAGGCGAACATGGCCGAGGATTTGCTGTCGTAGCAGATGAAGTACGCAAGCTGGCTGAATCCTCCAAGCTATCCTCTGAATCGATCTCGAACCTGCTCATGACCATTCGCGAAAAAATGAAGCTCGTATCAGATATGATTTCTGAGTCACAGACTTCTTTTGAGAAAAATAGCGAGGGCATCATTGAAGTACAAGAAATGTTCACCAATGTAGACAACTACATGCAAAACTTTGCGGATAAAACGAAAAACCTGCAAGAGTTCATTATCCATGTTCACAGTATGATTCAAGAAGTCGGCGCAAAAGTTGAAGTCAACGCAGATATTACCGACAAGAACAAAGAGAGCCTGGAAGAAGTGCTTGTTCTCGTTTCTGAACAAAAAGACGAAGTCGTTAAGGTTTCTGGCGGCTTTGAGAAAATCGAACAACAGATGCGTGGTCTCCATATGTAACCTTCCTGCAACCGCCTTTCACGGGCGGTTGTTTTCTTTTCTCATTTTGTAACCGAATGGATATATAATGTAAATATTCTGATATTTATAATCTTATACAATGAAAGGAGCACATCATTGATGGATGCACGAATCGAAACAAAAACGATTCAGACCGATCGACTGCTCGTTTCTTATCTGACAGCTGGCGTACTAGAAGGAGAACCGCTCCTCCTCATTCACGGCAATGCATCAGCCAACTTGTTCTGGGATGATACCATAGCGGCTCTATGTGACCAGTACCGTGTGTACGCACCTGATATGCGTGGCTATGGAGCAAGTGAAGCATTGCCCATCGATGCGACACGCGGTTTGCGAGACTGGTCGGATGACCTTCACTCGTTTATTCGGGCATTGGACTTGCCAACACCCGTCCATCTTGCCGGCTGGTCGTTGGGCGGTGGGATCGTGATGCAGTTTGCCATCGATCACCCGCAGGAAGTACGCTCCCTGATTCTAATCGCCCCCATGTCTCCTTACGGCTTTGGTGGAACCAAGGATATAGTTGGCACCCCGTGCTACAGCAGCTTCTCAGGCTCAGGTGGAGGAGCTGTCAACTCCGAGCTGGTCAAAAGGATAGCAGCCAAAGATATGAGTAATGAATCTCCCTCCAGTCCTCGCAATGTCATGAATCAGCTTTATTTCAATCCCCCGTTCCAGGTTGGCCCAGAGCAGGAAGATCGTTATGTGAGCGCGATAATCTCTACGAGAACGGGAGAGGGCTTTTACCCTGGTGCCTTTGAATACGTAAACGATTGGCCCGGTGTTGCTCCTGGGACGACAGGGATTACGAATGCGATTTCTCCCAAATACGTAAATTTGTCCGGTATTGTCCAGATGGAGCCGAAGTGTCCGATTTTATGGATTCGCGGTGCGGATGATGCCATTATCTCGGATCAGTCGCTTGCTGATTTCGGTACACTAGGCAAGCTTGGCTATGTCCCCGGATGGCCAGGGGAAGACGAATATCCTCCGCAGCCGATGGTCTCCCAAATTCGAGACGTGCTCGAACAATATCAGCGCGCTGGCGGTTCCTATCAGGAGATAGTCATGGAAAATGTGGGGCACTCTCCACACATTGAAAAGGCAGAGGAGTTTGTAGCGCTCATTCGAAAGACCGTCAGGGCATGAGCCTGGCGGTTTTTTTGCGATCCATTGGTTTCCTCCCCACCAAAATGGAGCGAATACCCGATGATGAACAACTTTAACATTTTCCTTGCCTAAACCATACACCATCTGGGCTATTTCGGCGTTTCTTTCTCCGCTTTCGATACCTTCAAGTTAAATTCTCTTTCCTGCTCCTCAATAATTGTTCGATCCTCTGCATTATCTCTCACTACTTTTTGCGTCAAAATCGATCCAACTGCTACCAGAAGCATACATGCGATATAATACCCCTTTTCGTGCAGCTGAAGACCTGTTGCATTGTATAAACCGATTGAAAATAGCAGTACACCTGCCCCCAATGTAAAGTATGCCAAGAAAGTGAAGGCTCCCGTGTTGCGCATCCGATGCTTTTGTGGATACATAGTAACACCCCTCACATAAGTCAACCGGACGATTTCTCGCCCGGTTGCCACTATGATTACTTCACAGCTTCCTTCTTGCCAAAGAAAGTACGCAACGCCTTGTATACCTCGCCCTTTTCCCGAATGACACAATGCATGAATTTCGGCTCTTTGATGTGGCGATACGCTGACATGAGGGTTGAATGACGATTATACTGATTCACTTCGCCATAGCCGAACATGTTGCATCTCTCCATGAGCTCTTTCACCAGCTTTACGCAGCGCTCATTGTCAGACGTGAGGTTGTCGCCGTCGGAAAAATGGAACGGGTAAATGTTGTACTGCGATGTTGGGTAGCGGCTATCGATGATCTCCAACGCCTTTTTGTAGGCAGAGGAGCAGATCGTCCCCCCACTTTCCCCTTTCGAGAAAAAGGTGTCCTCCGTTACTTCTTTCGCATCCGTATGATGGGCAATGAAGACGATCTCGACTTTTTCGTACTTGGTGCGCAGAAAACGTACCATCCAGAAGAAAAAGCTGCGGGCAATATACTTTTCAAACACGCCCATACTTCCCGACGTATCCATCATCGCAATAATGACAGCATTGGAATGAGGCTTGATGATCTCTTCCCACGTCTTAAAGCGCAGGTCATCATCGGTGATCCCCAGCTCCATATCACTGTAGCCTGCCAGCGCATTTCGGCGGATGGCCGCAATCAGCGTACGTTTTTTATCAATGTTGCCCATCAAGCCTTTTTTCCGGACATCATTGAACCGAGTCTCTTCCACGACGATTTGTTCCTCGTCTTTTTGTTGAAGGTTCGGCAGCTCCAGCTCGGCGAAAAGCATCTCCTGCAATTCTTCTACGCTGATTTCAGCCTCGTAGTAGTCTACACCTGGCTGATCACCCGCTCCCTGACCCTTTCCTGGCCCTTGCGCCGGATCGCCGTCACGGGCGACGACATCTCCTACTTTACTGTTTCCTTTACCTTGACCGCCATGTTTTCCCTTTTGGAAGTTAAAACGCAATCGGTATTCATCCAGGGAGCGAATAGGGATCTTAATAACTTCCCGACCATTCGACATGATGATGTTTTCTTCGCTGACGAGATCGGGCAGATTTTTTTTGATCGCTTCTTTCACTTTTTCCTGGTGTCGATTTTGGTCCTGGTACCCTTTGCGGTGCAGCGACCAGTCTTCCCGGGAGACAATGAACGATGATTCATCTTTCATGCCGTCTCCTCCTAGCAACTGGCGCAATCTGCGCCGAATATGACGTGCTCCTCATGTCGCCAAAGTTCTGTCATCTGTTCAACAGGCTACCCACATAGCGCAGCAGCTCATTTGCGCAAACGGGGCAATATTGATGCTCTTCGATAAGACGCTTGGTGACCTCATTAATCTTCTTGAGCTGATGCTCATCCGGCGTTTTGTTCGAGGTCGTAATTTTGACGACATCCTTTAGATCGGCAAACAGCTTCTTCTCGATAGCTTCCCGCAGGCGATCATGCGTGCTGTAGTCAAAACGCTTCCCTTTACGCGCATAGGCCGAGATACGGATGAGAATTTCTTCGCGGAAGGCCCGCTTGGCATTTTCCGAGATGCCGATTTGCTCCTCGATGGAACGCATCAGGCGCTCATCTGGATCCATCTCCTCACCTGTAACGGGGTCACGGATTTTATTCATGTTGCAATAAGCTTCCACATTGTCCAAATAGTTATCCATGAGCGTTTTTGCCGACTCTTCGTAGCTGTAGACAAACGCCTTCTGCACTTCTTTTTTCGCCAGCTCGTCGTATTCCTTGCGCGCGATAGAGATGAAGTTCATATACCTCTCCCGCTGCTCCTTGGTGATAGATGGATGCTGGTCAAAGCCTTCTTTAAGCGCCCGAAGAATATCAAGCGCATTGATGCACTCAGTGTCGCGGCGGATCAGTGCACTGGAGATACGGTTGATGACATAACGCGGATCAATACCGGACATTCCTTCATCGGCATGCTCGTTACGCAGTTCTTCCAGATCGGCTCCCTTGAAGCCTTCCACCGATTCACCGTCATACAGCCGCATCTTTTTCAGTAGATCGGCCCCTTGTTTTTTCGATTCTTTCAGGCGGGTCATAATGGAAAAGACTGCTGCTGACCGGAGCGCATGCGGTGCAATATGCACATGCCCCAAGTCGGATTGCTTGATTAATTTTGCGTATATTTTTTCTTCGTCACTGACACGCAGATTATACGGCATCGGCATGACGATAATCCGAGATTGCAGCGCCTCATTTTTCTTATTCCCAATAAAAGCCTTGTACTCCGATTCGTTTGTATGCGCAACAATCAGTTCATCTGCAGAAATGAGGGCAAAACGACCTGCCTTGAAGTTTCCTTCCTGTGTCAGCGACAGGAGATGCCACAAAAATTTCTCGTCGCATTTCAGCATTTCCTGAAACTCCATCAATCCGCGATTGGCTTTGTTCAGCTCCCCATCAAAACGATACGCACGCGGGTCGGACTCAGAGCCGTACTTCGTAATCGTCGAAAAGTCGATGCTCCCCGTCAAATCGGCAATATCCTGAGACTTCGGATCAGAAGGGCTAAATGTACCGATACCGACACGATTGGCTTCAGAAAACAAAATCCGGTGAACAGGGAAATCCTCGATGCACCCTCCATATTCGGTTTCCAACCTCATCCGGTTATAGGGTGTCAATTCTCCTTCAATCTTGATTCCCAGCTCTTCTTCCACCTCTGGACGCAGCTCGTGCGGGATAAGATGAAGTGGTTCTTCGTGCATGGGGCAGCCATCAAGTGCATAGATCGCTCCGTCTTCCGTCCGTGAATACTCTTCCAGTCCTCGTTTGAGCATCGTCACGAGCGTAGACTTACCGCCACTGACAGGCCCCATCAAGAGCAAGATGCGTTTGCGGACATCCAGACGACGCGCAGCCGAGTGGAAATATTCCTCCACTAGGCGCTCAACAGAACGATCCAGTCCGAAGATTTCCCGACTAAAAAATTGATACGAACGTGAGCCGTCCTCGTTCTCTTCAACCCCCGCACTTTTAATCATGTTGTAGACGCGTGAATGCGCCGTTTGGGCAATTTGCGGATTTTTACGTACCAGTTGCAAATATTCGGCGAATGTTCCTCTCCACATCAGGTTTTCTTCGCGGGCCCGGTGCTCAGCGATCCGTTTTAAAATGTCCATGTTCGACACTCCTCCCTCTTAAGCCCCTCTCTCTTCCCAACGACAATGTACTCTCATGTATATGTCCGCCTGCGGTCACGCATTCACGTGCAAGCCGTTTTCTCCGGTTGCCAACAGGCTCTTACAGCCTTTACATATGTGTATGCGAGACATCTGCACAAGTTTCAGCAATCTTCCCATAAAAAATCCGTCACATTGCTTTTTAACAGCTTGGAAGATTACGGAATTGTAAGGTTTACCGTGCGTAGCTGTAAGTTGATTCGATGGTTTGTAAGCCCATCTCCCCTGTAAAATACAATCATAAGCAACATACACGGAGGCCAAGACGGATTGGCGTAAAATAATAGGAGGAACGATCATGGATATTCAAGCAGAATGCATTCAAGTGAAAAAAGGACTTTATTTGACTGGCATCGCGAGCTTGGTGATTCTTGCGATATTCATTTACCAAGCAGTGACAGGGATGGAACTCGATACTGGTGAGAAACTGAGTGTATATATTGCGCTAAGTGCTTTTTTGAAGCTTGTGTATGACTATCGAAAATTGTCACTCACAAGGGCGCAACAGCTTTAATTCGTTTGCAAAGTGGGCAGGCTACGCTATAATGGGAGTAGTTTGTTTACGAAAGGAGCTGTCAAACGTGGGTACATTTATCGTAGCATTGGTCCTCGGAGCTTTTCTGTTTTTCATGCTGACAGCGGGCTACAACGAAGACAAAACCTGGAACATGTAAGAAGCATCCAGGGGAAAAAAGCAGGCTGCCTACTGTGGCAACCTGCTTTTTTTGTTTTCTTGTTATTTCTTATTCTCTTTCTTTTCTGCTTTCTTCGCTTCGATTTCAGCCTTGATTTCTTTTGTGCTCTTACCTGCTGTGTCAACGCCCCACTTGGCCGCCTTTTCTTTCAGGTTCTCGAGCTGTTCTTGCTTCTTCGCTTCTTTGGCTGCCTTTTTCTCAGCGTTTTCTGCTTTTTTTGCTACTTTTGCTTCTTTAATAGCCGCTTTTACTTCCTTCGCCGTTTTACCTGCCGTATCAACGCCCAGCTTCACAGCTTTATCATTTAGCTTGGCGAGTTGTTCTTGCTTCTTCGCTTCTTTTGCCGCTTTTTTCTCAGCGTTTTCTGCTTTCTTTGCTGCTTTTGCTTCTTGAATGGCTGCTTTTACTTCCTTATTTGTTTTATCCGTGGTTTTTACGCCCCACTTGGCAGCCTTCGCGTTCAGTTTTGCTTTGTTTTCTTCCTTTTTCTCCGCTTTGGAGTGCTTAACCGTAGCATCCGCTGCTGTATCCGCCGCAGTCACTCCAGAGATACCGCTAAACAACAAGGTAGCCATCACCAGAGACGAAACAAGTTTTTTCATGCAGATTTCCTCCTTTATTATGTAAAACGTGATCGTACACCCCTAGCCTACCTGATGATTTTGGGAAAAGTATGTGAAAAAGCAGGCTTGACCATTTTTTCAAACGGACAGCCTGCTTCTCGCCTATTCTTTCATGGCCATTTCTTAACGCGCAAACACACCGCTTTTCTCAGAAATCGCCGTAAACAGCTCTTCTAATGATCCCCGCTGATCTACCGGATACTGAGGCTCCCCACGGTCTTCCATCCAATTGGTTACCAAAAACGTCTTCATCCCCAGCTTGGATGCGACCATGTCCTCCTGCATGTGATTCCCGACCATGACACAGTCTGTCGGTTCAACCCCGAGCTTTTGGCAAATCTCATTGTAATAACCAGGATTCGGCTTCGTGAAATGCGACTCCTCGTAGACGGTGACTAGCTCGAATTCATCCGGGGACATCCCGATCCAAGCAAGGCGATGGTGAATCGCATCACGCGGGAAAACAGGATTCGTCGCTACTGCAACCCGAAATCCTTGCTCTTTGGCGGCAGTAATAATCTGCTTTGCCCATGGCGAAGGATACGTCAGGTGAGAAAGTGTCGGAAACACATCGCGATAAAACGAATCGAACAGAGGCCATATTTCCTCCCGATCCCACTCACTGTGTTCCATAAAATGTTCGATAAAAACTTGTTCGTTCGTCTTATCCGGCTCTTGGTTCATGATCATTGCCTTGGTCGCATCCCAAATCAGCGCCAACAGCTTTTCGGTATCATACTTATCTCCGACATGACGACCTACTTCAACCAAGTAACTTTTGACAAAGGGTTCTGTCTGCATCTCTAATAACGTACCGTCCAAATCAAACAGGATGGTGTTCACAGTCATAATGAATCTCTCCCTCCCAAATGCCTTACGATAGCGATGGAAAACCTAACTGACGAAGTCCCTCAAACAAGACAATAGCTGCACAATTGGACAGGTTCACAGATCGGGTCGCACCGCTCATCGGGATACGAATAGTCTGTTCCCGATATTTTTCTGTCAGCTCTTCCGGCAAACCCGTCGTCTCCTTGCCCAAGATAATGTAGTCGCCATCTCGGAAAGAAACGTCCGTATACAACTTTTCCCCCCAGGTCTCCACAAAGTAAAAGGTGCCCGCACCTTCTCCTTGTGCCGCAGCAAAGTGCTCAAAGCTCTCATGATGATGAACATTTACTGCATGCCAATAATCGAGACCAGCCCGCTTCAGGTAACGATCGTCCGTTGAAAATCCGAGCGGATGAATCAAATGCAGATGCGCTCCTGTCGCTGCACATGAACGGGCAATGTTTCCCGTATTGGCCGGAATGAGCGGCTCATGCAAAACAATATGTAACGGCATATCTGAAAATCTCCTTGTAAATTGCGAACTTGATACCTGTACACGTCCTATTATACCACCGTGCCCAGCTTCTGTAACAAATGGAGTGCCTGCTGCATCTAATCAGAAACTTTTGGCTATCGAAGGAGTGACGATTAGATGGGGACACCCCTATCATTTGTGCGAAGACTTGTCGCACATGTGAGCATCCTGAGTTTGATCCTATTAGGCGCCAGTTGGATGTGGACTGATTTTTCTTCGTTCCCCGCCCTGGAAACATGGAGTATGATTCTCGGCTATCTCTCATTTATTTTGATTGGCTGCACCTTACTGATTGGTCCATTCCAGTCCTGGCTCCCTGCTGGCAGGATGGCTGTCAGCTTGTCCATCCGCCGAGATATCGGCATATGGGCTGGGCTAACTGGACTGCTGCACGTCATTCTTGTGCTCGTCCTTTTTGAAAGTGAGCCTCGCCTGATGATCATAGATAACAACCGTTCTGAAAAGGCTGATGGATGGCTGGGTCTGTTCTTTTTCTCTTCCTCGGATCCAACCATGTGGCCATCTCCCAACTGGACCCTCACAGGCGTTGCAAACTATCTTGGGCTGCTTGCTTTTTTCATGCTACTGGCCCTGTGGCTGACGTCTTCTGCACGGGCAGAAAAATGGCTGGGTGGCTCCAGTTGGAAAAGGCTTCATCTCGCCAATCCATGGCTGTTTGTCATCGTCTTATTCCATGGCTTGATTTACATCCAATCCATTAAAGGAGAACCGCATACCTTTTCAGACATGCTCGTTTTCGCGGCAATGATTTGGATGATTCGCAGCATCTCTTTTATACGAAGAGCTTTTTTTCGCAAGCGATAATTATACCCCTCTTATATGAAAGAAGGCATAGCGCATTTTGGGCGTGTAGGCTGTGGAATCTTCATATGCCCAATAACGCATGCTGCTATCTGTCGTATGGGCATTCACTAACGGCATCTGATTCGCGTCTTTTGCGACCACGATCGTATTGTGCTGAAAACGCCCATCCCCGTTAAAATCATAACAAATGATATCACCTGGGACCAATTCGGCCGCAGAGCTTTTCGTAACCGCCCGCATAGGTGGTCCACCCGATTTCAAAAGCAAATACAAGCTATGCGCCACCGTCCAGCTATAGCTCCAAGAGGTGCCTTTTCCCGTGCGAATCCACCAACCCTTGCCCATCTCTTTCGACATCAGCATAGGGATTCCACCAGCGTGTAAACATTGCGAAATAAAATTCGTACAGTCATCCGGAAAACGAGGATATACGGGATTGGTCGTGTTCCAGTAGCGTTCCGCATACGCGACTGCATTTGTAGCGTTGTATCCTCCTGCTCCATGAACAACCAGCGTAGGTTGGTCAATGGCATCCTCGACGCCTGACACAACGATGACAGGCTCCTCCTCTTCCTCGACCACCAATTTTTGATCACCATTCGACTCCCTTGCCCCGATAATCGACCACTTTTCATTCGTTTTGAGCAACTGGAGCTGGAACAATCTTTTGTTTGCCTCTTTATACTTGGTATGCTTGATCCCCAAGGTTTTATTTTCTTGCCATTGAACCGTTATTTCCATGGTGGCATCGGTATCTACCCAGCACATGGGCGTTACTTGTCCCTGGACAGCCAACAATTTGACTCCCCGCTCCTCGATTTTCCGCTTTTCCCGGTTCAGTCGATCCCATTCTTCCTGTGCGCCAGACTCTCCTGTGCAATAAAAAGGCAGCAGCCGCTCATATCTTCCGTCCATAGATGACTGGTGAACTGCTTGAAAGTATTGCTGAACAAATTCACGCCACTCCACTTTCCCCTCCTCCTTTCCCCCTCCAGACTGCGACATAGACCCATGAACCGTTCATCTCAATGAAGAATATGTCACTCGCGGAGCATTCAGAAGAAAAAGAAAAGCTGCCCGAGCAAGCAGACAGCTTATTTGGAAGAAGCGTGAGCAAAAAGTGGACCTTCTTCTAAGGACAGCAAATATTTTTTAATGGATAAGCCACCCCCGTACCCGACCAAGGCACCATTCGAGCCAACGACACGATGGCAAGGTATAATGACAGGAATCGGATTTCGATTGTTCGCACCGCCAATGGCCCGAACAGCTTTCGCTGCTCCAATAGCCAAGGCAATATCTTTGTAAGAACGAGTTTCTCCATAGGGGATGTTCGATAGCTCATTCCATACATCCTTTTGAAAGGGAGTTCCGTACAATACGGTTGGAACATCAAACGTCTTTCGCTTGCCTGCAAAATACTCTTCTAATTGTTTTTTTGCAGACTCATTGATCGTATCGTTGCGCGTTGGAGTAATTCCTAAGAACGTTTTTTTGCACCAGCGCACCAGAGGCGCTAATCCGTCTTGTTCATTGGCAAACTGAATGTAGCACAGCCCTTCTTCTGTAGAAGCCAAGAGCAATGGTCCAATCGGTGAATCCATCATGGTATAGCCTAATTCCTTTGCCATTTTACGTCCTCCCTCTCTCGTTCAAACTAAGCCTGTGCGCGAATCATGCTCATGCCTTTTTCTATCTCTTCCACCACTTCTGGTGACGCCTCTTTTGCTTTTGCGGAAATGAGCGCTTCTTGTGCCTGCTCTCCTCCGATTTTTCCAAGTGCCCATGCAGCAGTTCCACGAATGACGGTACGGGGGTCTTCGAACAAAAGACGCTCCAAATGAGGAACAGCCGTCCGATCTTTGAAATGTGCAAGTGCTAATATGGCATTGCGCTGAATGGGCTTTTTGCCCCGCCAAGATGAAGAGGATAGACCGAACTTTTCCTTGAACTCCTTATTGCTCATCTGAAGCAGCGGAATCAATAAAGGCTTGGCAATCTCTGGATCAGGCTGAAATTCAGCATGATGGTCGTTGTCGATGCGACGATTCTTAGGACATACCGTCTGACAAGTGTCGCAACCATACAGCCGATTCCCGATTTTCCCGCGGAATTCATCGGGAATAAAATCTTTTACCTGAGTCAAATACGCAACACATCGCTGTGCATCAAGCTGTCCGCCCTGAATCAAGGCTCCGGTCGGACAAGCATCTACACATATATTACAGTCGCCACAGCCTTCTTCGATCGGTAGGTCGCTTGGCAACGGAAGATTCGTTACAAGCTCACCCAAGTACACCCATGATCCAAACTCCGGCGTTATGATGGCACAATTTTTTCCTACAAACCCAATCCCAGCTCGCTCGGCAACCGCCCGATCAGACAATGCTCCCGTGTCTACCATGGATTCGATCCGAGCTCCTGGCTCCAGCTCCATAATGAATCGAGTCAGCTTGTCCAGCTTGTCGCGCAGAACGTGATGGTAATCGGTTCCCCATGCTGCACGGCACAAGATTCCCCGATACGCACCAGGTTCTGACTTTGGTGGATTTTTTAACTTGGATGGATAGGCAAGTGCGATAGAAATCAGCGAACGTGCCCCGTCCAACAACAGTTCTGGATTCGTCCTCTTTTCTAAATCAGGCTCCTCAAATCCAGATTCATAACCCTTTTCCCGGTGTACAAGAAGCCGTTCTTTTAAGGTCGTGAATGGATCGGCACTGGCAAACCCGATCTTATCGATTCCGATTTCCTTGGCATAGTCAATGATGGACTGCTTTGTCTGCTCCCAGTACTGCAAGTCGTTCACAGCTGTTTAATCGCTCCTGTCGCCAATTCGTCGCAGCGGTTGTTCCATTTGTTGTCGGCGTGTCCTTTGACTTTTACGTACTCTACCTTGTGTGTGTCCATCAATTGCAGCAGTTCTTTCCATAAGTCCTGATTTTCCACCTGCTGGCCTTTGCTGTTTCTCCAGCCGTTTTTCAGCCAGCCTTTATACCAGCCTTGTTTGAAGCAGTTAACCAAGTATGCACTGTCGCTATATAGCGTCACCTTACATGGCTCCTTCAATGTAGAGAGCGCCTTGATGGCTGCCAACAGCTCCATTCTGTTATTCGTTGTATGCGGCTCGGCTCCGGACATTTCCTTGATGTGTTGGCCGTACATCAGTACAGCTCCCCAACCACCTGGTCCTGGATTGCCAGAACAAGCTCCGTCTGTATAAATTTCAACCTCACGCATCGTCATCGTCAGGGGTTCCCTCCTCTGTTCTCTTCTATTGTATCGAAGCTTAGTCGCTTCCACAAAAATTTTTTGTTATACTACCAAAAATAGGTTTAGTAAGGAGTGTCTATAGATGAAAGTTCAGCTAGATTGTTCCGTGTCCGAGCGTCTGCCGCAATTTTCTCTCGGCATATTACAATACAACAATGCTACCGTCAGTGACTCCCCAAAAATGCTGCAGGGACGCATTAATTATTATGTGGAGAGCTTGCGGCTTGCGCACGACACTGCAAACCTAACAGAAATAGAAGGCGTCCGCGAGTGGAGGGCCTGCTTTAAGCAAGTTGGCATTGATCCGTCCAGATACCGCCCTTCCTCCGAAGCATTACTGCGCCGACTGCTGCAGGGAAATCATTTTTTCTGGATCAACAGCGCTGTTGATGTTAATAATTTTTTCTCAGTTTTGCACGCGCTTCCTTTTGGGATTTATGACGTCAATCACTTAGCAGGTGATATCACTTGTCGTCTTGGCCACGCCGATGATGTCTATGAAGGATTAAACGGACGCGAAGTCAACATGGAAGGGAAACTGCTTCTCGCTGATGGTAACGGCGCATTTGGGAGTCCCATCGTCGATTCCAAGCGCTCATGCGTAACGGAACAAAGCCGCACACTACTCCAAGTCATCTTTTTCCATGAAAAAATGGAACAATCTAAAAAAGAAGAAATCGTAGGTTCAGTTGGCCGCATGTTTACGGAAATCAACGGTGGCGAGCTGACTCACTCCTCTATTGTTACCGCCTAAGAAAAAGACGGCCCGTCATGCAGCCTGGCCGTCTTTTTCTACGCTATCTTCCTTTTTTCTAAAAACAATATGTTCTAGGACCAGGGACACAATAACTCCGAGCAATAAGCCATTGCCAAACAAAAAGCTGACTAGTGCAGGAAGTTGCTTCCAAGCTACAGCAGGTACGAACATGACTCCGATCCCGACCAGAAGTGAGCTTCCCCCAACAATAATCGTACGTTCGTCCATCTTCAGATTCACATAATCCTTCAACCCGAAGCCAAGCAGTTGCGTATAGGAAATGAACATCGCCGCATATGCCACTGGAGTAGGCAAAGCCGCCAAAAAATGGGCAACAGTGGGAATCAGCCCAATCAGCATCATCCCCAGCATCGCTATTATAAATGGCAAGCGCGAAGCCATTTTCGTCGTTTGAATAACCGCTGCTGCCAAGGAAAGTGGAATCATACCAACCACACCGCTCAAGCCTGACAGGAAATGGGATACCCCTGTAAAAATACCACCGCGATTGTACTGCTTTTCAGTAGGCACAGTGTCTGTCGCTTTTCCCATGACTGACAAACTCGTCATGAGGTTTGTCAACAGAACGAATCCTGTCAGCATACTTGTTAATACAACGCCCCAATCCCAACGTGGGGGTCCCCAAAAGAAAATGGAAGGCCATGAAAATAATTGCTCAGTAGGTCGGACAGGTTCTGTCCATCCAAGAAGCGCGTACACGATCCAGCCCCCAACCATGCCAAACAAAACCGCAAAACTGGAGAATCGTTTCGTTCTCATAATGAACACAACAAGGGCTACGATCCCTATGGACACGATTGCTACACCCGGTTGTACCTCTTTTGAATGCTGAAAACCAATACCGAGCATGCCCGTGAGAATGTTGCTACACAAAGAAACAGCAAGCAAAATCATATACGTACCTGATACCAGTGGTGTAAACCACTTCTGTAATTTTCCAATCCAGCCTAATAAGCCAAAAATGAAAAAGAGTAGACCTGCTAATATCATCCCCACTTGAAAGGATTGTCCAATTTCTTGTGGATGAATACCCATGCTCGTTCCGAGTTGAGCCAAAATGATAAAGATCCCCCACCATAATCCAGCCGGTCCTTCTATCATCGGATAGCGGTGTCCAATCCACACTTGCAGTAACGACGCGAGCCCAATGTAAAACATGGTCTGCTGCATCAGCTTTCCAATTTCATCAGCCTGCAAGCCGTACATATCTCCAATCATTAGTGGTACCGCCACACTGCTGGAAACAGTTACGATCATCCATTGCAATACGGACAGCGTCGTGATCCCCATTGGCGGTTTGTCTTGCAGTTTGTAAAACACCTCAACCACCTCGTCCTGTTACTTACACAAGTTGTCTATTTCCCCTGTCTACACTATGCGCATATCAATGCAGAAAAAAACCCCAATCATCAAGATATCTTGACATTCAGGGTTAGCTTGTAAATGTATGGTGCCGGTGAAGGGACTTGAACCCCCACGGTTTCCCTCACGATTTTGAGTCGCGCGCGTCTGCCATTCCGCCACACCGGCAAATACTTTGGAGGAGGCACCCGGATTTGAACCGGGGGTGAGGGTTTTGCAGACCCGTGCCTTACCACTTGGCTATGCCTCCATGATATAAGGTGAAACAATTTGAGAAATGGAGCGGACGAAGGGTCTCGAACCCTCGACCTTCGCCTTGGCAAGGCGACGCTCTACCAATTGAGCTACGTCCGCATTTTAATGGCTGGGGTACTAGGATTTGAACCTAGGAATGACGGAGTCAAAGTCCGTTGCCTTACCGCTTGGCTATACCCCAATAAGTAATCCCCAACTATGTATTTATGGGGCGATCGATGGGACTTGAACCCACGAGTGCCGGAGCCACAATCCGGTGCGTTAACCCCTTCGCCACGACCGCCATGATTACTACTAATGTTTTGAAAAATGGCAGGGGCAGTAGGAATCGAACCCACACCAAAGGTTTTGGAGACCTTCGTTCTACCGTTAAACTATGCCCCTATAAAGGTGGCTCGGGACGGAATCGAACCGCCGACACGAGGATTTTCAGTCCTCTGCTCTACCGACTGAGCTACCGAGCCTTATATCTATGCTTTACGCGCCAATTTCATTTGAATAG
>NZ_JABMIV010000044.1:0-251 GCF_013332445.1 Brevibacillus sp. HB1.1 | reverse complement strand
GGGCCTATAGCTCAGTTGGTTAGAGCGCACGCCTGATAAGCGTGAGGTCGGCTGTTCGAGTCAGCCTAGGCCCACCATATAATTCCCCAGTATGGGGCTGTAGCTCAGTTGGGAGAGCGCCTGCCTTGCAAGCAGGAGGTCATCGGTTCGATCCCGTTCAGCTCCACCAAAAAAGTTTTAAAAAAGTACTTGAAAGTGAATAAGAAGATATGCTACATTGTTCTTCGTCACTTTTGAGAAATAGTCAAATC
>NZ_JABMIV010000043.1:0-252 GCF_013332445.1 Brevibacillus sp. HB1.1 | reverse complement strand
CATGATCTTGGCCCGTTGGTGAAGCGGTTTAACACAGCAGCCTTTCACGCTGTCATACAGGGGTTCGAATCCCCTACGGGTCACCTAAAAACGCCTTAACAATGGTTAAGGTACCTGCAAAGTTATCAGAGTATGCTGCTTAGCATACTCGTCACTTTGTCAGGGATTTGGAGGCTTAGCTCAGCTGGGAGAGCATCTGCCTTACAAGCAGAGGGTCGGCGGTTCGATCCCGTCAGCCTCCACCATAAAAAA
>NZ_JABMIV010000042.1:0-254 GCF_013332445.1 Brevibacillus sp. HB1.1 | reverse complement strand
GTGAGACGAACTTAGCAGGCCATCCTTGCATTTCCGTAATTACTAAAAGTACTTACAGTTAATATCTTAGCAATTTCATGCAATATCCAGTTTTCAAGGAGCATATTTATTCTTTTGGTGGAGCTGAACGGGATCGAACCGATGACCTCCTGCTTGCAAGGCAGGCGCTCTCCCAACTGAGCTACAGCCCCATCACTATATAAGCGAGGGTTATACTCCCTCAAAACCGGAAAGAAAATAATCTGTGATTGGTA
>NZ_JABMIV010000041.1:0-257 GCF_013332445.1 Brevibacillus sp. HB1.1 | reverse complement strand
TTTCTATAATCGGGAAGTAGCTCAGCTTGGTAGAGTACTTGGCTTGGGACCAAGGGGTCGCAGGTTCGAATCCTGTCTTCCCGACCATCGATTTCTTGAAAAAAGATGGTTGACATGAATGTAACGCACATGATATATTGGAAGTCTGCTGTTACTAAACAAATTGCAGATTGGTTGAAAAACACTTTAAAAAAGTGTTTGACACCTGAAAGTGGATGTGCTAACATGAAGTTCCTGCTAGTTTAGCAGAACTAAAA
>NZ_JABMIV010000040.1:0-265 GCF_013332445.1 Brevibacillus sp. HB1.1 | reverse complement strand
ATATGCGGTCGTGGCGGAATGGCAGACGCGCTGGCTTCAGGTGCCAGTGGTGGCAACACCGTGGAGGTTCAAGTCCTCTCGACCGCACCAAGAAATTCCTTTTTATGCGGACGTAGCTCAATTGGTAGAGCGTCGCCTTGCCAAGGCGAAGGTCGAGGGTTCGAGACCCTTCGTCCGCTCCATAACATGTGCCCTTAGCTCAGCTGGATAGAGCGTTTGACTACGAATCAAAAGGTCGGGAGTTCGAATCTCTCAGGGCACGCTT